>VGTG01000048.1 GCA_016874795.1 Deltaproteobacteria bacterium | reverse complement strand
GAAGTCAACTACGTCCGTGCGGTGCGCGGCGGCTCGTGAGCTTGACCCTTTGATCCTTCGTCTGTTGATCCTTTGATTCCGGCCGGCGCGTGAGCGCCGGCCGGTCGCGATTCTGAGCGTAGTCACCATGAACGGCCGATTTGTCAGAATGCGCTCGCGGAAGTTGGAGCCCGGACAGCCGAGCGATCCCACCGGATCGTCTATCCCGCGTGCGGCGTCCCGAGCAACCGGAAAGGCGGCGGGACCACCACCGTAGGGAGACGGCGTGGTTGCGCGTCAGCTCGATGCCGCCGCGGCGGTTCCCGAAGATCGTGTTCGAGACGACGTAGTGCGTTCCCGTCCCGCCGTCCTTGATGCGAATTCCGGGTCTTCTCGGGTTTGTGTGGGTGGAATCGGCGCGAAATTCGTCCCACTGGCGCTGGGGTCCGCGCCGGGAGGCTGCTTGGACTCGCCGAGCCACGGTCGGGACCGCGCTCGAGCGTCGAATCTCCTGGGCACCGTGCACTTGACTCGCCGGGCTTCGTCTCAACCCCGGCCAGCGCGGTGCGACGTTCGAGGGTTCAGTTCATTTCATGACTTCCCCGGCACGGTGCCGTAGCGATAGAAGTACGGACCCACGATTCGAGCCGGGTGAAAGGAGAACTGGATGATGCGAACGACGATCTGGACCCTGGTCTTGTCACTGGCGCTGGCGAGCGCGGCGGGAGCCGCGCCGACCGCCGAGGAGGAGTGCCAGGCAGCGAAGCTGAACGCGCTGCGCAAGCGGGCCTTCTGCATCGAGGGCGAGCGGCGCAAAGAGGTCCTCGGCAAGACGCCGGACGTGGCGACGTGCGAGGAGAAGTTCGACAAGTCGATCACAAAGGCGGACGCGGCGGCGGCGAAGAAGAGCACATCGTGCCGCTGGCTCGACAACACCGACGGCACTGCGACCGACCTGAACAACGGGCTTCAGTGGGAGTTGAAGACCGACGACGCGAGCGTGCACGACAAGGACAACGAGTACACCTGGAACACTGTGTCCGGCGGGACGACGCCGAACGGGACCGCGTTCACGGCGTTCCTCGGGACGCTCAACGGAGGCGTATCGGCGGACGGTAGCACGACGACGGGCTGCTTTGCGGGCAAGTGCGACTGGCGACTGCCGACGATCGGCGAGCTGCGATCGGTGCTGGACGCGCAGCACGGGAGCTGCACCATGAACCCGTGCACGTCGATTCCAGGATTTACCGTGTCGTCGTTGTACTGGTCGTCGTCTACCATCTCCAGCGTCCCGGGCCAAGCCTGGGGCGTGGGCTTCTACGACGGCTTCGTGGGCTACAACAACAAGAGCACCGCCGGCCCCGTCCGTGCGGTGCGCGGCGGCTCGTGAGCTTGACCCTTTGATCCTTCGTCTGTTGATCCTTTGATTCCGGCCGGCGCGTGAGCGCCGGCCGGTCGCGATTCTCGCGTGGCGAAGGCCACCGGGGTGGGGGAAGCGATGGCGCAGAGCGAGCATCTTCCCATCTACAAGGCCACCTACGATCTCTGTCTCTACCTGGACCAGGTCGTGCGCGGCTTTCCCCGCTACCACAAGTACTCTCTCGGCGCGGATCTGCGCGAGGCGGCACGGCGGAGCTTGAGGCTCGTCGTGCGCGCGAACTCGCGCCGGGAGAGGGCTCCGGTGCTGCTCGAGCTGCGTGAGGAGCTGGAGGAGCTGAAGGCACTGCTGCGGCTGGCCCACGATGGGCAAGCCTTCCAGAAGCTCTCGAGCTTTCAGCACGCGGTCACGCTGGTGGTGGAGATCGCCCGGCAGAACGAGGGCTGGCTCCGCCATCAGCGCGGCGGGCATGGCCAGAGTCGGCCCGCGATTCCCGGCGGGATAGCGGAACCGAGCGCGCCATGATCACGAGGTCCTCCTCCCGCCCGGGTTCGGGCGACGGCGCCGGAGCCCTCGAAGGGGCGAAGGCACAAGGGCGTGCTTCCCCCGTCTCGGCGGGGCCAGCCGCCCGGGTCCGCGGACGGCCCATCCAGGTGGTGGAAGCCCCGCGGGAGCAAGTGGAGGGGGCGAGCGTGTCGTCGTTCTACTGGTCGTCGTCTACCAACTCCAACGACCCGGACAACGCCTGGAACGTGAACTTCAACGACGGCAACGTGAACAACGACAACAAGAGCAACGACAACTACGTCCGTGCGGTGCGCGGCGGCTCGTGATCGGCCCCGACCCGTACTCCTTCGCGGAGCTCTGGCGGCAGTACCGCCGCTGTCGCCGGGGCAAGCGCAATACGATCAACGCGCTTCGCTTCGAGGTCGACGCCGAGGCGAACCTGCTCGCGCTGCAGAAGGAGCTGCGCGAGCACACCTACCGGCCAGGGCGCTCGGTCTGCTTCGTGACCGACGGCCCGAAGCCACGCGAGGTCTTCGCGGCGGGCTTCCGTGACCGGGTCGTGCACCACCTGCTGGTCTCCTGGCAGGAGCCGCTCTTCGAGCGCCGGTTCATCCACGACTCCTATGCCTGCCGCGAGGGCAAGGGCACGCTCGCCGCGAGCGACCGGCTGATGGACCTCCTGCGCAAGGTCACGGCGAACGGACGCCGCCCGGCGTGGGCGCTCAAGCTCGACGTGGCGAGCTTCTTTGCCTCCATTCACAAGGAGACGCTCTACGAGATCCTCGCGCGCGCGTGCCGCCACCCGGAAGTGCGCTGGCTCACCCGCACGATCCTCTTCCACGATCCGACGCGGGACTACGTGTTTCGCACCCGCGGCCCCGGAGCGGCGCGCGCGGCAGGTCGCCCCGGCGAGCCGGGCTACCCCGTGCCCGACCGCAAGAGCCTCTTCGGCAAAGAGAACCAGCGCGGGCTCCCGATCGGCAACCTGACGAGCCAGTTCTGGGGAAACGTTTACCTGAACGAGCTCGACCACTTCGTCAAGCGACGGCTCCGCGTGAAGTCCTACGTCCGATACGTGGACGACCTCGTGCTGCTCTCTCCGGACCGGAGCGAGCTTGCAGAGTGGCGCGTGCAGATCGAGGGATTCCTCGCCGAGCGCCTGCACCTGGCTCTACGGGCCGGCACCCACGAGCCCGAGCCCGCAGGGCGCGGTGCCGACTTCGTCGGCTGGCGAACGTTCCGGAGCCATCGCCTGCCGCGCCATTCGACCATCGGGCGCCTGCGCCGGACGGTGCACGAGTGGGCATCGGCAGCGCGGTCGCCAAGCAGGCCGAGCAACGCGACAGTCCTCGAGCTACGCTCCGCTGGAAAGGCGAGCATGGAGGGACTCCGGTCACGACTCGCCCCCTACGCCGGCCACCTCTGCCACGGCGCTTCGCGGCGCGACTGGACGACCGTTTGGTCCAGCGAGCCATGGCTCGCTGCGCTCTTCTCGCGGGACGAGACCTGGCGACCCGTGCCGCGGTGGTCTTCGGTCCGCCTCGCCCGAGCGCCGACCTTCGCGGCGTAGTACCGCGAGCTGACCCGGTACGCCGGCAATCGCGTGCTGGTCTTCTGCCCCGTCGGCCGGTTCATCGAGTTCCGCGGCCGCCAACGGCTCCTCGCCGAAGACGCGCTCGGGCTGCGCGCCGCTCGCCTGCCACGTGGCGGCTTCGCCTTCGCTGCCGGCTCTCCGCGTTTTCTGGCACCGTCCTTCGCATCGCGAGCGCTGGCGCAAGGCATTGCCGTGGCGGAGGTCCGGTCGCGACCGCCGTGGCCAGCCTGTCGTTGTCGGAGCCGTCGCGTGGTCCGCGTGCTCGTCCCCGCCGTCGACCGAGTGCCGAGAACAGGACCCAGCGGCTTGCGATGACGCGAGCGCTATCTCTTCGGAAGCGTCGCCGTCAGCACCTTCAGCCGGAGGTATTCCTCGTCGCGGAGGCCGTAGGCGCGTCGCTGGATGACCCGGATCTTGTTGTTCAGGCCCTCGACGAAGCCGAGCGAGACCTTGTTCTCGGGATCGCAGTAGGCCGCGATCCCATCCCAATGGCGCTCGATCATCGCGGCGAACTTCTCGAAGGGCTGGAGGCGCTGCCAGCGAAGCGCGGCGCGCCAATTCTCGAAGAACCGCCTCGCCCACACCTCGCGGCGGTAGTCCCAGAGTTGCCCGAAGGACTCCTTGAGCAGGTAGGCCGTGTTCAGGCGCTTGTTCGCGGCGAGCAGGGTCCTGAGCGCCTTGCGACCGTCGAGCGTGAGATTCTCCCGGTGTGCGAGCAGGTTGTAGCGCTGCCCCTTGATGAACCGCCGCTCGCCGCCCGAGACCCGGCGGTACTCGCTGCGCCGCACCTCATCGAGCGCCTCGCCGAGCTGACGCATCACGTGGAACTTGCCGAAGAGGATCGCGGCATGCGGCACGCAGTTCTGCGCCGCGTTGTAGAACGGACGCCACATGTCCATCACGACGAGGCGGATGCGAGCAGCCTTCTTCGGTCCAAGCCGAGCAAAGAACTCCTCGAGGCTCGGCTCGGTGCGGTCCCTCCCTCCAAACCAGATCGGACGATGTCGGACGAGATCGCTCACCACGATGCGGAACACCTTTCCTTTCCGGATCGACACCTCGTCGATGCCGATGATCCTCGGTGCCGGCGTGCCGACCCGGCGGAGCTGCTCGCGCATGTACTCCTTCTCGAGTTCCTTCACGGCCGCCCAGTGCAGACCGAGCTCGGCGGCGACGTCCTTGATGGAGGATGAGCGACAGCGCGCCCCGACATAGAAGGCGAAGCGCTTGGTGTAGAACGGATTCGCAGCAAGGAAAGGCAGGCGCTCCCGCTTCACGGCGCGGCAGGCCGGGCAGGCTACGCGCCGAACCTCGAACTCGAGGAACACGTGCGCGTCGCCACAGGAGAGGTCGCGGACGCGGCGCATCGTCCGGTCGTAGAATCCGCGCCGCGCCCGACCGCAGGCACCGCAGCGAGTTTTTTTGAGCGCCGGACGAGGGTCACGACCCGCGCCCTTGGTTTCCCGAAGATCCCTACCACCCTCGCGAGCGGGCGGAACCCGGGGAATCGATACGTATCTGACAGCCGCCCAGCCCCTCTTCGCCGCATCGCGGAATCGTGCCAGGTTTTCGGTGGGGTTCAACCGCGCGTTCGTTCGCTCCTGGCGCGGGTTTCCGGGCGCTCAGGGCCCGCCTTCGACCCACACTCTTCCGAGAAGAGCCGGAATTCCTTCGCCGCGGTTCGCGTAGATCAGGTTGTTCGCGATCACCGCGTCGGCGTTGCCCTGCCACACGGTGACGCCGCCGCTGCACCGCACGTCGCGCTCGCCGTGGATGCGGTTCCGCAGGACGTGGATGCCCTGGTTCGTCCCGCCCTCGCCGCGGAGGACCACGCCGCGCGCGCCGGCGTCGCGGAAGTCGAAGCCCTCGATGGTGACGAACTTCGAGCGCAGGACCTCGAGAGCGGGACGCAGCGAGCACGGCTGGTCCTCGGCCGGTCCGACGACGACGCTGCCGACGGGTGCCAGCGGATCGGCGTAGAGCTTGATCCGGTCGGCTTCCGAGGCGGCCGCGTGCCGGTTCTTCTCGATGATGCGCAGGCGCTCCGGGTAGAGGCCGGGGAAGACGACGATGTGGTCGCCTGGGATCGCGGCGTCGATCGCCTTCTGGATCTGCGCAAAGCACGGAGATCGACCGCCGCAGGTGGGATCGGTCGCGCTGACGAAGATCGTCCGCGACGCTTCCGCGACGCGTTCTGGAGCACTTGGTTCCTCGGGGGAAGCCGACGCGCTGGCGGAGGCGTCGGCACCGGAGAAGCCTCGTCGCTCGACCCACTGGAGCGCCGACGACGCGAGCAGATCGAAGTAGAGCAGGTAGCTCAGGATCAAGCACGTCGCGCGAAACCAGGGGCGATGCGTTCGATTCACGGCTCAGCTTCCGTGACGGGGACTGTGATCGATGGAGAAGAAGCCGCCGGGCAGCCTGCTCGGGCAGACGAGACCCCGCCACGGTAGAGGGGCCCCCGGGGGCGGGCAAGATGGAGATTGGTCGAGCAAGCGAGCGAAGCCGACATGGCTCTCGAGACATGATCTTCCGGGACCGCACGTGCGGGGAAGTCGCAAGATCTTGGGATGCTTGCGCCCGGGCGCTGCCACCGCGATCGTCGCGAGGAGACATGCCGATCGAGATCGATTTCGCGAGCCTGCCCGCCGGGGCGCGCCGTCTCGTCGAGGCGGGCGACCTCGAGATCGCCGTCTTCAACGTGGACGGGCGCATCTACGCGCTCGGGAACCGCTGCCCGCACCGCGGCGGGCCGCTGATCCGCGGCACGCTTCAGGAGACCGAAGCGGGGCCGGTCGTGCGCTGCCCGATGCACGGCTGGTCGTTCTCTCTCGCCACGGGAGAGAGCGCGCGCCCCGGACGCGCGACGGTTTATGCGGTCTGCGTGGAGGGCGACGTCGTTTCGATCGACGTCGAGGCGGAGGCATGAGCGCGCCGTCCTCGAACGCACGCTTCGCGGGAGCGGACTTCGCAGCTTCGCTCCGTGCCGCCGGCTTCGATTTCTTCACCGGCGTTCCGTGCTCGCTCATCGCCTCGGTCCTCCGCGCGCTCGAAGCGGACGGCTACGTCCCCGAGACGCGCGAGGACGCCGCACTCGGCCTGGCGGCCGGCGCGGCGCTCGCGGGAAAGCGCCCGGTCGTCCTGATGCAGAACTCCGGCTTCGGCGTGTCGCTGAACGCCCTCGGCTCGCTGCAGCAGATCTACGAGATGCCGTGCTTGCTCGTGATCACGTGGCGAGGGCAGGGCGGAACGGACGCGCCTGAGCACCTCGTGATGGGACGCGTGATGCCGACGATCCTCGACGCGTACCAGATTCCCTGGCGCACGCTCGGCGAGCGAGAGCTCGACGCCGACGTCGCATGGGCGCGCGAGCGCTTCGACGAGACGGGCCGGCCCGTCGCGCTCGTCGTTCCCCCGGGAGTCTTCGCGTGACGACCAAGCTCACCACCGAGGCCGCAGTCCGCGCGATCCTGCCCCCTCTCTCGGGCCACGCGCTCGTTTGCGCGAACGGCTTCCTCTCGCGCTGGGCGTGCGCGCTCGGCGACCGGCCGGAGTGCTTCTACATGATCGGCTCGATGGGGCTCGCCTCGTCGATCGGGCTCGGGATCGCGCTCGCGAAGCCGGAGCAGCCGGTCGCGGTGCTCGACGGCGACGGCAACGTGCTGATGAACCTCGGATCGCTCCCGATGATCGCGGTCGCGGCACCGCGCCGCTTCGTGCACGTCGTGGTCGACAACGGCGTCTACGCGAGCACGGGGAACCAGCCGACGATCTCCGGCCGCGTCGCGCTCGAGGAGATCGCGGCCGCTTCGGGCTATCGGCGCGTCGAGCGCGTGCGCGACGCGAGTGCGATCGAGCGCGAGCTCGCCGCGTTCGCCGCGGCCGACGGACCGGGCTTCCTCCTCGTCGAGACGGAGCCGGAGTCGGGCGCGCCCGCGCCGCGCATCCCGTTCACGCCCGAGGAGATGACCGCGCGCATGCGCGGTGCGCTCGCGAGCCGACGTTGATCCTCCTCAATCCGGGTCCCGTCAACGTGAGCCCGCGCGTCACCGCGGCGCTCGCACGCGGCGATCTCTGCCATCGCGAGCCCGAGTTTTCGGATCTGCTCGACTCGGTCTGCACGAAGCTCGTTCGAGCGTTTGCGCCGGACGCGGACTGGGTCGCGGTGCCGCTCACCGGGTCGGGCACGCTCGCGCTCGAGGCGGCCGTCAGCTCCGCGGTGACGCCCGGGAGGAAGCTCCTCGTCGTCGTGAACGGCGTCTACGGAGAGCGCATCCGCGAGATGGCGGAGGCGCACGCCATCGAGGTGGTCTCGCTCGCGTGTGCCTGGACGGAGCGTCCCGATCCGCAGGCGATCGCGCGTGCGCTCGCGGCGGATCCGGCGATCGAGGTCGTGGCGCTCGTGCACCACGAGACGACGACGGGGCTCGTCAATCCGGTGCAGGAGGTCGGGCGCGTCGTGCGCGACGCGGGCCGCGTCCTCCTCGTCGACTCGATCAGCGGGCTCGCGGGCGATCCGATCGAGCTCGACGCGTGGGGCGTCGGGATCTGCGTCGGCGTCGCGAACAAGTGCGTCCAGGGGCTTCCGGGAATCGGCTTCGTCCTTGCGCGACGGAGCGAGATGGAGCGCATGGCCGCGCTCCCGCAGCGGACCGTGTACCTGCACCTGCCGCGACATCACGCCGCGCACGCACGCCGGAGCGTCGCGTTCACGGCCGCGGTGCAGATCCTCTACGCGCTCGACGAGGCGCTGAGCGAGCTCCTCGAGGAGACGGTCGCGGCGCGCGTCGAGCGCTACGCGCGCGCGGCGGGGCAGCTTCGCGCCGGCTTCGAGGCGCTCGGGCTCGAGATGCTCCTGCCCGAGCCGCTCCGCTCGAGCTCGATCACGTCGCTCCGGTTGCCGGGCGGGGTCGTCTACGAGACGCTGCACGATCGCCTGAAGGCCGAGGGCTTCGTGATCTACGAAGGGCAGGGGGCGCTCGGACGGGAGATCTTCCGCGTCGCGAACATGGGTGCCCTCCAGCGCTCGGACTTCGAGCGGTTCCTCGGGGCGCTGGCGCGCGCGATCGGCTGAGCTTGCGCGCCGGGGCGCTCATCGGACTCGCGCTCGTTCTGTCCTTGACGGGGGCAGGCTGCCACGCGGTGAAAGGCCATTCAATTGAACATGCAGAGGCGACCAACCCGTGACGAAGGCGGGGGAAGCGGCGTGGCACGCTTGCGAGCGCACTCCGTCACCGCGATCGTGTGCTTGCGTGAAGCCCACCGCGATCATTCTCGCTGCCGGCGTCGGCAGGCGCTTCGGCGCCGAGCTCGGAGAGCGTCCGAAGGCCCTTCTCCAGGTCCGCAGCGAGACGCTCCTCGGCCGGCTCGTCCGCCAGCTCCGCGCGACCGGTGTCGAGCGAATCGTGATCGTCGTCGGCTGGGGCGCGGAGCACATCGAAGCGCTCTTCGCCGGCGCGGCGGGCGTCGAGATCCTGCGGAATCCCGATTACCGGCGCGGCGCGATCCTGTCGCTCTGGACGGCGCGCAAGCATCTCGAAGCGGATCGCCCCGTCCTCGTGATGGACGCAGACGTCTTCGGGCCGGACGAGATGATCGCGCGGCTCGTCGGCTCGGCGCACGAGAGCTGCTTCCTGCTCGACGGCAGCGCGGAAGCGACCGGCGAGGAGCAGATGCTCATGGTGCGCGGCGAGCGCGTCGTCGACATCGCACGCGTTCCGCGCGGCGCGTACGACCAGCTCGGCGAGTCCATCGGCTTCCTTCGTCTTTCCGCCGAAGCGAGCCGCGTGCTCCTCGGTCTTCTCGCGGAGCGCGTCGAGCGCGGCGACGTCGACCTCGAGCACGAGGAGGTCTATCCGGAGCTTCTCGCGCGCGTCGAGGTCGGCTTCGAGCCCGCCGACGACCTCGCGTGGACGGAGATCGACTTCCCCGAGGACCTGGAGCGCGCTCGCGCGCTCGCCGTGGGGACCGAAGAGGCATGAGCACGGCGCCGGGACGAGCCGGCCGTCGGCTCGTCGTGAACGGCGACGATTTCGGGCTCGCTCCCGAGGTGAACCGCGCGATCGTCCGCGCGCACCGCGACGGCATCCTCACGACGACGAGCTTGATGATCGCCGAGATGCACGCCTCCGAGGCGGTGGCGCTCGCGAAGGACGAGCCGCGTCTCGGCGTCGGTCTCCATCTCGTGCTCGTGCAGGGAAGCGCGCTCTCCGATCCGGCGACTGCCGCGGGCCTCGTCCTCCCCGATCGGCGCTTTCGTGACGACCCGATCCTCGCCGGGATGGAGTACTTCTTCCGCTCGTCGTTCCGGCGCGCGCTCGTCGCGGAGATCCGCGCGCAGCTCGAAGCGTTCCGTGCGACGGGGCTGCCGCTCGACCACGTCGACGGGCATCTGAACGTGCACCTCCATCCGACCGTGCTCGACGTGCTCGCGGACCTCGCGGGCGAGCTCGGCATTCGCGTGATCCGCTCGACGCACGATCCGCTCCTGCAGAACCTCGCGTACGATCGCCGGCATCGCGTGCGGAAGGGGCTCGAGGCGGCGGTGTTCCGCGCGCTCGCGGCGCGGGCGAAGAGGCGACTCGCGGAGATCGGCGTCGTCACGATCGAGCCGGTGTTCGGTCTGCACCAGACGGGGCACTGCGACGAGCGGTATCTGCGCGCACTGTTTCCGACGTTGCCGCGCGGGACGAGCGAGCTCTACTGCCATCCCGCGGAGTCCGCGACGCCCGAGATGCGGCGCCGCATGCCGGGCTACGATCACGCGGGCGAGCTCGCGGCGCTCACGTCGCCCGCGATCCGAAGGCTCGTGGAAGAGCAGGGGATCGAGCTCGTCCGCCACGCCGATGTCGTGCCGGGCGGCGTCGCTTCGCCGCGGAGCGCGCGCCTCTCGTACGAGCCGATCGGGAAGAGCGACGTGCCCGCGCTCTACCGTCACTGGAACGCGCCCGACGTCCGCCTCTACCTCTGGGACGACCTCCCCGTGCCGCTCGAGACCGTCGCAGAGGTCGCGGCGCAGAGCCGGAAGGACCACGCCGAGAAGGGCTTCGCGCTCTGGGGCCTGCGCCGCGCCGGCTCGCGCGATCTCGTCGGCGTGTGCGGCCTGCGGAACGTGCCGGGAACGGACCGGGTCGAGATCCTCTACAGCCTCGATCGCACGCAGTGGGGACAGGGGCTCGCGACCGAGGCGGGGCGCGCGGTCCTGACCTACGGCTTCGAGGTGCTCGGGCTCGAGCGCATCCACGGCGGGTTCGACGAGCCGAACCTCGGCTCGCGCCGCGTGCTCGAGCGCCTCGGCATGCGGTACCTGCAGCACCTCGAGGTGAACGGGATGCAGACGCCCTACTACGCGCTCGACCGCGCTTCCCGGTCGCAGGCGTCTTGAAACGATCCGCCGGCGCGGATAGCCGGTGAGCGATGCCGTTCTCGCGGCTCACGGTCGTCGACGTCGCCACGCTCGCCGCGGCTCCGCAGATAGCGGCGTTCTTCGGCGACTTCGGCGCGCGCGTGATCAAGGTCGAGCCGCCGCGCGGCGATCCCTTGCGCCGGCTCGTCACGGAGGACGGCGTCGCGCTGCAGTGGAAGCTCGTCAATCGCAACAAGGAGTGCGTGACGCTCGATCTGACGGACCCGGCGGGGCTCGACGTGCTGCATCGCTTGCTCGGCCGTGCGGACGTGCTCGTCAGCGCGCACTCGCTGGACCGACTGGTTCGCTTCGGGATCGACGCGGCCTCGCTGCGCGAGCGACATCCGCGCCTCGTCGCCGTCAACTTGACGGCTTGGGGGATCGAGGGGCCGTGGGCGGAGCGCGTCGGCTCGGGCACGCTCGCGGAAGCGGCCGCGGGTCTCGCCGCGCTGACCGGCGAGGAGGATGGTCCTCCGGGACTCTCCCCCGTCGGGCTCGGCGACGTGCTCGGGGTCCTGCAGGGGGTCATCGCGGCGCTCCTCGGATTGTACGCGCGCGACGCGAGCAGCTCGCGCGGCTCGCGCGAGACCGGCGGCGAGGGGGAGCTCTTCGACGTCGCGATGTACGAGCCGGTCCTGGCACTCCTCGGCGCGCGCATCACGCAGGCGGCGCGGACGGGAGTCGATCCCGGCCGTCACGGCAACCGCTTCCCGACGATGGCGCCGCGGAACGCGTATGCGACGGAGGACGGCGAGTGGGTCGCGCTCACGGCCGGCACCGACGACCTCGCGCACCGCACGCTCGCGGTGATCGGGCGTCCGGAGCTCGCCTCGGATCCGCGCTTCGCGACGAGCCGCGCTCGCGTCGAGAACGCGGAAGCGCTCGACCGGCTCGTCGCGGAGTGGATCGCCGCGCGCCCTTGCGCGGAAGTCGTCGAGGCCTTCCAGCGCGAGCGCGTCTCCGTCGCCGCGATCGAGGGCCCCTTGCGCGTGTCGCGGAACCCGCACTTCCGTGCGCGTGGCAGCCTGGTCGAGATGGAGGATACCGAGGCAGGTGCGATGCTGCTGGCAGCGCCGCTGCCGCGTCGCTCGCGAGACGCCGGTCGCGTGCGTCACCTCGGTCGCGCGCTCGGCGCCGACAACGCTTCGGTGTACGGCGGCTGGCTCGGCCTCTCCGCGGACGAGATCGAAGCTCTCGCTGCCTCCGGCATGATCGGAAAGAAGTGATCTCGCACGCATCGGGTGGCCGTGTTAGGCGGGACGTCCGTGCACGCTCCCCTGACTGCGTTTCTCGTCGCTCTCTTCCTGTCCGTCCCGTCGGTTGCGAGCTGCTTTGCGCTCCTCGAGGTCGACAAGGAGGCGACGTTCGTCTCGGGTCCGGAGGGATACGCCCGGATCCGGGTCGGGGCGGATCGCGCGCTGCAGGCGCCGCGCGATCCGCGCTGCCCGGCCGTGTCGCGGGTGCGGATCTCGTCCTACCGCGACAGCCGCTTCGTCGGCGACGCCGAGGCGGCGCTGCCGTGCGAGAGCTGGACGAAGACCGCTCGCGGCTTCGTCTATCGCGACTCGAGCGGCGCCGTCGCGGGCATCCGCACCGTCCGCTTCGGGCCGGACGGTCTGCAGATCGAAGCAGCGGCTCCCGGGCATACGCCGGTAACGGGCCCGATTGGATTCGCCCACGTCCGCTTCTCGGTCGACGATCAGCAGTTCTTCGTTCGCTTTCACACGTTCTCGCGAAACGGCGCCGCCGCCGTCGTGAGCCCGCGTGCGAGCCGCGCGTCTGCCGCGGCGGAAGCGGCGTTCTGGGACACGATGCTCGGCGACGTCGCGGACAGCGACGGCGCGCTCACTGCGCTCGCGCGCGCCACGTCGCGGAACCCCTACGACGGCCGCGCCCACTTCTTGACCGGCATGATGCGTCTCTACCGATTCGAGCGCATGGAGCCCGACCAGCGCCGGGTATCTCTTGCGGGCAAGCGCGAGATCCTCGCCAGTACCTCTGCGATGGAGCGAGCGCTGCCGCTCCGCTTGGGTGGGCTTGCCGACGACAGCCGAGTGCCGGGCTTCGCCGGCGCGGCGATCTACAAGAAGGGCGTCGCGTTCGGCGAGAGCCGGACGACCGAGCGCGGCCGCCGCATGATGGAGGATGCCGCCGAAGTGGATGCCCTCTTCAACGGCTTCATCCCGTTCGGCTTCGCTCCGATCGCGGCGCCCACGAGCCCCGACTATGCGACGATCCTCCATCTGCTCGACGACGTCTTCCCGACCCTGTTCGAAGAGTGTTTCATGCAGCCCGAGATCTGCTTCAACGAGGGCCTCGCGCCGCACAACCTCGAGGGGACGTTCGTCCTGTTCGGCGATCTCTACACCAAGGCCGGCCGTGTGGAGGACGCCGTCTCTGCGTATGAGACCGCCGTCGGTTTCGGTGAGTCGAGCGGCTGGAAGCCCGAGTTCCTCGAGCGCGCGCGCCAGCTCGTCCAAGAGGCCCCCGCACGCGCGGCGCTCTATCAGGACGACGATCCCGCCAACGACCCGGCCTTCACCGATCTCGGCGGCGCGGGGAACTGCGCCTACTGCCACAATCGATAGCGAGCGCGATCGTTCCGTCTAACGGCATCCCTAAAAACTCCTCTGCATCACCCTGCCTCGTCGCCCTCGCCGAGAACGAGCCGCTCGACTTCGAGCGGAAGCGCTTCGCCGAGCGCCGTCCAGTCGAGGCTTTCGTGTCCGGCGTCCAATGCGGAAGCGGCGGTCCACACCGATCCACGGACAACCTGGGCTGGGCGCAGCATTCTTGCAGTTCTGGAGCAAAGATCCATAATTGCACACGTGATCCCCCGCCGCCTCCTCGCGGACCTGGGCACCGCCCTCGCCGAAGCCCCGGCCGTAGCGCTGCTCGGCCCGCGGCAGGCTGGCAAGACCACGCTCGCCCTGGAGGTCGCCAAGACCCGCCCGTCCCTCTACCTCGATCTCGAATCCGAGAGCGACCGCGCGAAGCTCTCCGAGCCGGAGCTCTATCTCTCCCAGCACGAGGACGAGCTCGTCATCCTCGATGAGATCCAGCGCACCCCGCAACTCTTCCGGAGCCTCCGTGGGCTCATCGACAAGGGCCGGCGCAGCGGGCGCGGGAAGGGCCGTTTCCTCGTCCTCGGCTCGGCGTCGATCGATCTCCTCAAGCAATCCAGCGAGTCGCTCGCGGGACGCATCCGCCATCTGGAGCTCGGCCCGCTCGACGCGGGCGAGGTCGGTCGCAAGCGCCTCGACGCGCTCTGGCTGCGCGGCGGCTTCCCCGAAAGCCTGCTCGCCGCCTCCGACGCCGCGAGTCTTCGCTGGCGCACGGACTTCACCCGCACGTACCTGGAGCGCGACATCCCGCAGCTCGGGCCGCGCATCCCCGCGGAGACGCTGCGCCGGCTCTGGACGATGCTCGCGCACCAGCAGGGCGGTCTCCTGAATGCCGCCGCGCTCGCGCGGGCGCTGGCGGTCGACGGAAAGACGATTGCGTCCTACCTCGACCTCCTCGTGGACCTGCTGCTCGTGCGACGCTTGACGCCCTGGCAAGCCAACGTCCGCAAGAGACTCGTCAAGTCGCCCAAGGTCTACGTGCGCGACAGTGGACTGGTCCACGCGCTGCTCGGCATCGGCGACCGCGAGGCGCTGCTCTCGCACCCGGTGTCGGGCGGGAGCTGGGAAGGCCTCGCGATCGAGTCCCTCATCGCGGCAGCGCCTTCCGACACCGACGCGCACTTCTTTCGCACGGCGGTCGGAGCGGAGATCGACCTGCTGCTGAAGCTCCCTGGCCGGCGCAAGCCGTGGGCGATCGAGATCAAGCGTGGCCTCGCGCCGAGGATCGAGCGCGGCTTCCAGCTCGCCTGCGAAACGGTGCGCCCGGATCGCCGCCTCGTCGTGTATGGAGGCACCGAACGGTTCCCCCTCGCCGAAGGCGTGGAAGGGGTACCGCTCGTCGACCTGTGCGAGGAGCTCTCGTCGGCATGAGCCAGTTCACCTTCCTCCAGCGCGAATGGGCCGCGGTCTTACTAGCGCGCGTCGTCAACCCCCGCGATTCGCCCGTATCACCTCCACCTCCTCCCGCCGGTACGCCGTGCCGTCCGGCCGCAGCACGTCGTGGAACCACTCCTCTGGCTCGTCCTCGTACCTTCGCACCCACGAGTCCCACGAGTAGATCGTCTGCGTCTTCCCCGCGACGAGCCCCCAGCAGAACGCGCCGATCCCCGTCTCCGCGAACACGGGCAAGCACTCCGCGAACGTGCTCCCGAGCGAGCGCGCGAGGAACTCCGAGCACACGAGCGGTCGCCCATACGGCGCGAGCGCTTCGATGCGGCGGCGCAGTTGCGGCGCCGAGAGGTAGCAGTGGAAGCTCGCGACGTCCGAGGCGCCGAGGAGAAACCGATCGAGCGGCCCGAGCTTCGCCGGGTCTCTCCAGTCCCCCTGCCATACCGCTGACGTCAACGGCTGCGACACGCCCTCCACGCGGAGCCAGCCGTACGCGCGCTGGAGCAACGTCAAGGCAAGAGAAGCCTTCTCCTTCGGCTCGTGTGCGGCGTAGCTCACCGGATTCGGGTTGTCGGGCTCGTTCATCACGTCCCACACCAGGATGCGCGAGTCGTCCCGAAAGCGCTTCGCGATACCGCGCACATACGCCTCGAGCTCGCCGTGCCGCGCGGGATCGGAGAGGATCTCGACGCCCGGCGATTGCACCCACCCCGAGTTGTGCACGCGCGGTCGCGGCGCACGCTGCGGGCCGAGGCGTGGAAACGGATCCCACACGCCGTCGAAGAGGACGAGCATCGTCGCGATACCGTGCCGGTCCGCGATCGCGAGGAAGCGGTCGATGCGCGCGAGAAACCCCGCCGCGTCGCCGCGCCAGAGGAGATCGTGCAGGTAGACGCGCACCGCGTTCATGCCGATCGCAGCGGCCCAGCCGAGCTCGCGGTCGATCGTCTCCGGGTCGAACGTCTCCGCCTGCCACATCTCGAGCTGGTTGATCGCGTTGCTCGGGATGAAGTTGCAGCCGAAGCGCCACGGCTGCGCCGCATGCCACGCCCAGGCTCGCTCCTCGCTCCAGCGCTCGTTCATCCCCTCGGTCACTCCCTCGGCCATCCCCTCGGCCACGCGCGGCAGCCCGCTCTACGCCGACTTCGCCTCGAACACCCCCGGCTTGTTCTTCCGCGGCGCACCGAACCGAACCGCGCCTTACAGCACGTCCCGACGTCGTTCCGGAGCTGCACGCGAAGCGGCGTCGGCAGGGGCGGCGCCGGTAACCCGTCGGGACGATCGGTCAACGCCGCTCCCTCGCCCGTGACGAGCACACTCGACAGCCCGGCCGGAACCGGCCCCGAGGCGCAGCGTGTCGATGCCGCCGTTCCGAATCCACCGCGCCGTCGCATTGCCGGTCCCGGTCATCGCATTCGCATGCGCCGTAAGTCCAGACCGGATGTGGACCGGAATGTGGACCGGAATCACCGCGTCGGCGCGCGGCGGTAGTGATACCCGTACTCGCGCCGGAAGCCGCACTGCGCGTAGAGCGCGAGCGCGGGCTCGTTGTCCGTCTCGACCTGGAGATAGAGCTCGGCAGCATCCCGCGCGGCGGCGAAGGAGCCGATCGCCGCGAGAACGGCGCGCGCGAGGCCCTGCTGGCGGTGCTCCTCGAGCGTCCGCATCGCGAACACCCCGACGCGCCCGACGCTCGCGACGACGAGCCCCGTTGCCGCGGGCACGCCGTCCCGCCGGGCGATTACGAAGCCGGCGCGGCCGACGAGGCGTTCCATCATGCGGCGATAGACCGGAATCTCCTCGCCCCGGAACCGCCCGCGCCGTCCGGAGAGATCGAACCATTCCTCGTCGAGGTCCGTCGAGCAGCGCACCTCGATCTCGCGCGGCGCTTCATCGGGGGCGAGCCGCGAGAGCGGCGTCGTCCACACCTCGGTGCCGAGACGCGCCTCGTAGCCACGATGCGCGAGCGCGTCGTCGAGGCTCGCCGGAAGTGCGGCCGCGGTGATCTGGAGCTGCGCCGGCAAGCCGCGCTCCGCGTACATGGTTTCGACGCGGTCGAGCACGCGATCCAGCGGGAAAGTTCCGTCCCACGCGATCGTCCAGACCGAGTTCGCGCGATTCGTGACGCCGTGATTGAAGCGCAGGCGCCAGCCGCCGAGCGTCAAGACCTCGTCGGCCGGCCACGCGTCGAACGCCGCGGATTCGAGCTCCTGGATGCGTTCGATCAAGCCGGGAGACTAGCACACACGTGAGACCGGCGAGCCTCGCAGCGGCTCAGAATTTCCACGTGGCGGGATCCCCGGAATCGGGCTCGTAGGCGCAGAGGTACCCGGTTCGGATCGACCTCTCGAGGTGGCGGCCGCTGGCGACAGGGGCGCCCAGCGTCGCCTCGAAAACCGCGGAATCGATTGCGGTCGACATCGCGAATCCGCGACCGACGAGAAGATCGTGCGGAGGATCGGTGCGCCAACGGACCAGCCCCGCCAGCGGATCGGTCGCATCCCCGAGTCGAATCTCGACGTTGCGAGCGGCTCCGCGCCAGAGCTCGTCGCTCAGCGCGCGCGCATCCATGGTGAGAAGATCCACGTCGACCGTGTATCGAGCGTATCCGTGAGCGGCGAGCGCCGCGCCACCGATCACGCAGTAGCGCCGCCCGCCGGCAATCTCTTCTGTCCCGGAGAGCTTCGCCTGACCCCAGTGGCCGGAGCGGCGTGGCCGGAGTAGGATCGTCGCTTCGATGCTTCGCAGGTTCCTGCGCCCCGCGCGCGGCGCGCTGTGGTGCGCTCTCCTCGTTCTCGCGTGCGACCGAGGCGGCGCGCTCGTGCCCGAAGCGGAAGCTCCGCCGAACGTCCTGATCCTGCTCGGCGACACCGTGCGTGCCGACCACATGAGCACCTACGGCTACGAGCGCACGACGACCCCGCGGATCGACGCGTTCGGCGCGCGCGGCCGTGTGTACGACCGCGCGATCTCGCCCGGGGCCTGGACTCTGCCGGCGCACGCGAGCCTCTTCACCGGTCGCGACGTGAGCGCGCACGGCGTCGACCGGCCCGCGAGCCGGCTCGCCGAAGAGGAGACGACGATCGCCGAGGTGTTCTCCGCCGCAGGCTACGACACCTTCGCGTTCGCGGCGAATCCATTCCTGACGGAGCGCACCGGGCTCACGCAGGGCTTCGCCGTCGTCGAGCATGCCTGGGATCCGCGCTGGCGGGAGCGCATCGCCGAGACGATCCGCTCTCGCATCGTCGAGGACGACGTCAACGCCGCGACGGCGAAGGGCAAGATCGATCGAGAGGCGCTCTGGGCCTATCAGGTCGCCGGCGAGACCGCGCATCAGGCGCTCGTCTCGTGGCTCGAGCAGCGGAAGCCCGGCAGACCGTTCCTCGCCTTCATCAACTACATGGAGGCGCACACGATCTGGCTGCCGTCACGGGAAGCGCGTGAGCGCGTGATGGGACCGAAGCTCGACGCGCGCTCCCGGAGGGTGCTGCAGAGCGCGAACATGGCGTGGATGGCCGGAGCGTACCGCTGGGAGCCCGAGGACCTCGAAGCGCTCGTCGCGCTCTACGACGCGTCCCTCTATGACTGGGACGCTGCCGTCGGCGGTCTCCTCGAGGACCTCGAGCGGCGCGGCGTCCTCGAGAACACGATCGTCGTCATCACGTCGGACCACGGCGAGTCCCTCGGCGAGCACGGCCGCATGGGCCACCAGTTCAACGTGCACGGCGCGATCTCGCACGTGCCGCTGATCGTCGTCTTCCCGAAGGCGATCCCGCCCGCGCGCGTCGCGGAGACGATCTCCACGGCAGAGCTCTTCCGCCTGCTCCTGGAGCTGACGGGGGAGAGTGCTCCGGCGCCCGTCGAAGCGTCGCTCCGCGCGGCAGCGTCGGAGCGCCGCGAGCGCGCGCTCACCGAGTACACCGTGCCGCACGAGGTCCACCTCGATCAGCTCCGCCGCCACGGCTCGCCGAAGCTCGCGGAGTTCGATCGAGCGCTCGTCGCGGTCGAGAAGGACGGCTTGAAGCTGATCCAGGGATCGGACGGGAAGACCGAGCTCTACGACGTGCGCGCGGATCCGGACGAGAAGCACGACCTCGCTTCGAGTCGTCCCGACGTGGTCGAGAAGCTCACGCCGCTCGCGGCGCGGCCGGAGCCGCCGCCGCGCGTGCAGGAAGCGGCCGCAGACGCGACGGGCGCGAGCGCGGGCGCTTCGCCTTTGCCTTCGATCGCGGCCGAGGATCGCGCGCGTCTGAAGGCGCTCGGCTACGTCGATCCCTGAGTCGATCCCTGAGTCGATCCCTGAGTCGATCCCTGAGTCGATCCCTGAGTCGATCCCTGACACGTCGCTCGTGGAACCGCGACCTGGCGGTTGCGTCGTCGTCTGGTAGTTCCTCCTGCAGGCATGGCCGCACTCCGCGCCGCGACGAATGCAGGTGAAGCCGGCTTCGCGCGCGCGCACGCTTCCGACGCGGCGCCATGCTGATCCTGCGCGGAGGTCCCGCTCACTCGCCGGCGCGGCTCGAGCGGATCCTCGCGCGCCTTCGCGCCTCCGACGGTCGCATCCGCGGACTGGCCGCGGATTTCGTCCACCTCGCGGATGTCGCGGGTGCCCTCGACGACCGGGAGCACGGCATCCTCGAGCGGCTCCTTCGCTACGGCCCCGCGGCGGGAGCGAAAGCGGACGTCGACGGCGCGCTTCTCCTCGTCGTCCCGCGCCTCGGTACGATCTCGCCCTGGTCCTCGAAGGCGACGGACATCGCGCACGCCTGCGGGCTCGAGAAGGTGCGCCGACTCGAGCGCGGCATCGAGTATCGGATCGCGGGCGAAGCGTCCGAAGACGTCCTCCGGAGACTCGCGGCTCCGCTTCTGCACGACCGCATGACGCAGACGGCGCTCGCCGCGCCGGCCGAGGCCGAGCGGCTCTTCGCCGTCGCCGAGCCGCGCACGTTCTCGCGCGTGCCGCTCCTCGCCGAAGGCCGCGAAGCGCTGGTCCGTGCGAACCGCGAGCTCGGCCTGGCGCTCGCCGAGGACGAGATCGACTACCTCGACGCGAGCTTCCGGAAGCTCGGCCGCGACCCTGCCGACGTCGAGCTGATGATGTTCGCGCAGGCGAACTCCGAGCACTGCCGCCACAAGATCTTCAACGCGAGCTGGATCATCGACGGACGCGCGCAGGAGGGCTCGCTCTTCGCGATGATCCGCAACACGACCGAGCGCTCGCCCGCGGGTGTCCTCTCCGCGTATCGCGACAACGCGGCGGTCGCCGAGGGCGCGAAGGCGCGGCGCTTCTTCGCGGACCCGAAGACGCGCGTCTATCGCGCGCACGAGGAGCCGGTCCACTTCGTGATGAAGGTCGAGACGCACAACCACCCGACCGCGATCTCGCCGTATCCCGGCGCCGCGACGGGGTCCGGCGGCGAGATCCGCGACGAGGGTGCGACGGGACGTGGCGCGAAGCCGAAGGCGGGGCTCACCGGGTTCTCCGTCTCGAACCTGCGCATCCCCGGCGCGGAGCAGCCGTGGGAGAAGGACCACGGCCGTCCGGCGCGCATTGCGTCCGCGCTCGACATCATGCTCGAGGGCCCGATCGGCGGCGCCGCCTTCAACAACGAGTTCGGTCGTCCCGCGATCCTCGGCTACTTCCGCACGTTCGAGGAGCGCGTCGCCGGACCGAACGGCGTCGAGGTGCGCGGCTATCACAAGCCGATCATGATCGCGGGCGGGCTCGGCAACATTCGCGCGGGACACGTCGAGAAGCGCGAGATTCCCGCGGGCTCGCCACTGATCCTCCTCGGCGGACCGGCTCTGCGCATCGGCCTCGGCGGCGGCGCCGCTTCGTCGATGGCCGCGGGCACGAGCGAGGAGGACCTCGATTTCGCCTCGGTGCAGCGGGACAACGCCGAGATGCAGCGTCGCTGTCAGGAGGTGATCGACCGCTGCTGGGCTCTCGGCGACGCGAACCCGATTCTCTCCGTGCACGACGTCGGCGCGGGCGGGCTCTCGAACGCGTTTCCGGAGCTCGTGCACGGAAGCGATCGTGGCGGCGTCTTCGAGCTCCGCGACGTGCCGAACGACGAGCCCGGGATGTCGCCGCTCGAGGTCTGGTGCAACGAGGCGCAGGAGCGCTACGTGCTCGCGATCGAGCGCGACCGCCTCGAAGAGTTCGCGGCGCTCTGCACGCGCGAGCGCGCACCGTGGGCGGTCGTCGGCGAAGCGGTCACGGACGACCGGCTCGAGCTGCACGATCGCCTCTTCGCGAGCCGACCGATCGACCTGCCGCTCTCGTTGATCCTCGGGAAGCCGCCGCGCATGCAGCGCTTCGCGGAGCATCGTCCGTTTTCGGGCGAGACGTTCTCCACCGCGGGGATCGACGTGCGGGAGGCGGCGCTGCGCGTGCTGCGGCTCCCTTCGGTCGGAGACAAGACGTTCCTCGTCACGATCGGCGATCGCACGGTCGGCGGGCAGATCGTGCGCGATCCGATGGTCGGACCGTGGCAGGTTCCGGTCGCCGACGCGGCGGTGACCGTCAGCGATTACGACGGCTACGCGGGCGAGGCGATGGCGATGGCGGAGCGTGCGCCGATCGCGCTCGCCGGTCCGAGCGGACCCGCGGCCTCCGCGCGGATGGCGGTCGCCGAGGCCCTGACGAACATCGCCTCGGTCGGGCTCGCGACGATCGAAGACGTCAAGCTCTCCGCGAACTGGATGGCGCCTGCGGGGCATCCCGGAGAGGACGCGGGCCTCTACGACGCCGTACGCGCGGTCGGGCTCGAGCTCTGTCCCGCGCTCGGCATCGCGGTGCCCGTCGGCAAGGACTCGATGTCGATGCGGACGGTGTGGCGCGAGGGCGGCGAGGAGCGAAGCGTGACCGCGCCGCTCTCGCTCGTCGTCTCGGCCTTCGCGCGCGTGCCGGACGTGCGGCGCGCGTGCACGCCGCAGCTTCGCAGCGGCGGCGACCTCGGAGCGACGGAGCTGCTCCTCATCGACCTCGGCGCCGGGAAGAGCCGGCTCGGCGGATCGGCGCTCGCGCAGGTGTACGGCGCGGTCGGCACGGAGCCGCCCGACGTCGACGACCCGGTCCTGCTGCGAGGCTTCGTCGAGGCGATCTCGAGGCTCGTGCGAGACGGCCTCGTGCTCGCGTATCACGACCGCTCCGACGGCGGGCTGCTCGCGACGCTCGTCGAGCTGGCGTTCGCCGGGCGGACGGGGATCGAAATCGATCTCGCACGGGACGGCGCGAGCGCGCGCTCGAGCGGCGACGCGATCGCCGCACTCTTCGCGGAGGAGCTCGGTGCCGTCGTGCAGGTGCGAAGCGCGGCTCGCGATGCGGTCCTCGGCGTGCTGCGCGCGCACGGCCTTATCCCGCTCACGCGCTCGATCGGCGGTCTGCGCGACGACGATCGCGTCGTGATCCGCGCCGGCGGCCGCGTCCTCCTCGACGAGAGCCGCACGGCGCTGCGCGACGCCTGGTCCGAGACGACGCGTCGCTTGCAGGCCCTGCGCGACGATCCGACCTCGACCGAGGAGGAGCACGCGCGCCGTCTCGATCCGAGCGATCCGGGCCTGCACGCGCACGTGCCCTTCGATCTCGTCCCGGGCGGTCACGAGGCACGTCTCCGCGGCGCGGGCGCGCGTCCGTGCGTCGCCGTCCTGCGCGAGCAGGGCGTCAACGGGCAGGTCGAGATGGCGGCGGCGCTCGACCGCGCGGGCTTCGAAGCGGTCGACGTGCACATGAGCGACCTCTTCGCGGGACGCGACTCGCTCGAGCGCTACCGCGGCGCGATCGCCTGCGGCGGCTTCTCGTACGGCGACGTGCTCGGCGCCGGCGAGGGCTGGGCGAAGTCGATCCTGTTCCAGCCGAAGCTGCGCGCGCAGTTCACGGACTTCTTCGCGCGGCCAGACGCGTTCTCGCTCGGCATCTGCAACGGCTGCCAGATGCTCTCGGCGCTGTACGAGCTGATCCCCGGGGCGGAGGACTGGCCGCGCTTCGTGCGGAACCGCTCCGAGCAGTTCGAGGCGCGCCTCGTCCTCGTGCGGATCGACGAGAGCCCTTCGATCTTCTTCCGCGGCATGCAGGGCGCGCGGCTTCCGGTCGCGGTCGCGCACGGCGAGGGACGAGCGGAGTTCCGCGACGAAGCCGGCGAGAGGCGCTTGACGCAGGCCGGTCTCGTCTCCGCACGGTACGTCGACAATCGCGGCGACGTCAGCGAGCAGTATCCGTCGAATCCGAACGGCTCGCCCGCGGGCATCGCCGGGCTGACGACCGCGGACGGCCGCGCGACGATCCTGATGCCGCACCCCGAGCGCACGTTCCGCACCGTGCAGCACTCGTGGCATCCGGACGACTGGGGCGAGGACGGTCCGTGGATGCGCTTCTTCCGGAACGCCCGCGCCTGGGTGGGGTAGGGCGCGATCGCGATGGCGACGTTCCCGCCGGGGCGGTGGCGCGCACGCTGGATCTGGGCCGAAGCGAGCACTGCGGGCGACGCGCCACCGCACGGACGGCACGTCATCGGCGTGCGGCGCGCGTTCTCCCTTTCGAGCGTGCCGCCGACCGCACCGGCGCGGATCTGCGCCGTCTCGCGCTACGTCCTCTTCGTGAACGGCGTCGAGGTCGCGCGCGGCCCGCTTCGCTCGAACCCGCGGCGGCAGCCGTACGACGTGGTCGATCTCGCCCCGCTTCTCGTCGTGGGCGAGAATGTCGTCGCGGCGCTCGCGTGCTTCTACAAGGACGCGACGCCGTGGTGGCTGCCGCTGCCGTACGCGAACGACGTCGGTGCGGGCGGCTTCGTCTTCGAGGCGCGGCTCGGCGAAGGTGAGCGCGACGGCGAGGACGCGGACGAGTGGCTCGTCAGTGACGCGAGCTGGCAGGCGAGCGTCCTCACAGGCTGGGGCGCTGCCGCCTCGGCCGGATTGATCTCGGGAAGAGGCCCCGAGCTCGTGGATGCGCGTGCGCTCCCCGACGGCTGGCTCGAGACGGTCGCCGGCGCGACGCGATGGCCCGCGGCGATCGTGCGGCGCGCGCACACGACGGGCGAGGCGGGTAGACCGGAGCCGCCGACGTTCCCGATCGGTCCCCTTCACGCGCGCGCCACGAGCTGGCCCGTGCCGAAGCCCGTCGATCTCCGCCGCGTCGGCGACGCGGCGAGCGATTTCACGACGGAGCGGATCGTCGTCGGCACGGTCGTGCTCGACGCGGAGATCCCCGCCGGTGCACAGGTCTCGCTGCAGCCTTCCGAGTTCCTCGACGCGAGCGGCGCACCGGCGCCGAGCGAGCACGACACGGGGCTCGTCTTCACGGGCGACGGCACGCGCCGGACGCTCGAGTCGTTCGACCTCTACGGGCTCCGCGGCATCCGCGTCGAAGCGCCCGCGGGCACGACCGTTCATGGCTTGACGGTGCGCGAGCGCGTGTACCCGGTCGCCGGCTCCGCTTCCTTCGCGTGCTCCGATCCCGACCTCGACCGCATCTGGCAAGTCGGTCGTCGTACCGTGAGCCTCTGCTCGCTCGACTCCTACGTCGACTGTCCGACGCGGGAGCAGCGTGCGTGGACGGGCGATGCGGTCGTGCATCAGATGGTCGATCTCGCGACCAACGCCGACCGGGAGCTCGCGCGCTGGCATCCGAAGCTCACCGCCTCGCCGCGTCCCGACGGAATGCTGCCGATGGCGGTCGCCGGCGACATCGAGCAGGCGGACTTCACGATCATCCCCGACTGGGCTCTGCACTGGGTGCACTCGGTGTGGAACCTCTACCGCTGGGTCGGGGATCGCGAGGAGATCGCCGAGCTCCTTCCCGTCGTCGAGGGCGTCGTGCGCTGGTTCGCCCCCTTCTGCGGGGACGACGGCTTGCCGCGCGACGTCTTCGGCTGGGTGATCATCGACTGGGCCTCCGTGTACACGGAGGGCGCTTGTGCGCCGCTCTGCGGACTCTGGGGACGCGCTCTGCTCGAGCTTGCGGAGATGGCGCAGTGGCTCGGCGATGCCCATCGCGCCGCTTGGGCCCGCGCGACGCACGCGCGTCTCGCGGCGGCGTTCGAGAAGCTCTGGGATCCGGCGCGGCGGCGCTATGCCGACTCGCTCGTCGGCGAAACGCTTCGTCCGATGGCTTCGCAGCACGGGCAAGCCGCGGCGATCGTCGGGCGCCTTGCGCCGCAGGCCCGCTGGCCGCGGCTCCTCGAGGTGATGCTCGACGAGCCGAACCTCGTGCACGCTTCGTTCAGCATCACGGACGGCCCGACGGAGCCGAACACGGAGGTCATGGTCGGCGGCGAGTACCTCGGCCGTGGACATCCGGAGCCGTGGTGGGACGCCGAGCGTCAGATCGTCCGCGCGCAGCCGTTCTTCCGCTACGTCGTGCACGACGCGGTCGTCGCGGCAGGCCGCGCCGATCGCATCGCGGCACTCTGTCGCGACTGGAAGATCGCGCTCGAGCGCTGTCCGACGTCGTGGACCGAGACGTGGTACGGCGGTACGGTGAGCCACGGCTGGTCGTCGACGCCGACGCGTGACTTGACGACGCGCGTCCTCGGCATCGAGCCGGCGGAGCCGGGGTTCGCGGTCGCGCGCATCGATCCGGCGCTCGGCGACCTCGCGTGGGCGCGCGGCTCGGCGCCGTGCGCGGCGGGATCGATCGAGGTCGAAGCGAACGCCGAGAAGAAGTCCCTCGTCGTTGTGAGCCCGGTGCCGTTCCAGCACGCGGGGAAGCGCTTCGGCGCCGGCAAGCACACGATCCCGCTCTGAGGACGGCCTCGTCGCGGCTCGCGACCTTCGTCTCGCGCGAGCGGTCGTCTTCGAATCGCGCGGCGAATCTCTTGGGTAGTGCGTCGCAGCTATCGAGCGTGCGCGAAGCGCTCGAGACGTGCGCGAAGCCGAGCTCGAGCCACCTCGGCTCGCAGCCCGAGCGAAACCGGCCGAGTGCCGCCGCGACCGCGTGCATGTCGTCGACGACCGCCGCCATGCGCTCGGTTTCCTGCGCCGAGAACGGGACGTCGAAGGAGACCGAGCCGTCCTCGGAGATCCGCATCGCTCGCGCGGGATCGGGCTCGAGCGGGCAGAAGCACTGGATCTCGACGAGCCGGCGGATCGCCACGTCGCGCTCGGACGCGGCTTCCGCGAGCGGGTTCGTGTCCCGGAGCACCATGACGTTCCACGGATGCGAAGCGGTCGGAGGGACCTGCAGGCGCGGCGGGAGGTCGGCTTCGTCGACGCCGGCGACGAGGGCGTCGTCGAGCACGAGCTGCGCGAACGCGACCGGGTGATACGTCAGCCCGCGCCCGAGCGCGGCGGGGCGGATGCCCGACCGGTGCAGCAGGCGCGGCGTGTCGAAGGCGCCCGCCGCGACGACGATCGCATCGGCTCGGAGGTGACGACCGTCCGCGAGCTCGCATACGCCGTCCGCGATCCGCAGGGCGGGCCCGTGCGCGATCTCGATGCGCCCCGTCACGTCGCGCGGGGCGGCAGCGAGCACGTCCGCCGGTGCCCCGTAGTGGATGCGACCGGCTCCGAGCACGCGACCCGCGAACGCCTGCGGGATTACGCTTCTTCCGTGCGGCGCGAGCACCGCGGCGAGTCGCTCGGCGATCCGACGTTGGCGGACCGAGCCCGCGAACGCGTCCGCGTGGACGCCGAGGTACGCTTCCGCGACGCCGTAGCAGCGCCCCCATTCCTCGTCCGCGAGGAGGTCGGGCCGCTCGAGCCCGCGCACGGCGCGCGGGCAGTTGTTCGTCCAGAGGACGCCCTGTCCGCCGACGGCCGCGGTGGTGCACGCTCCGGGGAGACCGGCGGGTGCTGCAGCACGATCGAAGTAGTCGAAGTGCGGATCGGCCGATGCGAAGAACGCGTCGGGCTCGCGCTGCAGAGGCTCGGCGTTGCGGAGATGGCTCCCCGGCGGGTCGGAGATCGCGACGCCCTGCTCGAGGACGAGGACGCGGCGTCCCGACTCGGCGAGCCGTCGCGCGGTGACGACACCGACGGGGCCGCTGCCGACGACGATCGCGTCTGCGGCTCGGAGCTCCGACGACGTGGGCATCCGCAGCGTGACGACGGAGCGCGCCGAGGCCGTCTGTCAGCCCCGCGCTCGAGGATCGTCGAGCACGAACTTCCAGGTCCCGTCGGCCTGGCGCCGGACGATCTCGATCGCCTTGCCGTCGGAGACGACCGCAGCGCCGTCGCCTCCCGGCAGCGTCAGCCGCCAGTCGTTGTACAGGACCGCGATGTCGTCGCCGGCCCGGACGACGCGCCACACGTTCATCTCGAGGCGCGGCTTCATCGCGACGAAAGCGTCGAGGAAGCCGCGGATCGCCGGTCCGGTCGCGACGTCGCCGGTTTCGAGCACCAGACCTCCGTTCTCCTCGTAGAGTGCTGCGACCGATGCGGCGTCGCCCGCGTTGATCCCCTCGCCGAACAGGCGGTCGCAATCCTCCGGGGTCCGTGCCGTCATCGCTGCTCCTTGCTCGAGCCCGCTTGCTCGGGGCCTCCCGTTTCGACCGTCGTATCTCTAGCTCCGCCAAACGCCTAGAGAAATCAGCATGACGGTGGAGGGCATCGAGGATCTCCTTCGAAGGGCCGAGGAGCACTTCGGGCAGCTCGAGTACGAGGAGGCGAGGTCTCGCCGAGGCGCTGGTGATCTACGAGGATCTCGATGCGCGCGTGAAGGCCACGAATCTGAAGAGTGAGATCGATGGTTCGAGGCCCGAACGAGATCGGAAGCCGGGGACGGAAGCGGCCGTGAAGCGCCACTCGGCTAGCCTTGGACCCGGACGAGCTTGACCCGTGCGATCACCGACACGACGCCGGAGGGACGCTTCCGGACGACGACGCTCGACTCGACCCCGCCCCCATCCCTCACCCGAGACCGCGCGCCAGCTCGCTGAGAAAGTCGCCAAGCGGCAGTGCCTCGATGCCTTTCTCCGGACGGAGGCGTTCCTCGCCGAGGTAGACGACGATCCGGCGCTCGAGGCCGGACAAGCCCTCGATGGCTCGCAGTCCCTTCGTGAATTCCGTCTTCCAACGCCGTGAGGCCTTTACCTCGAGCGCGAGGAGCCTCCGGCCGCGCCGCAGGAGAAAGTCGACCTCGGTGGTCTTGCTCTCCGCCGGCGCCCAATAGGCGATCTCGTCGCAGATGCCTCGATAGTCGCGATACGCGCGGAGGAGCTGTGCGATCCATCCCTCGAGGAGACGGCCCCTCGAGCCGGCGTCGGGCGCGTCACGATCGCCGATGACGGCACGCGCGAGACCGGGATCGACCCAATAGAGCTTCGGATGGCGACGTTCGCGTACGCGGAGCCGGGCCTCGTATGCGGGCAGCTGAAAGGTGAACAGCGTGTCCTCGAGGATCTCGAGATACCCTTGGACGGTCGTACGCGCGACGCCGGCGTCGCGCGCGAGCGCGGAGACGTTCAGCGTTTGACCGTGGAAGAGTCCCGCGATCGGCAGGAACCGGGCGAAACCCGGTAGGTTCCGGGTCGCCGCTTCAGCCTGGATCTCCTCCTTCAGGTACATCTGCACGTAGGCTTCGAGCGCGTCCTGCTTGTCCGGAGCCGCCCAAACGATCGGGAGCGCGCCCCACTCGAGCGTCCGGGCGAGCGAGAACGAGCCTTCGAGCTCCTCGGGAACGAAGGGATGGAGCGACCTGCGAACGGCGCGACCCGCGAGCAGGTTCACTCCGGAGCGGCGAAGCTTCCGCGCGCTCGATCCAGACAGCGCGAAGCGCAACCGCCGCGTCTCGAGCTTCTGATGGATGACGTTCAGGAGCCCGGGGAGGCGCTGGACCTCGTCGACCACGACGAACGCCCCTCGGGGTAGCGCATCGAGCTCCGCAGAGAAAAGCGAGGGATCGACGAGGTAGCGCTGGTAACGACCTTCGTCGAGCAAATCGACCCAGTACGCGTCCGGATGGAGGTGACGAAGCCACGTGCTCTTCCCGCTGCCGCGCGGACCGAAGAGAAAGTACGAGCCTCGCGGGGGGACGAAGAGGCGAGATAGGTCGCCAGGCACGTCGGCAGATTACGTCGAAATCTGCCGACAACACAAGCGGTGGAAGGTCCCCTTCGAGACAGGCGCTGCCCGGACTACCCCGCCGCAGCCGCCATGTCCGCGCCGAGCTGCTTCCGCGCCTGGCCCACGTCGCGCGCGCGCGGGAACACCGACAGCAGCCGTGCCGCGGACAGCGTCTGGATGCACGGCGTCGACAGCTTCGCGAGACAGAACCCGACGCCCGCCTGACGCGCGCCCTTCAGCCCCGCGACGAGCGCGGTCACGCCCGGCGAGCCGAGGAAGTGCACGCCCGAGAGGTCGAGGATCACGCTGACGCGCGCGCTCGTGAGGAGCGTCAGCGTCTGCTTCAGCTCGGGCATCGAAGCCGCGTCGATTCGCCCGACCGGAGCGAGCACCGCCGCGTCGAGCGACGAGTCCTCGTGGATGCGGATTTCGAGCTCGCCCGCCTGCGACTCGCGGCGCACGCGATGGCGGCGCGGGATGATCCACTTTCCATTCCGGAGACGGTCGACGCAGAAGCGTGCGAGCGTGGCCGCGCCGTAGCAGGCGCCGCCTGCGACCGTCGTCGCTTCCCGCACCGCGGTGCGGAGGCCCTCCGCGCCGCTTCCCGGGAACTCCGTGTAGGCGCAGCCGATCGCGTGCAGGAAGTGGGCGTCCGAGGAGCCGACGCGCGCGAGCTTGCCGGCGCGGCGCGCCGCCTTCCGGTTCGCGAAGACCTCCGTGAAGTTTGAGTTGACGGTCTCGACCGCGTCGAACGGCAGCTTCTGGATCAGGTCGCCGACGCCGACCAGGCCCGAGAACTTCATCCAGCTCGTGTATGGATGCGCCGCGATCGCGAGGCCGCCCTGCGCGTGGATCGCGTCGACGGTGTCACCGGCGGAGAGGCCCGGCGGGATCCACTCGGACAGGAAGATGCCGACGACGTGCCCTTCCTTCGTCGAGATCTCCTCGCCGACGATCACGTCGAGGTGTCCGAAGAGGTCCTCGTGCTCCGCCGCGAACCGAGAAGCGTGCAGCGCGCCGTCGATCGTATTGTGGTCCGTGATCGCGAACACGCTCACGTCGGAGTGGAGCGCGTAGTAGTTCAGCACGTCCTCCGGCGCCGCGGTGCCGTCGCTGTAGCTCGTGTGAACGTGCAGATCGGCACGCGAGAAACCCGGAGTCGCCGTGATCGGTCGAGACATCGTTCGATGGCCTCCCCTCAAGAGGGACCGGGCCGCGCCTCGAGACCCCAGGCACGGCTGCTGAACAGCGCGCTCGCGCTGCGCGCGAGCCAGACGAGGTCGCTCGTCCCGGTGCGCGTCTGCGCATAGTAGGCCTCGAGGACGAGCCGCTCCTCCTCCGGAGCGTCGCCGGAGAGGCTGAGCTGGGCCGGGCCGAGAAGCCCCGCCGGGGCACGATCGCGAAGCTTCTCCCAATCCTCCCTGTGCCGCGCCGTGCTCTCGGGCGTCATCGGCGAGACGCCGACGAGCCGAAGATCGCCGCGGACGACGGGAAGGAGAAGCGGAAGGGAACGCAGGATCGGGATGCGCGTCGCCGCCTCGAGGGCGCGGAACGACTGGCGTACGCGACGCCCGTCGCGGCCGATCTCCGTGTGATTGCCGACCAGATCGACGATCCGGAACGGGCGGACCGGATCGGCGAGAAGCGAAGCGAGGAACAGCACCGGCCAGAGCGGCAGCGAGAGCAGGAAGAGCAGCGCCCCCGCGATTCGATGCAGAACGTTTGCCGCTCCCTCCTCGAGCGCCGTGGCGCCGAGGTCGGCGAGGAGGAACTCGTCGGTGACGCGCGCGACTCCGCCGCTGTCGACGTGCACGAGGTCGTTGCTCCAGACGATCGCGTTCGAGACGTCGACCATCTCGCCGACGTAGGTGTGCGGCAGGATCACCGCGAAGCGGATCGTCGCGCGGTGATCGATCACGACGTCGTCCGAGACGACGACCTCGCCCTGCAGCTCGACGCCGCTCTTCACGTCGCAGCGGCTGCCGACGAACACCGGCCCTTCCTGCACGCTCTCGAGGGAGAGGCGCGTCTGCCGGCCGACGAAGACGCCTGGCTGGACCGCGCGCCCCGGCACGATCAGCGCACCGAAGCGGCCCGCGACGGCGTCGAGGTTCGCGCGATGGAATGCGGCGAGCGACTCGATGCCCGAGAAGCGCGCGGCGGGGATCTCGACGCTCGCCGACTCCTCGCGCCACTCCGGCGCCTTCTCCGGATCGCTCGGCAGGCCGAGAGGCGTCGGAGCACCGCGGCGGACGAGGCGGATGCCGGTCGGGTGCGCGCCGACGGTCGCCGAAACGCTCGTCCCGGCGACGGCCGCAGCGCGCTCCAGAAATTCGGGAAGGCACGGGCTCACGAGCACGTCGCCGCGGACGATCAGGAAGTCGCCGGCGAGCCGCGGGCGGAGACGCTCGACGATCGCGTCGGGCGTCTCGTCGCCGCGCGTCAGGACGTACTCGAGGGAGAGACCCCAGCGACGTCCGTCGCCGAGCTCGGATTCGACGGCGTCCGCGTGCGGCGAGACGACGACGAAGACGCGCGTCGGCGAGACGCGTGCGATCGACTCGAGGGCGTGCACGACGAGCGGCTTCCCGACGACGGGCAGCAGCGCGACGCACGTGCGACGGGTGAACGGCGCGAGCGCAGGGCCGGTGCGGTCGGCGAAGAGGAGGACCTGCATGGCTAGTAGGCTCCCCGGCCCAGGAGGACGGCCGGCACGGTCTTGAGCAACAAGAGCAGATCGAGGCGGATCGACTGCGATTCGATGTATGCGACGTCGAGCTCGACTTGACGCTCGAACGGAATTTCGGAGCGGCCCGAGACCTGCCAGATGCACGTGATCCCGGGCACGACGTCGAGCCTGCGGCGATCCTCGATCGAGTACTCGGCGACCTCGGAGGGAAGCGGCGGCCGCGGGCCGACGAGCGACATCTCCCCGCGCAGCACGTTCCAGAGCTGCGGAAGCTCATCGATCGAGCCGCGGCGGATGAATCGCCCGACGCGCGTGATCCGCGGATCCGCCTTCATCTTGAACGTGACGCCGCCCTGCATCTCGTTGTCGGTCGCGAGCGCCGCCTTGCGCGCTTCGGCGTCGACGTACATCGAGCGGAACTTGTACATGCGGAAGAGTCGTCCGTGGCGGCCGACGCGCTGCTGCTCGAAGAGGACCGCGCCCGGCGAGTCGAGCCGGATGAGGAGCGCGACGAGCCCGAAGAACGGCAGCAGCACGATCAGGAGCGCGATTGCGCCGCCGACGTCGAGGAGGCGCTTCAGCAACCGCGTCGCGGTCACGACCGTCACCCACGCGAGCCGCTTGACGAGGAGGCGGACCCGCCACCAGCTCGCGGGCGAGCCGTCGCCGGAGTAGCGCTCGAGGATCTCGTCGCGCATCGAGGCGCTCGAAGCGCGGCGTCCGCTGATCGAGGCCTGGCTCATGACGCCGCTCCGCTCGTCTGCGGCACGCGCGACTGCTTCCAGACGCGGTAGAGGAACACCCAGTTGCCGATCAGATAGCGGCGCCACATGCGGCGCGGCTCCTGAAGAAGGCGCCACGACCACTCGAGGCCGAGCTCGCGCAGCCAGTGCGGCGCGCGCGCGACGCGCCCGGAGTAGAAGTCGAAGAGGCCGCCGACCCCGACCGCGACCGGGACGCGGAGGCGCTCGCGATTCGCGGCGAGCCAGAGCTCCTGCTTCGGTGCGCCGAAGGCGACGAGGAGCACCGAAGCACCGGACGCGTGGATCGCCTCGATCACCGCTTCTTCCTCGTCGGGCGCGAAGTAGCCGTCCCGCGTGCCCGCGACGGCGAGGCCGGGGAAGCGCTTCTGCATCGCCGAGGCCGCTTCCGCCGCGACGCCGGGACGCGCTCCGAGGAGGTAGATCGAGTCGTTCGTGCCGGCGAGGCGCTCGCACAGGCGCGGGAAGAGATCCGTCCCGTTGACGTTCGCCCGGAGCGCCGTGCCGAGGACGCGACAGCCGAGGTGGATGCCGATCCCGTCGGGAAGGACGCGAGATGCTTCCTGCAGCGCGCGCCGGTAGTCGGCGTCTCCCCACGCGACGTTCAGGCAGTCCGGATTGACGAAGGCGAGAAGCGCCGGCTTCGCCGGACGCTCCCGCGCGCGCTCGAGGATCCAATCGACCGCCTCGTCCATCGTGCCGTTGACGATCGAGACGCCGAAGAAGTCGAGAACGGGCGGTGCGGGCGTACCGCTCCGTCCGCCGAGCAGGCGCACCGGAACGAAGCGCGCGACGAGCCCGAGGTCGCCGCGCAGCGTCTGTCCGTAGTAGTGATCGCGATCCGTCGCGACCTCGCCTTCGTACGAGATGCCCGTGCGCGCGCGCAGCGTGTGCGCCGAGACGAGCCCCGGACGCACGCCGAAGCGCTCGAACCCGTCGGGCGGAATCGCGGCGGCCTCGGCCTCCGTCAGCGGACGCGGTCCGGCGAGGGAGAGATCGCCGCGAAGGACGTTCAGGAACATCGGCAAGGAGCGGCCCGGCGCGGTGCCGGCGAACGAGAGCCTTCGGAACGGCTCGCGGAATCGTCCGATGCGAACCTTCCGCTCGAGGATCCGTCCGGTCTCCCGCCAGGCGAGCGCCGCGCGGAGCACGAGCGCGGGAGAGAGGAGGAGCAGCGCGGCTGCCGCGAGAACGACGTCGAGCGCGCGGCGCACGAGCTCGGCAAAGACGCTCGCGAGGCCCGAGGCACTCCGCACCCACCTGAGGCGCAGCCGCCGCGGTCTCCGCTCGACCGGAGTCAGGACGTCGATCGAGAAGCGGGAGCCGTTCATGCGCTCGCCGCCTCCGCGATCGAGTGAACCTGCGCGCGCGCCTTCGCGACGCGCGGACGGATGCGAGCGGGCACGCCGACGGCGATCGAGCTCGAAGGGACGTCGGTGAGGACGACCGCATTCGCGCCGATCGCGACGTCGTCGCCGATCGTGATCGGCCCGAGGAGCTTCGCTCCCGCGCCGACGTCGACGCGATTTCCGAGGCGCGGCGCGCCGCGCGTTCCCGTGCGCCGGAGGCCGATCGTCACGCCGTTCCGGAGCACGACGTCGTCGCCGAGGACGGCGTCGCCGCTGACGATGATGTCGCCGAAGTGCTCGATGACGAGCCGTCGGCCGATTCTCGTCTCGCACGGCAGGTCGATGCCCGTCAGGATCTGCGTTCCGACCTTCAGGAGCCGGTAGAGGAACGAGAGCGGCGCGCGGACGAGGCGCGGGCGGACGCCATAGCGCCAGCGCCCGAAGCGATACGCGACCATGACCCAGAGCCCTTGCCGCCACGGATCGCGGTCGTAGGTCTCCCAGTCCTCGCGCAGGTTCTCGAAGAGCGGCACTGCGTGTGGAATCGTCCGAACGCGCGCGGATCTGAAGCGCGCTCGGGCCGCGGCGAGGCGGATTCACCAGGGCTGCGGGGGAGAGATCCTGCCGCCGTCCGTCTCGCGCCATGCGCGTCGCAGCAGCGCCGCGATCCTTCGCGACTCGTCGGCCTTCGCGCGGCTCTCCGGATCGTCCGCGGCCGCGTTCTTCCACGCGCGCGCCCGATGCCAGACGGACTCGCCCGCGGCGGCGGCGAGCGCACCGGTCCATCCGTGGTGCTTCCGGTGATAGAGCAGCGCGCTCCGCAAGCGCCACAGCGTGAGCTGCGCGCCCGACTCCGAGACGCCGCCGGCGCCGTCGACCGTGCGCGCGGACTCGCCGCCGACGTGCACGACGACGATCTCCGGCCAGTAGCGCACATGATAGCCGGCCTCGTGGATCCGCCGGCAGAGATCGACCTCCTCGTAGTAGAGGAAGAATCGCTCGTCGAAGGCGCCGACGCGCTCGAGCGCCTCGCGCCGGAGGATGCTGAACGCGCCCGGCACCCAGTCGACCTCCGCCTCCTCGAGAGGGTCGGCCCACGTGCGATCGGGGCGTCCGAAGAAGCGGGAGTGCGGATAGCGCGCGCTCAGGCCCGAGAGCGTCAGGAGCTCGTTCGTCAAGGACGGAAACATCCGCGCCGACGGTTGCCAGGCGCCGTCGCGTCCGACGAGGCGTCCGCCGGCGAGGCCGACCTCCGGCTCCGCGTCCATGCGCGCGATCGCGAGGGCGAGAGCGTCGGGACGGAGGAACGCGTCCGAGTTGAGGAGCACGACGTGCCGCCCTCGTGCGACGGCGAAGGCGCGGTTGTTCGCACCGGCGAATCCGAGATTGACGTCGCTCCGCACGAGCTTCGCTGCGGGGAACTCCGCCTCGACCATGTCCGCGGAGCCGTCTCGAGAGGCGTTGTCGACGACGACGGTCTCGTGCGAGAAGCCGCTCGCCGCCGCATCCTCCTCGAGGGTCGCGAGGCATTCGCGCAGGAGATCCCGCGTGTTGAAGGACACGACGACGACGGAGACGTCGAGCGCGCTCACGGGCGGCCCTTCGCTTCCTCGCGCCGCTCGGTCCGCACCCACTCGGCGCCGCGTCGCGAAGCGCGCGCGATCGCCGGAGCGAGCGCGACCTTCCATGCGACGTAGGCCGGCGCGATGGCGAGAGCGAGCAGGTCGCGGAAGCCGCCTCCGCCGACCGCGATGCCCGCGAGCACGTGCACGGCGACGACGAGGAGACCGAGGACCGCCTCGAGCATCTCGAAGAGCATCTCGAGCACTACGATCCTCAGATCGTCGTCGCGATGATGGGCATCAACGATCGCCGCGGGACGCTCGGCTTCTGGGAGCGCTGGCATCGCCGTCTCTCGTCCTTTCGCGTCTACGAGCTCTACGCGTTGCTCGCCGAGCATCTGGGACATCGCCTCGCAGAGCTCCGCGGGACCGAGTCGCTGCGTCGCGGGGGCGAGGGAGCGTCCGGCGGACCGCCGGAGCGCGAGGGAGCGGATCTGGATCGACTCGTCAACGCCGCGTACGCGTCCGCCGGCGAGTCCCCGAAAGCCGACGAGCAGATTGCGCGCGGAGACTGGGAAGCCGCGCGTGCGACGCTGCTCGAGGAGATTCGGGAGTCTCCGATGGATTGGGGTCTGTACGCGAAGCTAGCCCGTTTCTCTCACCGGAGGAATCGCCCACCCCGCTCGACTCCTGCTAAACTCTGTTCGCTACAAACAAAACGTCCAACAGGAGGAGCGGGGTGGAGCGGACGGAGTGTAGGACGGATCAGCT
>VGTG01000047.1 GCA_016874795.1 Deltaproteobacteria bacterium | reverse complement strand
CGCACGCGCGACCGCCCGGCGCGCCGAGGCGAGGCCGAGCGCGAGCGTTCCCGCGAGCAGCGCCGCCGCCCCGCTCGCGAACGCGATCACCGGGAGCCCGCTGGCTTCCGACTCCGCGCTCGTCCGGAGAAGCTGCGCGGCGACGATCGCGAGGATGAAGCCGACGACGACTCCGGAGAGCGCGACGCCCGCGACGAGGAGCCCGAGTCGGCTCCAGAGACGCTCGGGCTCGACCCCGAGGAGCACGCGAACGCCGATCTCCTCGCGAAGCTCGCGCCCCGCGAGCGCGGTCGTGGCGGCGATCGCGGCGAGAAACACGCTGCTTCCGACGAGCAGAAGGGCGATCCCCGGGAGGAGCTGGCGCGCGACCCGTCCGGTCGTTCTCTCACGGCGCTCGCGCGCGTTGAGATCGATCACGTCGACGACTCCGGTCAGCGCGCGCAGCGTCGCCTCGCTCGCGTCTTTCCCTTCCCCGTGGAGCGGCACCGCGACCTCGAGGACGCGCAGTCGATCCGGCGCGGCCTCGCCCGCACCCGCGCGCGCGAGGATGTCGCGCGCGCGGCGCTCGCCTCCGAGGAGCAGACCCGGAAGACGCTCGAGCTGCTCGCGCGTCGCGCCGACCTCCGTCGAGCGAGCGACGACGGAGTAGAGCGCCGCGTCCGGGATCTGCCGGCGAAGATCCTCGGCACGCACGATCAGACCCGCTCCCGCGGCCGCGGCCCCTCCGGCGAGAAGCGCCGTCGCGAAGAGAAGCGTGAGCGCTCCGCGGAGACGCGGCAGCGGCAGCGGCAGCGGCAGCGCTCCGAAGGCCGTGCCCTCCCCGACCGTCATGAAGCCCGTGCTGCCGACGCCGCGCTGGCCGAATCCCAGGTGATGCGCCCCTCCGCGAGGAATGCGATCCGCGGCGCTTCGAGGCCCGGGAAGCCCGGCTGCTGGCTCGTGACGACGACCGTCGCGCCCGCGGCGACACGCTCCGCAAGCATCTCTCCGACCCGGCGCTGCGAAGCGGGATCGAGCCCCGCGCCCGGCTCGTCGGCGAGAACGAGCGAAGCCGACTCGCGAACGAGAGCGCGCGCGAGCGCGACGCAGCGCCGCTCCGTCGCCGACAGGAGGTCGGCACGCCGGTCCGCGAGCGCGGCGATCTCGAGACGCGCGAGGACGGCGCCCGAGCGCTCGTGCGCCTCGCCGTGCCCGACGCCCTGCACCTGCAGAGCGAGAGCGACGTTCTGGATGACGGTGCTCTTCGAGACGAGGCACGGCTCCTGCGGGACGACGGCGAGCCGCCGCCGATGCGCCGCGAGGACCTCGGACGTCGAGCCCGCGAGCGGCACGCCGTCGACCGTGATCCACCCGCGCGTCGGCGCCTCGAGGCCACAGAGAAGACGCATCAGCACGGTCTTCCCCGCACCGCTCGGCCCCGTGACGACGACCGCCTCACCATCGAGCGAGAGCGTGACGTCCGACAGGACTTCCACTCCGCCGTACGCACGCGCCACGTGAAAGAATCGAACCATCGACCGCCCCGGGACGAGCGCTCACCGCCGGAGAGCCACGCGACTCTCTCGATCGGAAGCCACCCGGGCCACCCCTCTCGACGATGCGCGCTCATATCGCCTCACCCCGGGCGAGAGCAACCGTTCGCGACGCCGGCACCCTCGCGTCCCCCTCCACGCCGCGTGCCTCTCGACTCGACACCACGTGCCGAGGCAGGTCAAGGCGGGTTTCGCGCTCAGCTGGACGGGTTGCCGTCGGGGCCGCGCACCCAGCGGCCCTCGTCGATCAGCGTGCGGAGATCGCGCTCGAAGGCGGGATCGCGCCAGTCGCGCGGCCCGATGAACCGCGCCACCTGCTTGCCCTCGCGATCGATGAGGAACGTCTCCGGATAGCCGGTGATGCCGTAGCGGCGTCCGACCGCGCCGGTCGAGTCGATCAGGACGGGGAAGTCGAGCCGCATCTCGTCGACGAACTTCTTCACCGCCGGCACGCCGTCGTCCTCGCTGACGGCGAGGATCACGAAGTCCTCGTCGCTGAACTTCTTCGAGAGCGCCTGCATCGCCGGCATCTCCTCGCGACACGGCGGGCACCAGGTCGTCCAGAGATTCAGGAAGACGACCTTGCCGCGCTGCGCGGAGAGGTTCACCGCCTGGCCGGTCAGCGTCTGCGCGACGAAGTCGGGCGCCTGCTTCGCGTCGGTGCAGCCCGTCAGCGTCACGGCCCAGACGATCACGGCGGCCGCGGCGAGCCCGGCCCCGCGGCGCGCCCACGCGAAGAGCCCGAGGCCGATCGCGACGCTCGCGATCCCGAACCACTGGGCCTCGGTCAAACCGAGCCAGAGACGCGGCTCGATCCGCACCGCCTCGACGAAGAATCGCGCGATGCCCGTCAAGATCAAGTAGAGGCTGAGCAACGTTCCGTCGGGGTGGCGCGCGGGCTCGCGCGAGAGCTGCAGCAGCACGAGGAAGATCCCGCTGTAGAGCAGGCTCTCGTAGACGGGCGCCGGATGCACGAGGGTCCCCGGCGGATACGGCCAGCCGAAGATCGCCTTCGTGTACGCCATCGCCCAGGGCAGGCTCGACTCCGTCCCCCAGTCGCCGTCGCCGGCGAGCTGGCAGCCGACGCGCCCGATCGCCTGTCCGAGCACGAGGCCGACGGCGATCGAGTCCGCGACCGCGAGCCACGGCAGCCCGCGCAGGAGCACGTACAGCGTGACGCCGACCGTGCCCCCGACGAGCCCGCCGTACCAGACGAATCCAGCCCCCGTGACGAGGTAGCTCATCGGCGACGCGAGGAACGCGCTCCAGTCGTTCGCGAGCGAGAGCACACGCGAGCCGACGATGCCGCCGACCGCAGCCCACCACACGATCGAGGAGGCGTGCCCGCGATCGAGACCGCGCGCCTCGAGGCCGCGCGCGACGAGCACGCCCGCCGCGAGGAACCCGAGCGCGAGCATGGCACCGAAGCTGTAGAGCGCGATCGGCCCGAGCTGGACCAGGACGGGATGCATCGTCCGGCGGAGCCTATCGGAAGCGGTGCGTCGCCGAAAGTGCGGAGCGCTCGACCTTGCGACGGGCGGAGGCGGGTGAGAAGATTTCGTTCATGGCACGCGCCGGCTTCTGGGCGATCGAATCGAAGACGATCCGCTTCGGACGCGACGGGCAGTGGTACTCGGACGACGAGCGGATCGAGAACGAGCGCATCGCGATGCTGTTCTCCCGGCACGTCACGCGAGGCGACGACGGCGGCTGGTGGCTCGTGATCGGCGACGAGCGCGCGCGCATCGTCGTCGACGACACGCCGTTCGTCGTGCGCCGGGTCGACGGCTCGCCCGAGACGGGGTTCCGGGTCGAGCTGAACGACGAGTCGCGCGAGCCGCTCGCCGTCTCGACGCTCCGCCTCGGCGAGTCCGACGTCCTCTACTGCGACGTGAAGGACGGCCGCCACGCGGCGCGCTTCCTCCGCCCCGCGCAGGCGGAGCTCCTCGGCCATGCCCGCGCGCGCGGCGACGGCTTCGTCCTGCCCCTCCCCGGCGGCGCCGAGCAGCCGCTCCGGCCTGGTTGATCGCCGCATGCAGGTGGTTCTCGTCGAGCCGGAGATCCCGCAGAACACCGGCTCGATCGCACGCCTCTGCGCCGCGACGTCGACACCGCTCCATCTCGTCGGTCGCCTCGGGTTCTCGCTCGAGGACCGCTACCTGAAGCGCGCCGGCCTCGACTACTGGCCCTTCGTCGACCTGCACGTGCACGCGAGCTGGTCGGACTTCCTCGCCGCCGTTCCGACTCCGCGCCGCCTCGCCTTCAGCTCCCACGGAGAGACGTCGTACACGCGCGTCGCCTACGAGCCGGACGACGCGCTCGTCTTCGGTGGTGAGACCGCGGGGCTTCCCGCGGATCTCCGCGCCGAGCTCGCGCCTCTCTACTGCATCCCGATGCCCGGGAGCGGCGTGCGGAGCCTGAACGTCTCGAACGCGGTGTCGATCGTCGTGTACGAAGCCCTGCGCCAGCTCAGCCGCGTGTAGCTCGGCGCCGTTGCCAGGCGGTGCGCAGCATCTCCGCGTACTGCAGACAGCGCGCTCGCGCCGCGTAGGCGCGCGCCGCGTCGCCCGTCAGGCGGTAGGCTGCGAAGCGGACCTCGCTCTTGACGAGCTTCGGCAACGTCCACGTGAGCGGGGATCGCTGCCGATAGAGCTGGTCGCTGCGCCCGAGGCGGCGGTGGTAGTCGCGGAAGTACTCCTCGGTGAGCCGGCCCGGATCGACGTCGTGGACGACGACGGCCGACTCCATGTAGCCGATCCACCCGCCGAGGCGGAGGACGCGATGCCCGAGCTCCGTGTCCTCGCCGCATCCGATCGCGCCCGCGCCGAGACGCTCGTCGAAGCCGCCGACGCGCTCGATCGTCGAGCGGCGGATCGCCATGTTCGCGCCGACGAGATCGAGCGGCCGCGAGCGCGCCGGGAGCACGACACGGACGATCGTCCGGTAGCACTCGAGCCGGCGGCGGATCTCCGGGTCCGCCTCCGCTTCGGGCGGCCAGTGGACCGAGCCCTGCGCCGCGGCGCAGTCGTTGTCCGCGAAGTAGGCGACCACCTCGCGGAGCCACGATCGATCCGGGGTCACGTCGTCGTCCAGGAACGCGAACAGCGAGCCGCGCGCGATCTCGAACGAGGCGTTCAGCGCGCGCGACTTGCCGGGCACGTCGAGGCGGAGCATGCGCCGCCCTTCCCCGCGGCGCGGATCGGCCGCCCGCCACGCGGCGAGCATCGCGGGTGTCTCGTCGGTCGACGCGCTGTCTGCGACGACGATCTCCCACGGGATCGGCGGCGGCTCGAGAAGCTCGAGCGAGTCGAGGAGCGCGCGCAGGCTCCCGGCGCGGTTGCGCGACGCGACGAGGATCGAGACGGAGGGAGCGCCCGGCGTCACGTCCGCGGCGCCGTCGCCGCCCGCTCCTGCAGATCGGCTTCCGCCGAGCGCGTCCACCCCTCCATCAGTCCCCAGAGGATCGCGAGCGGAAACAAGAGGCGCGCGTGATACCAGGGCATGTCGCCCATCCCGATCAGGAAGAAGACGACGACCGCGGCGGCGAAGCCGCCGGCCGCTCTACGGAGTCGCGGGTTCTCGCGCGAGGCGGTGAGCGCGCGCCGGGCGATCGACACCAGCCGCACGAACAGCCATCCCGAAGCGAGCGCGCCGAGGATTCCGGTACCCGTCAGGATGTCCACGTACATGTTGTGCGAGTGATAGAGCCAGATGCGCGTGCCGTAGATGTCGGCGTAGCGCTGCGGGAAGACGCGCTCCAGGTTCGCGACGCCGAAGCCGACGCCGGAGAGCCAGTTCTCCGAGAAGAGCGTCAGCGAGGCGTGGATGATGCGGAGGCGCTGCCAGTCGGCCTCCGATCGACCGAGCGAAAGGTAGCCGAGCAACGCGACCACGCCGACCACCGAGACGGCGCCGAGCACGGTCAAGCGCACGGGATGCCGCCGGAGCCACGTCGCGAGGAAGATCGCGGCGACGCCGAGGAACACGCCGGCGAGCGAAAGACGCGAGAACGTCATCGCCGCCCCGACGACGGCGCTGAGCCCGTAGAACGGCGCCATGCGGCGCGCGCTCGCGTCGTCGATCGAGCCGATCAAGACCGGCGTGACGAGCGCGAAGAACGCACCGACCGTGTTCGGATGCGCGGTCACCATCGTGTCGCGCAGCGCCTCGCGGAACTGCAGGATCGCCGGGTTCAGGGCGATCTCGACGAGTACCGTGGTGACCGCCACGGCGCCGAGCCAGTGATAGAGCCAGACGCGTCCGTCCTTCGACTCGGCGAGCGAGCGGGCTCCGACGAAGAGCCCGACCATCACGCCGACGCTGTGCGCGTCGCTCCAGAGCCACCCGTTCGCGGCGACGGAGACCGCCATCATCGCGAAGAACACGACCATCGGCACGAGCAAGCTCGAGCGGAACCGCGGCATCCCGCGCGCACCGATCGCGACGCCGATGATCATCACGAGCGCGATGTTCCGCGCGAAGCTGCGGAAGCCGAACGAGACGCCGAACGGCAGCTCGAAGCGATTGAGGACGATCAGCGGCGCCTCGATGCAGAGGAGCGCCAGGACGACGGGTCGCCACCACTCGAGCGCGAGGTTCCACACCTGCACGCCGAGACTCGCCGGGCGCCCTGCTCCGGAGCCGTCGAGGACGGACGCGGCCCGGACGCGCGGCAGCGCTTCGACCGCTCCCGGCTCCGACGCTCCCAGGGTGCTCGAAGCGGTCTTTCGTGGAGGGGCGATCATCGGAAAAAAACGGGGTCGCGCGAGCGCTCGGTCCCACGCCGGGATAGCAGCGGAGGGACGAATTGAACAGACGCGCCTCCGCGCCAAACAATACTTTCGCGAGCTCGGGTCGGGCTCAGCCGCGCTTGGCGCCGCAGCCGCCGCTCGCGCAACCCGTCGCGCAGCCGCCCGCGAGCGGATCCCAGACGTCGTAGCCGAGCTCCGAGAGCTCGCTCTCGCCGATCCAGTCGACGTGACGGAGCGGTCCGTCGCAGTGTACGCAAGCGAAGCCTCCGCCCGACTCGGCCGCGTGGCCCAGGACCTCGCGCTCGCAGCTCGGGCACGGTCCCACCGGCACGCTCGCCGCGTCGGAGAGCAGCTCCGGGTGAGGGCTCGTCGGGCTCGTCTCGGACATCCCGCCCGACTCATAGCGCTCCCGGCGTGCGCAAGGAAAGGGCCGCGACCTCGGCCGCCATGCGCTCGCGATGCGTCGCCGCCCAGAAGGTGCGCCGGCACCGCGGGCAGCGCCAGAACTCGGACTGGGTGTCACGCACGTACTCCGGCACCGACGCGGGTACCGCCGCCGGATCGAGGGATTCGATCGCGACGTTGCAGTCGCCGCATCGAGGCGCGCGGCCGCGCACGCCGCCGAGCGGGTAGACGCGGTCGACCTCGCGGAGCTGATCGCGAAACCGATCCGAAGCGATCACGAGGACCGGCACACGCGCGCCGACGCGCGCGAGCCGGCGGTCACGCGTCAAGACGACTCGACCTTCCCGCGCCGCCAGCGTCAGCAGGCGGCGTCCCGGCAGCTCCTTGCGATGGAGAGCGTCGAAGCCGAGGAGCCGGAGCCAGCGCGCGAGCCGGCCCAGCATCCGATCGGCGGCGAATCGAGGCTGCTCCTCCATCCTGCGTCGCGCCTCTCGCCCGAGCCGATCACGAAATCGCGGCCGGTGCCACGGGTGGAGCCGCGCACACCGGCAGCACGTCGAACGGGTCGTCGTCTCCGGAGACCTTCTCGCTGTCGAGGCGGACGCGCGCGATCGCGGCGCGCAGGTCGCCGCCGGCCTCTTCGAGCGCGCACCCGAATCGATCGAGGTGCGCCATGTAGGCGTAGCGCGCGAGGACGACCGCGTTGTTGATGCGGTCGGCCGGTCCGAGCTCGGCGAAGATCTCGCCGCGATCGTCGAGGATCTCCGCCTCCGGCCGCTTCTCGCGGCTTCCGTCGCGATAGAGCGCGCGCAGGCGATCGACGGCGCTCCCCCAGCGCCGCGACAGGTCGAGCTCCTCGGCGACGGACTTCCGCGCCTCGAGCGTCGTCTCCGCTTCGGGACCGTCGTGCACCGCGAAGAACGCGACGGCGCCCTCGTTGCCGACGAACGAAGCGAACGACTCGTTGAAGTCCGTCTTCCCCGGAAGGTACGTCGTGCGATGCAGGAGCTCGTGCAGCACGAGCTGCACGAGCCCGACCGGCGTCGACTCGAGCCACGGCGAGAGCACGGGATCGTCGAACCAGCCGAGCGTGCTGAAGGCGGCCGAGCGGCGGACGAAGGTGTCGTAGCCCTTCTCCTCGAGCGAATCCGCTTCGGCTTCGGCTTCCGCGCTGTCGAAGAAGCCCTTGTAGGTGACGCTCCCGACGATCGGGAACCACCACGAGTACGGGCGGAGGTGCAGGCGCTCCGCCGCGGACACGACCCAGAGGAGCGCGCCGGGCGGCACGTCGGCGAGGGAGCCGTAAGCGCCGCCGACGGAGAGACCGAGCTCGTCCTCCGCGAACTTCCGCGCGGCCTGCACGAGCTCGAGCTGCTTTCGCTCGCGCTCCGAGAGCTCCGCGGGGTTCGCCTGTCCGAGGAGCTCGTCGATCGGCTCGCGGCTCCACAGGATGCGGCTCTCCTCGTACGCCGCGCGAAGCACGTACGTCGGCGAGCAGCCGCCGCACCCCACGGCGGTCGAGACGAGACCGACGAGGAGAGCGGCGATGCGGAGCCGCTCCCGAGCCCGGCGCCCGGCCGAGGCGCGCTCAGCCCGGCGCATCGCTCGCGGACGATCCCAGGCCGCGGACGCGTCCGCCGCCGTACTGGAGCTCGTACAGTCGCGCGTAGATCTCGCCGCGCGCGAGGAGCTCCGCGTGCGTGCCGACCTCGCGAATCCGTCCCTTGTGCAGGACCACGATGCGATCGGCCTTCTCGACGGTCGAGAGCCGGTGCGCGATCACGATCGCGGTGCGGCCCCGCAGAAGCCGCTCGAGCGCCTCCTGGATGCGCTGCTCGGTCTCCGTGTCCACGCTGGAGGTCGCTTCGTCGAGCACGAGGATCCGCGGATCGTAGGCGAGAGCGCGCGCGATCGCGAGGAGCTGCCGCTGCCCCGCGGGGAGGTTGTTGCCGCGCTCGCGGATCGGCTCCGCGAAGCCGCGGCGCAGCGAGCCGACGAACTCGCCGAGGTTCGCGGCGCGCACGGTGCGCCAGAGGTCCTCCTCCGTCACGTGATCGCGGCCGAGCGCGACGTTGCTGGCGACCGTCCCCGTGAAGAGGAACGCGTCCTGCAGGACGATGCCGACCTCCTGCCGGAGCGCTTCGAGGTCCCACTCGCGGACGTCGATCCCCGAGACGCGCGCGACGCCGCGGCTCGCATCGAAGCTCCGCCCGAGGAGCTTCGTCAGCGTCGTCTTGCCCGAGCCCGTCGCGCCGACGATCGCGACCGTCTCGCCCGGCGTGATCGAAAGAGACACGTCCTTCAGCACCCAGTCTTCGTTCTTGTAGGCGAACCAGACGCCGTCGAAGGACACCGCGCCGCGCTCGCGGTCGGCGGCATCGACGCGCCGCGGAATCGCCGGCCGCGGCTCGGCTGGGTTGTCGAGGAGCTGGAAGATGCGCTCGGCCGACGTCATCGCCGACTGCAGCACCGCGTACTTCGCCGAGAAGTCGCGGATCGGGATGAAGAACCGCTGCATGTACTCGATGAACGCGACGAGCGTGCCGAACGCGATCACGCCCGCGAGGATCTGCCCCGACCCGTACCACACGACGATCGCCATCGAGATCGAGGCCACCGCCTCGACGATCGAGAAGAGCGAGGCCTCGTAGACGTTCGAGAGGTGGTTCGCGTCCCGATGCGCGGCGTTGTGCGAGCGGAACTCGCGGTAGCTCGCTCGCTCGTGCGCGAAGAGCTGGATGATCGTCATCCCGGAGATCGCCTCCTGAAGGAAGCTGTTGATCCGGGCGATCCGGTCGCGGATGAGCCGGTACGTGACGCGCGCGCGCTTGCGGAAGAAGTCGATCGCGAGGAGCAGCACCGGGACGACCGTCAGCGTGACGAGCGCCAGGCGCCAGTCGAGCCACAGGAGGACGCCGACGATCCCGCAGAGCGTCAGCACGTCCATGAAGATCGTCATCGCCCCGCTCGCGAAGGCCTCGTTCAGCACGTCGACGTCGGTCGTGACGCGGGTCACGAGCCGTCCGACCGGATTCCGGTCGAAGAATGCTTGCGGGAGGCGCTCGAGGTGGTCGAAGAGGTCCTCGCGAAGGTCCGACAGGCTTCGCTGCGCGACCGCCATCGTCAAGTAGTACTGCAGGTAGAGCGAGACGAACTCACCGACGACGGCGGCGAAGAAGAGCGCCGCGACGTACGAGAGCCCCGAGGCGTCGCCCGTGTCGACGTAGCGGTCGATCCCGACCTTCAGGAGGTAGGGCTGCACGAGCATCAGCGCCGAGGACAGGGGAAGCGCGAGGAGCAGGAGCGCGAACGTCCCGCGGTACGGACGCACGTACGCCCAGAGCCGCCGCAGGAGCTCTGCGTCGTAGGCGCGGCCGAGCTCGTCCTCGGCGTGGTACGCCTCGGCGGTGTCGGCGGCCGGGCGCGAGGGCTTTCGCTCCGGGCTCAGATGGCCTCCAGCTCTTCGCTGAGCCGCTGGCGGCGAAAGAGGTCCGCGTAGAGGCCACCCTGCGCCAGGAGGCTCGCGTGATCGCCCCGAGCGACGATGCGTCCTCCCTCCAGAACGAGGATCAGGTCCGCGTCCTGCACCGTCGAGAGCCGATGCGCGACGATCACGCAGGTGCGGCCGCGACGACGCGACTCGAGCGCGTGGAGGATGCGCTCCTCCGTGTGCGTGTCGACGCTCGAGAGCGCGTCGTCGAGGAGCAGGATCGGCGCTTCGCTCAGGAGCGCGCGCGCCAGCGTCACGCGCTGCTTCTGTCCGCCGGAGAGCGTGATGCCGCGCTCGCCGACCATCGTGTCGTATCCGCGCGGGAAGGCCTGGACGTCCTGGTCGACCGCGGCCCAGGCTGCCGCCTCGCGCACGCGCTCGCCGTCCGACTCCGGCGCTTCGCCGCTCGCGTCCGCCGCGAACGCGATGTTCGCGCCGATCGACGTCGAGAAGAGGAACGGCTCCTGCGTGACGACGCTGATCGCGCTGCGAAGCTCCGCGAGCGGGTACGAGCGGACGTCGCGGCCGTCGATCCGCACCTCGCCCTCCGTCGCGTCGAACAGGCGGGGCAGGAGCCGGAGGAGCGTCGTCTTCCCCGAGCCGGCGCGCCCGACGAGCGCGACGGTCGCTCCCGCCGGAATGCGGACGTCGATGTCCTGGAGGACGGGCGCATCCGGAGCGTCCGGGTAGGCGAACGAGACGTCGCGGAGCTCGATCTCGCCGCGCTCGATGCGCGGCGCGCCGTCGTGGTCCGACGAGGATCTTCCGCCGCCGTTCTCGCTCGCCGCGGCAACGAGGCCGGGAGCGAAGGAGGGATCCGCGATCGACGGCCGCTCCTGGAAGACCCCCTCGAGACGCGCCATCCCCGCCCGGCCGCGCTGCACCATCGCGAACATCCAGCCGAGCGCCATCGTCGGCCAGGCGAGCGCGTTCAGGTAGCCGATGAAGGCGACGAGCCCACCGATCGAGAGCTTCCCCTCCGCGACGCGCGTTCCGCCGAGCCAGAACACGATCAAGATCCCGAGAGCGCTCACGACGCGCATGATCGGCCCGATCGCTCCGCGGACCCGCGCGAGCTGCAAGCTCGACGCGCGGAGCTCGCGATTCCGCTTCCGGAAGCGCTCCCGCTCGACCGCCTCGAGCGTGTACGACTTGACGACGTGGATCCCGCTCACGTTCTCCTGGATCGTCGCGCTCATCTCCGCGAGACCCTCCTGGACGCGGAGCGTGCCCTCCATCAGCCGCTTCCCGTTCCGCTTCATCGCGAGCATCGCGAGCGGATACGGAGCGAGCGCCGCGGCCGTGAGCCACGGATCCATCGAGGCCATGATCGTGATCCCGTACGCATAGTAGACCGGCGTGTTCAGCAGGTTCAGGACCGCCGGTCCGAGCATCAGGCGGACGGAGCCGATGTCGTTCACGAGCCGCGACATCAGGTCGCCGGTCGTCTGCCGGTGATAGAACTCGAGCGGCAGGCTCTCGAGGTGCGCGAAGAGATCGTTCCGGAGATCGAACTCGACGTCGCGCGCGACGTTGAAGATCAGGAACCGCGAGCAGGTGCGCACGACCGCCTGCACGACCGCGAGCCCGATGATGAGAAGAGCGAAGCCGGATACGCCGTCCGGCTCGACGACGGCGAGGCACGAGCCCGCCGAGGCCTTCTCCATCGCCACGTCCGCGAGACGGCCCTCCCGCCCGGCATCGGTCGCGAGCTCGTCGATGGCGCACTTCACGACGAGCGGGATCGCCATCGCGATCGACGCCGTCAGGACGAGGCACGCGCAGCCGAGAGCGAACCGGAGGCGGTAGCGCAGGAGGTAGGCGAGAAGGCGCCGCATCCCCTTCTCTCTAACGGCTCGGCAGCGCGGTTTGAAACCACCCCCGGCCGAGGCTCCGGAGCGCGGCTTCGCACGCTCTCAGGCGCGCGCGACCTGCGCGTAGACGGCGAGCGTCTCCTCCGCAGCGAGCTCCCAGCGGAACTGCTCACTGCGTCGTCGCCCGCGCGCGCGCAGCTCTTCGCGGAGCGCCGCGTCGTCGAGGACCGTGCGGATCGCTTCGCCGAGCGCCGCGGGCTGGTCGACCGGAACGAGGCGCGCGGCATCTCCCGCGACCTCGGCGATCGCGGAAGCGGCCGTCGCGACGACCGGAGCGCCCGCCGCGAACGCTTCGACGACGGGAAGCCCGAAGCCCTCGTGCCGCGTCGCGAGGACCACGGCCTCGGCGCCGCGGTACACCGCCGGCACGTCGCGCGCGTCGACGATGCCCGGAACGCGGATCCGGTCGCGCACACCGGACGCCTCGACCGCGCGCGCGAGCTCGGACGCTCCGTCCCCGAGGCTCACGCGGCCGAGCAGCACGAGACAGAGCTCGGGTCGCTCGCGCGCGACGTCCGCGAAGACGCGCACGAGATCCGGAAGCCTCTTCCGCGCGTCGCCGCCGCCGGGATGGAGGAGATAGCGCGGGGGAAGCCCGAGCCGCCGGCGGACGTCGGCGTCCGCCGCGCTCGGCGGTGCGCGAAAGCGGTCCGCGGGCGCCTCCGGAACGACGACGATCCGGTGTGGCGGGACCTGGAGGCTCGCTGCGAGCTCGTCCGCCGTCACGCGCGACGGCACGATGATGCGCGAAGCGCGAAGGATCGCGTGTCGCTCGAGCGCACGCAACACGCGGAAGCGCCACCCGGACGATCCTTCCCCGGAGCTCTCGTACCACTCGCCGTGGCGATGGAGCACGACGTCGTGCACCGTGACGATCGTCGGTACCGCGCAGAGCGCCGGCGCATCCGTCTGCGCCGCGAAGTGGACCGCGGCGGGACGCCTCTTCGCGAGCCATAGCGAAAGGGTCGAGTGCTGCCGGAGGAGCGTCGCGAAGCGACTCGCGCCGCCCGGCACGGACGGCGCGAGGACGCGCCGTTGCAGAGGCACGGGAGCGATCAGCTCCGCGCCCTTCTCGACGAAGAAGCGGACCTCGTCCTCGGCCGCGCGCTCGTCGAGCGCCTGCGCGAGCGACGCGACGTAGGTGCCGATCCCGCGTCCGGCGTGCTCCTTGAAGCCGCTCTGCAGCCCGCGCCCGTCGACCCAGGTCGTCATGGCTCGACTCGTCCGGCACTTGCCCGGGCGCGACGGACGCGCGAAAAGCACGAGAGGAGCTCCATTCCGCCATGCCGAGCAGCCCCTTCGCGGCCGGTCCGGCGCCGGGAGAGCGCACCGCCGATCCGTCGCCGTGCGTCCTCTGCGGCGAGATCCGGCGAGACACCCTCTTCCACAAGCAAGGCTACGACTTCGTGCGCTGCGCGAGCTGCTCGCTCGTCCGCCTCGATCCCGTGCCCGACGAAGCGACGCTGCGCGAGGTCTACGAGCGCTCGTACGAAGACGGCCTCTATGCCGTGTTCGCGAACGCTTCCGACGTCCGGAGCGCGACCGCCGACGCGCGCGTCGCGGCCGTTGCGCCGCACGCGCCCGAAGGACCGTGGCTCGAGGTCGGCTGCTCCGCGGGCGCGTTCCTCGAGGCGGCGGGACGCGCCGGCGTCGACATCGACGGCTTCGACCTCTCGCAGGTCGCCGTGGATGCGGCGCAGCGGCGCGGGCTCTCCGCCGTCCAGGCGACCGCCGAGAGCTTCGTGCCGCAGCGCCGCTACGCCTGCGTGGTCGCGTTCGACGTCCTCGAGCACCTGATCGACCCCAACTCGCTCCTCGAGCGCGCGCACGACTGGATCGCGCCCGGCGGCAGGATCGCCTTGACCGTGCCCGACATCAAGAGCCCGCAGGCGAGGCTGATGCGACGCCACTGGTACTACTACGCACCGCCCGTCCACATCAGCTACTTCGACCGCGGGACCGTGACCCGGCTCCTCGAGAGGCATCGCTACTGGCCGATCTCGATCTCGAGCGCGCCGAAGGTGATGACGATCGACTACGCGCTGACGCAGCTCGAGGCGTTCAATCCTCTCGTCCATCGCGCCGCGGCGCTCCTCGGGCGTGCCCTCCCGGAGCGCTGGCGGCAGAGCGCGCTGCACATTCCGACCGGTGAGATCCTCGTCGTCGCCTCCGCCTGAGGCCGAGGCCGGCTCTCCGGAGGCCGGCCCGAACCGCGGACGGCGCGCTCCGCGTCGCCGCCGCGGTCCGCTCGGTCGCATCCTCGTCCTCGTCGTCCTGTGCCTCGCGGTCTTCTTGGCGCTCGGCGAGGTCCTGACGCGCACCTTCGATCTGGTCGACCGCCTGAACGGCTTTCCACGCCGCCTGTACGCGGCGACCGACGACGAGGACCTGCCCTACCTGCTCCGCCCCGGTGTCGACACGATCGCGCGCGGCGTGCACGTCACGATCAACGAGCACGGCATGCGCGGACCGCCTCTCGAGCCCGCACCGCCCGGAACCGCGCGCATCCTCGTGCTCGGCGACTCGGTCGCGTTCGGCTACCGCCTCGAGTGGGACGCCACGCTGACGCAGCGGCTCGCCGCGGAGCTCGAGCAGCGCACGGGAGAGCCGCACCAGGTCCTGAACGGCGGCGTCGAAGGCTACAACACGGAAAACCAGCTCGCGTGGCTCCGCCGGTTCGGCTTGCCGCTCGATCCGGACGCGATCGTCGTCGCGCTCAACCTGAACGACTACGACTACGGGCCCGTGATGGGCCCGCTCGGCGTCTTGACGCTCGATCGCTCACAGCGCGTGAAGGCGGACTCGATCGGGAACCAGTCGGAGCTCTACCTCCTGCTCCGCTGGCTCGCCCTCGTCGGTCCGCAGATGCTCTTCGGTGACGCAGCACCGGTGGAGACGTCGAAGTCCGGCTTCAACAAGTTCGACGAGTACGTCTCCGTCCTGCGGAAGCGCTACTACCTCGAGCCGAACGACGAGCGCTGGCCGGCGATGATCGAGTCTCTGCGCGGCCTCCGCGACGAGGCGAAGGCGCGCGGCATTCCGCTGCTCGTCGCGATCCTCCCGGACGGCGATCAGGTCGGCGTTCCGAAGCCCGACTTGACGCCGCAGGAGCGCCTCGCCGAAGTCTGCGCGCAGGAGTCGCTCGATTGCTTCGACCTCCTGCCCGCGTTCCGCGCCGAAGCGGGCTCGGGCCCGCTCTTCCTCGACATCATGCACCCGAACGCGCGCGGGCACGCGATCGTCGGGCGCGCCCTCAGCGAGCCGCTGGCGCGGGCCCTCCAGGAGACGGAACGCTCCGGAACGCCGCCACCCCGATCAAGTAGATCGCCAGACCCAGCAGCATCACCACGTTGAAGCCGAACGACATGCTGAGGAGCGTTGCGAGCACGGACGCCATGACCGAGAAGAAGCCGTTGATCGCCCAGCACCACGCGACGTACTGCTCGCCGTAGGGCGTCACGGCCGAGACGGAGCGAAGCCCGAGCGGCATGAAGGCGCCGAGGCAGAGACCGAGCGGCGCCAGGAAGATCACCGTGAGAGCGACGCGCACGCCGAAGCTCCAGCCGACGCCGACGGACATGATCCACGGCAGCAGCAGCTCGTAGAACAGGACCAGCGCGACGAGCGCCTTCAGCAAGAGCCCGTATGCGCCGTTCCGGTCGGCTGCGTACCGCTCGCTGAGCAGGCTCCCGACACCGGTCGAGACGAGGATCGCGAACAGCGTCACGGTCAGCGAGTAGGTCGGGTAGCCGAGGAACAGCGTCAGGCGCTGGATCAGGCAGATCTCGAGAAACATGAAGCCGAGCCCGAGGGCGGCGAAGTAAATGCCCGCGTTCCACTTGTAGGGGATCGTCGCCCAGACTCGGCGCAGGAAGAGCAGCGGCACGAGAAGGAACACCGCCGCGAACGCGATCGCGATCAGGAGGAAGACGACGAGGAGTCGCTCGCCGATTCCTTCCTCGATGTTCACGTGCGCCGTGTCGTCGCTGCCGAAGAGCGCGTCGCCGAAGCGGACGAAGTGCCAGAAGAACGGCGAATCGTCCGTGATCGGATGCACCTTGTAGGGGTGCTCGTCGTAGAAGCGCTCGCGCTCCTCGTCGCTCGCCGTGATGACCGTCGTGATCGGCGTCCCCGCCTGGGAGCTCGCCCACGTGTAGATCACGCGCGAGCCGGGGACGGCGGCGCTCGTCGCGACGAAGGTGTCGATGTCGGCCTGCGTGAACGGCGAGCGCTTGATCAGGATCGTCGCGTTCTCGAGCCGCGAGAAGCCGGGCGTCACCGCGACGAGGACGTGCTTCGGGAAGTCGCCGATGCCGAGCTCGGCGAGCGCGTCGCGCGCCGTGCCGAGGTAGCGGACGACGCGGTTCGGCTTCGTGTCGAAGTCGATCTCGCCGAACTGGGCGCAGAGGATGCCGTTCGGCGTCAGCTTCGCGACCGCCTCTTCGATCATCTCCTTCGTGTAGAGATAGCTCTCCGAGAGGACGAAGGCGCCCGACGTCGCCGCGTTCATCGCCGCGTAGCTGTCCGGCGCGACGAGCCAGATCAGATCGAAGTCGTCGTCGGAGCTCTTCAGGAACGAGCGCCCCTCTGCGTTCACGATCGTGACGCGGTCCTCCTCGGCGAGGTGACCCGTGAAGTCGACGAAGTCCTTCCGGAGGAGCGAGACCGTCACCGGGTTCAGCTCGATCCCGGTCACGTGCTCGGCGCCGAAGTGGAGCGAGGCCAGGATCTCGTTGCCGCCGGCCGAGCCGATGATCGCGACCTTCGGCTCCGGCCCGAGAAGGCGGAACGGGTACGCGCGGTCCATCGTGTCGTAGCGGCCGAGAGACGAGAGCTCGCCGTCCCACTGGATCAAGGACGAGCCGATCGTCCCGTCGTGGATCAGGAACTTCGCCGCCGGATCCGAGACCGGGACCGGCACGACGTCGACGCGGAACACCGGGCTCCAGCGCGAGAATTCGGCTCCCGTCTGCTTGCCGCCCTTGACGCGATCGCGAATCGGATCCGGCAAAACGCCCGGGAAGAGCACGCCGACGAGCAGCACCGCGCCGAGCGCGAGCGGCAGCTTCGCCCAGATGCCTCCCTCCGCACGCGCGAGAGCGAGCGCGCCGACCGCGAACGCGAGCCCGGAAAGGAAGACCGTTCCAGGCGGCGAGATCCACGTGATCGACGGGATCACGATCGCGGCGCCGAGAGCCGCGCCCATCAAGTCCACGAAGTAGAGACGTCCGATGAGCTCGGTGCGCGTCGCGAAGATCGTCGCGAGCGCGACGCCTGCGGAGAGAAACGGAACGAAGAGCGTGACGAGCACGACGGCGAGCTTCGTCGCCTCCCAGAGCGGCGTCGCGACCTGCCCCTGCGACAGCGTCGTGACCATGCGGAAGAGGTTGAGCGGCGTCCACGCGACGAAGAAATAGCTCAGCACGACGAACGCCGCGGCGACGATTGCGCAGCCGAGGACGAGTCGCTCCGCCGCGATCCTTCGCAGCCGCTCGAAGAGCGCGAAGATGACGCCGCCCGAGCCCAGGCCGAGCAGCGAGATCCCGATGATCAGGTATGTGAAGTAATAGACGAGCTTGTACGAGAAGACCCGCGTGTAGCTCACCTCGAGCAGGATCACTGCGAGCGAAATGAGAAAGGTCTCGAGGTAGAAGCTGCGCCGCATCGGAAATGGGGGACCTAGCCGCCCGCCTGGGGGTTGTCCACAATCGGCGCAGTGCGGCGCCCGCGCGAGAGCAGAAATTCGTATGCGGCGGCGCGCACTTCCTCGCGATCGACGAGCTCGTGTCCGAGGTTCGGCCAGTGGAGGCGAATCGATCGCGGCCCACGGAAGGTGCCGTCCGCCGCCGGATGCATGCCGAACGCGTCGCCGAGGCGGCTCTGCAGCACGTCATACAGGACCGCGTCCTGCGCTCCCGTCAGGAGGAGGAGTCGCGCGTCGCTCGCCTCGCCGGTGCGCGAGCGCGCGAATTCGAGCGGATCGGCGCCGCCCGCCGCGAGGCCGTACGGCTGCTCGAGGAGCGTCGAGAGCTGCGCGAGATACGGATCGACGCCGCAGCGTCCGGGCGGCTCGCACTGGCCGTCGGGGAAGCAGCTCTTCCCGTGCTCCGGCCCGCCGAGGCAGCTCACGTACACCGCGTGCAAGCCCGGCGTGACCTGCAGCATCAACCAGCCGGGCACGTCGCCGGCCGGCGCGAACAACGCCATCGTGCCGAGGTCGGGCTCGACCGCGCGCGTCAGGATGCCGATCATCGCCCCCATCGAGTAGCCGAGGTAGAGGAGCTCGCGCGGACGCAGCTTCGCGCCGTCCGGGAGGACGAGCCCGCAGTGCAGCGCCGTGCGCACCGCGGCCATCACGTCGACGGAGGACTGCCGGAGGTTCCGCGCGACGCCGATCGGATCCATGACGTCGAGGAAGCCCTTCGGATCGTCGCCGCGCTCGCCGTGCTCCGGCATGTCGATCGCGAGGAGACCGAGCCCGCGGCGCGCGAGATCCGCAGCGTGGCGGCGGAGCACGCGCACGGCCTTCCCCGTGTGTCCGTCGACGCCGAGGACGAGCGGCGTCTCGGGACCGAACCCTTCCGGTAGAGCAAGGAGATACGGGAGCTCGACGCCCGGGGCCGCTTCCGCGGTGACGCCGAGCGGCGGCGCGCTCCCCTTCTCGCCGCGCACGTCGAGCGAGACGTACGTGCCGCGCGCGATCAGCGCGACGCCGCCCCCGTAGGCTCCGAGCACATCCTCGCGATCGAGCGCCTGCGCGGGGCGATCGTTGCACGCGAGGGAGGAGAGACGCTTCCGGTACTCGCGCAAGCCGGCTCGTCCGTCGAGGACGGACAGCACGACGACCGTCGCGCCCTTCTCTTCCGCTGCCGCCTTCGCCGGAACGAAGCGCGCACGGAGCCGCGCGAGGTCCTCGGCGCGAAGGGACTTCGGCAGGCGGATCTGCACGCCGGGCGTCGCGGCGATCGCGGGCATCTGCGCGATGCCGCTCTCGAGACGGCGCGCGAGAGCGACCGACGCCGCGACGTCGATCTCGCCCGCGTCTTCCCCGAGCGCGCTCGCGAGCGGACCCGCATAGCTCTCCGAGGGCACCTCGATCCGTCCGTCGCTCGGCCGCGGCACGACCGAGTCGCGCACCGACGCCATCTCCTCCGGCGCGAGCCCCTCGACGACGAGCGCGTAGCGGCGTCCCGCACGGAGCGGCACGACGGGGCGAAGTCGCAGCGTCCGCCGATCACTCAGGACGAGCGTCTGCGTCGCGATGCCCGGAGCGAGTGCGATGCGGCTGCACTCGCCTGCTTCGAAGGCCTGCGCCGCCGAGGAGAGTCGGAGCGCCCCGTCCGCCGATTCGGCGGCGAGAGTCCAGGCGACGGCACGCGCGTACGGATCGCGTGCTTCGTCGCCGTTCTCGAGCGCGCCATAGAGTCCGGCGATCGCTCCCGCGCAAGCACGCGCGAAGGCAGCGTCGCACGCGGCGAGCGCCCGGCTCGCTCCGTCGCAGACGTCGAGAGCGTCGAGGCGCTCGGCTCCGATTTGCAGGACGCCGGCGAGATCGCGCGCTCTCCCGGTCACTTGCTCTACCCGGTACGCGACGGCCGCAGGCGACGACTCGAGCGGCGGTGCCGCGAAGGCGGGCGCTCCGGCCAGGGCTGCCGCCGCACTCCACGCGACGAGGGCCAAGCGGCGCGCGCTCCACACCGTCGCAAGTGCTACCCACCGTCGCACGGCGTTGCAAAGCGCCGACCGGCCGTGCGAGCATTCGCCGATGGGCCGGATGTCGGCCCCGCCCGCCTTCGCTATCCTCTGCGAGCACTTCATGACCCCCCATTCCGCAACACGAAGCCGGAGCGTTCTCGTCATTCCGGCGCTGAACGAGGAGCGCTCGATCGCGAAGGTGATCGCCGGCGTGCGCGCGACCGGCATCGACGTCGACGTCCTCGTGATCGACGACGGATCGCGCGACGCGACCGCCGCCCTCGCGCGCGAGAGCGGAGCCCACGTCATCTCACACCCCTTCAACCTCGGCTACGGAGCGGCGCTCCAGACCGGGTACAAGTACGCGGTGCGCGAAGGCTACGCGGAAGTCGTGCAGATGGACGCGGACGGGCAGCACGATCCCGCGTACGTCCCGCGCCTGCTAGCACCGATCCGGAGCGGCGAAGCGGACCTCGTGATCGGCTCGCGCTTCCTCGAGGAGTCCGGCTACCAGATGGGCTCGGCGCGCTCCGCTGCGAGAGTCTTCTTCCAGCGCGTGCTCGTCTTCTTCGGCGGGCCGCACATCGCCGATCCGACGTCCGGTTTGCAGGCGCTCTCGCGTCCGGTCTTCCGCTTCTGCTGCTCGGACTTCTATCCGTCCGACTTCCCCGACATCGACGTGCTCCTCCTGCTGCACCGCCAGGGATTCCGCATCCGCGAGGTTCCGGTGCACATGGCGCCGAGCCCGCCCGAGCGGAAGACGATGCACGCGGGGCTGAAAACGATCTACTACCCGTACAAGATGTTGCTCTCGACGTTCCGGAGCTGGCGGACGAAGCCGTCGCCTTCGGCGGCCGACTGAGCGCCGACGGAGGAGGAGCCATGGACACGACCTCGATCGACCTCGATACGCTGCGGCGTCTCGCGATCCTGCAGCCCGAGTCGGCGTCCACGAGAATCCTCTCCTTGCTGCTCTGCGGCGCGTTTCTCGTCGCCGTCCTGACCCTCGTGCACCGCGGCCGGCTCCGGGAGGAGTTCACGCCGATCTGGACCGCGGTCGCGGTCGGGATGATGATCGCGAGCGTCTGGTTCGACTCCGTCCGCTTCCTGACGTGGGCGGTCGGCGCCTGGACGCCGAGCTCGACGCTCTTCTTCTTCGGCCTCGTCTTCCTCCTGATCGTCTCCCTGAACTACGCGGTCCGGCTCTCCGGGATGAGCGCCCAGGTCCGTCTTCTCGCGCAAGAGGTCGCTCTCCTGCGCGAGCAGCTCGCGGAAGGCGAGCGCGCCAAGGGTGACGCCGCCGGATGAGCGAGGAGCAGAAGGGCTTCTGGGAAGAGGGCGGCATCTATCGCTCGAACGACCACCCCGTGGTCGCCCTCTTCGCGCAGCAGCGCGTCGAGCATCTGCAGGAGCGCGGCGCGCTGGACGGCGTGCGAACACTGCTCGACGTCGGCGCCGGAAGCGGCTTCTCGAGCGGCTACTACCCGCGCAACGTGCGCGTGGTCGCCTGCGACTACGCGGGCGGCATGCTCCGCCAGAACCCCGCTCCGAACCGCGTGCGCTGCTCCGCCGATCGCCTGCCGTTTCCGGACGGGAGCTTCGACGCCGTCACGTGCTGGGAGCTCTTGCACCACCTCCCCGACCCGAAGGCGGCCGTCGCCGAGATGGTGCGCGTCGCGCGCGAGCGCGTCATCATCTTCGAGCCGAATCGCATCCATCCGGGACACATCGTCCTCGGCCTGACGCGCCCGGAGGAGCGCGAGTCGCTCCGCTTCACGCCCGGCCACCTGCGCCGTCTCGTGCGCCCGAGCGGCGCGCGCATTCGATTGCACGAGCGCTGCGGGCTCCTGTTCCCGAACGTGACGCCGCTGCCCGTCGCGCGCGCCTTCGTGCGCCTTCCCTACCGCATGCCGGTCATCGGCATCTCGCAGCTCATGGTCTTGGAGAAGGAGTGACCGCGCCGTCGGTGCAGCGGTCGCGGCTCTGCGCGGGCCTCGCGATCGCCGCGTACCTCGTGGTCGCGCTCGTCACCTTCCGCGTCGTCCTGCCGGCGCCGGCGACGCTCCTTCCCTACCCGGCGCTCCTCGACAAGAGCTCGCTCCCGAACGCGCAGCTCGCCTCGATCGACCACTGGGACGAGCAGATGGTCGTCGCGACCGTGATCCGGAACGCGCACCTCCTCGTGAACCGGCCATGGGCGCTCTTCGACGACGAGGGACAGTGCTATCCGATGCCGCGCGCGCACACGCTCGGCGAGCACATGTTCGGCGTCGGGCTCCTGGCGGCGGTGCCCTACGCGCTGACGGGCGATCCGATCGCGAGCTTCAACGCGGCGCTCGTCCTGACCATCTGGATTCCCGCGATCACGATGTTCTTCCTCGCGCGGAACTTCACGCGGAGCGTGCCCGCCGCGTTCGTCGCCGGGCTCGCCTTCGCGCTCGTGCCGGGACGCATCGTCGACCCCTCGCATCCCTACGTCCACGGCGACCTGTGGGCGCCGGCGGTGCTCCTCTGCCTGCACCGCCTGTTCGTCACCGCCCGCTGGAGCTGGGCTCTCGGGTTCGCGCTCTTCCTGAGCCTCGAGGTCGCGGAGAGCCTCTATCCGCTGATCTCGACGTGTCTCGTGGGAGGAGTGTACGGGCTGTACCTCCTCTTCCGGCATCGCGAGAACCTGCCGCGCGTCCTGCCGAAGCTCGCCGTGGCGCTCGGCCTCGTCGCGTTGACGGCGTGGCTCGTGCTCGGTCCGTACCTCGAGACGGCCGCGCAGTGGCGGCTCCTCGCGGGGCGCCTGTCGTTCCTCCTGAACGTCAAACAGTACGCGCCCGGCGAGCTGCACTTCCCCGGCTGGGAGATCGCGATCCTCGTGCTGCTCGCGATCGCGGACCGCCTGCGCGGCCCGCGCCGCGTCGAGGGTGAGGATCCGCGCTGGGCGATGATCGCCGGCGGTCTCCTGATCGTCTGGTGCACGATCCAGCCGACGCGCGTGCCGGGGCTCGGGATCACGCTGATCTCGCCCTTCATGATGCTGCGGGACGTCGTCCCGGGCTTGAAGGCGGTGCGGGCGCTCGCCTCCGTGGCGATCGGCCTCGGGATCGTGACGTCGTTCCTCGCCGCGTACGGAACGCTCGCGCTGATCTCGACGCTGCGGCTTCGCGAGCGCGCGCAGGTGGCGCTCGTCTTCGTGCTCACGGTCGTTCTCATCGGTGTCCGCTTCTACACGCCGCTCGCGCACGCCAACTTCGGAAGGACGCTTCGCCTGAACGCCTTCGAGGCGCGCCCACCCGAGAGCAGCATCGCGCTCCTGCGCGCGACCGGCCGCGGCCCGACGATCGACTATCCGCTCCGGCTGCAGGACGGGAGCGAGAAGCGGCTCGACGTCGCGGAGCACCTCCTTCTCGCGAGCTACGACCCGCGGCCGCAGGCCGGCTGCTACAACTCCTTCCAGTCACCGGTGAACGATCAGGTGATGGAGCTGATCGGCCGGCTGCCCGCTCCGGCGGCGACCGACGCGCTCGCGGCGCTCGGCTTCGAGACGCTCCTCGTGCACGAGCGGCGGATCCACCCCGATCACCTGCGCCGCTTTCACGCCGACATGAAAGCGACGGAAGCGGCGGGTGGTCGCTTGCAGCCGCTCGGCGAGACGAGCTCCGTACGCGCCTATCGCGTGACGAGCGACGTGCCCGTCCGCACCGACCTCGCCTCTCTCGGGCCCGTGGCGAACGAGCCCGGGCAGGCCCTGCCGCCGAAGTCGCCCGTCGTCCTTCCCGTCGGGAATCCGACGTCCGAGACGTTCCGCTTGACGGGCGAGCTCGGCCCGGCGCCGCTCGTCCTCCGGTGGCTCGGCGACGGCGGCCGCGTCGTCCAGGAGAAGCAGGTCGAGGCGCTGCTCCCGGTCGCGCTCGGCCCGGGCGACTCGATGCCGCTCCGCTTCGACGTCGAGACGCCTCCGCCCGGCACGTACCGCGTCACGCTCGCGCGCGCCGAGGAGCCCGACCGGCCGATCGCGGCACGCACGGTCGTCGTTCCGCATCTGCGCGACGTCACCTCGCCGGCCGTCGAGATCAACCGCTTGAATCGCGACTTCGTCTTCCGGGAGATCCTGCCGCGCGGCATGGCGAAGCTCTCGGTGCCGGAGGACGTCGTCGACATGGTGCTCGCCCCGAGCGTGCAGAGCGCCGACCAGGTGCGCTCGGCAGGCCGCCTCCTCGTGCGCTGGGTGACCCCCGGGCTCGAGCTCGTGTCGGAGTCGACGATCGACGGCAGTGCCGTCGAGGTCACGGACGATCCGCGGCTCGTGCGCGTCACGGTGCCGGTGCCGGCGCGCGCCGGACGCTTCGGCATCCTCGTCTCACCCGCGGACGAGCCGCGGAAGCTCCTCGCGACCGCGCTCGCGACGCCGGATCCGGCGAGCTTCGCCGGGGGCGCCAAGGAAGCGCGCCCGGCGCGCTGACGCGGGCGCGCTTTTCCCCTCGAAGGAGAGCCGGTAGAGTGGCTCGAATGCACCGGCGCTCCGCCGCCCTTGCACGGATCGCGCTCCTCGCCTCCTGCCTCGTCGCCGGTGCCGGCTCCGCGGCCGCGGCCGCGTCCACGCCGACGCCGACGCCCGAGCCTGCGCCGGAGGCGGCACCCTCGCCTTCTTCTGCGAAGCCCGCTTCTGCGAAGCCCGCTTCGCGCGTCGCCTTCGATCTCGTCGAGCGCGTCGCCGCGGACGAAGCGCGCCCCGCCGGCGTGCTCGCGGCGCTCCGCGGCGCGCACAAGCAGACGCGCACGTCCGTCCAGATGCCGCTGCCCGGCGCGGTGACCTATCCAATCGAGATCCCCGAGGGTGCGCGCCTGACGCTCGGCTACACGCTTTCCGCGGCGCCGTTCATGGTCGAGACGCCGGACCTCGCCGAGCCGGCGCGCTTCCGCGTCGTCTTCCGCGAGCACGCCGGCGAGGAGCACGTTCTCCTCGAGCGCTCCGTCGACGCGCGCCGGAACGAGACGGATCGCCGCTGGTTCGACGATCGCATCGACTTGACGCCGCTCGGCGGCAAGCGCGGCACCTTGACCTTCGCCGTCCAGAACCTCGGCGACGCCGAGAAGGCGAAGGCGTCGACGATCTACTGGTCGACGCCGCGGATCCTGGCGCCGCCGGACGGGGACGAGCCGAGCGTCCTCTTCATCACCGTCGACTGCCTTCGGGCGGACCACCTCGGCGTCTACGGCTACCCGCGCCCGACGACGCCGCGGCTCGACGCGCTCGCGGCCGAGGGCGTGCGGTTCGCGCACGCTTACTCGAACGCGCCGATGACGCTCCCCTCGATCCCGCAGATCTTCACGTCGCGCGTCTTCCCGACGCGCGACCACGAGACGCTGACGCATCCCATCGCGCGCGCGGGGATCCCGAGCGCGGCCTTCGTCAACAACGCGTGGATCCCGCTCTGGCTGAGCCAGGGCGGCCACGCCGATCCGCCGGGTCCGTTCGATCGCATGGTCTCGGGCGAGCTCGACGCGAAGGCGATCACGAACCTCGCGATCGAGTGGCTCGAGGCGCATCCCGGCGAGCGCTTCGCGCTCTACCTGCACTACCTCGACGCGCACACACCGTATCGGCCGCCGGAGGAATTCGTCCGGCAGTTCGTCGATCCCGCGTACGACGGCCCGATCGGCGCGACGTTCAACGACGCCGACGGAGCGGACGCCGGGAAGTACGACGAGGCCGACCGCCGGCGGATCGTCGATCTCTACGACGCCTCGATCCGCTACGTCGACGGGGAGATCGGGCGGCTCCTCGACGCGCTCGCGAAGAGCGGCCGGCTCGACGACACGCTCGTCGTCGTCTCCGCGGACCATGGCGAGGAGTTCTGGGAGCACGGCCGCTTCTTCCACGGCCAGAGCCTCTACGACGAGCTGCTGCACGTGCCGCTCCTCGTTCGGCTTCCCGGCGGTGCGAAGGCGGGGACCGTGGTCGAGCGCCCCGTGCGCTCGATCGACATCGCGCCGTCGATCCTCGAGTGGCTCGCCCTGCCGCGCCCCGAGGGCTTCACGGGTGAGCCTCTCTCGACGGCGATCGCGTCGCCGGAGGCGGACCCGCCGCCGCTCTTCGCGACCGCGACGCAGGCGCAGTTCCCGACGCGCTACGCGATCCGCACCGCGCGCAAGAAGCTGATCGAGAGCCTCGACAGCGGACGGCTCGAGCTCTACGACGTCGCGGCCGATCCCGGCGAGAAGCGCGACCTTCCGACCGGCGCGGCCGGCACGGGCGACGTGGCGGTGCTCGGGCGCGAGCTCGACGACGCGCGCGAGATCCTTCGCGAGCGCGGATACCAGGTCCGGATCGTCGGTCCCGCTGCGGAAGAGGTCGACGTCCGGCTCGACCTCGAAGGCCATCCGAAGAGCGGCACCTTCCTCACTCTCGACCGCCGGATGGAAGGTACGCCGCCGCGCCTCGCCGTCGCGAAGGAGGGGATGAAGCTCGAAGCGCAGGCGCGGGTCGGCGCGTCCGGATCCGGCTTCCGCTTCGACCGGCTCGGCGATCCGCACAACCTCGGCGCGAAGGACCTCGTCAAGCTCACACTCGAGGTCGACGGAGCGCCCGTCGAGCGCTCGGCCGTCCGCCTCGGCCCCGAGGGTCGCGCGCCGCGGACGGACTACGTCGATCTCCGGAACCGCTCGCTCGAAGCGGAGACCGCGCCGGAGTGCCCCGCTCCCGAGGCCGGCGTCCGCGTCTGCCTGTGGCGCTTCGCCGGCGAAGGCTTCGCGCCGATCCCCAAGATCGACGACCCCGCCGTGCGCGAGAAGCTGCGCTCGCTCGGCTACGTGCAATGAGCGCGAAGGCCTGGGCGGCGGCGGCCGCGGCGCTCGTCGTCTATCTCGTCGCGACGCCGTGGGTCCTGCGACCGTGGTTCCTGGCGCCCGATCTCTTTCCGCACTCGCCCGGGCCGATCGGCGCGATGGCAGACGCCGATCTCTATCTCAACGTGTGGATTCTCGGCTGGATCGCACACGCGGCGCTCGCCGCCCCGGGCACGCTCCTCGACGGAAACATCTTCCACCCCGCGCCGGACACGCTCCTCGGCTCGGAGAACATGCTCGCGCACCTCCCCGTCACGGCGCCGCTTCTCGCGCTGACGGGGAACGCGCTCGTGATGCTGAAGGGCTACGTGCTCGAGAGCTTCGCCCTCTCGGCGCTCGCGATGTTCGTGTACGTGCGCCACCACACCGGGAGCTTCGCCGCGGCGCTCGTCGCGGGGGCCGCCTACTCGTTCACACCGTTTCGCGTGCAGACGATCCCGCAGCCGCAGTACCTCGGCATCCAATACCTGCCGCTCGCACTCCTCTGCATCGACCTCTGGCTCGAGCGCGGAAGGAAGCGCTGGCTCGTCGGGATCGCCGCTTCGGTCGCGCTGCAGGCACTCGCATGCGTCTACATCGGCTTCTTCACCTTCGTCGTGACGCCCGTCTACGCGCTCGTCCGCGTGTGGCAGACGGGCGGCAACCGCGTGCGCACGCTCTTCGGGATCGCCGGCGCGCTCGCCGGCGGCGCCGTCGTGCTGATTCCGCTCGCTCTCGCGTACCTGCGCGCCCGCGAGAGCGGAATGATTCCGGCGTGGGACGCGAGCTGGATCCGAAATTTCTCCTGGGCGCCGTGGCAGTACGTGTCGACCGGCTTCGCGTTCCGCGCGGGCTGGGTGACGCTCGCGATCGTCGCGGTCGAGTGCGTGGGCCGGCTCGTCGCACGACGAAGCGGACCGACCGACCGCGTCGTGCACGAGCCCGCTCCTCCTCCGAGTCCCGCTCCGGCGCTCTGGGCGGTCGCAGCGACGGCGCTCGTCCTCTCCGCGGGCCCGCGCCTCGCGCTGCCGTTCGGGCTCGACGTTCCGCTTCCGTACGAGCTGCTGCACGCCGTCGTTCCCGGCTTCTCGTCGATCCGGAGCCCACTTCGCTTCTCGCTGATCGTCGCTGCGATGCTCGCACCGCTCGCGGGGCTCGCCGTCGCGCGCTGGACGAGCGCCACGTCCGCTCCGCTGCGCGGTCTCGTTGCGACCGGCCTCGTCACCGCGTGCGTCTTCGCGGCGGCGCCGCAGCCGAGCCCCGTCATGGCGGCGAACCTCGGCGAAGCACTGCCCGCGGTGTACGCGTGGCTCGCTTCGCAGCCGGAAGACGGGCCGGTTCTCGAGATCCCGGCCGCCGCGGTGCCCGAAGGCGACGTCATCGGCAACGTCCGGAACGGGCGCTACATGGTCGCGAGCACCGCGCACGGGCGGGCGATCGTAAACGGGTACACGGCGTATCCGCCGCCTGCGGCGGGACTTCTCGCCGCCGCGATCCGCGAGCTTCCCGATCCGCGCGCTCTCGCGGCGCTCGCCGACGCGACGCACGTGCGCTGGCTCGTGCTGCACCGCGATGCGCTCACGCCGCGCGAAGCGGCGCGATGGCCGGGCGGCTCCGCTCCAGCGGGGCTCACGCCGGTCGCGACGTTCGGCACGAGCGAGGTCTTCCGCGTCGACGTCGCACCGACCCGTCCCTGGTACGACGTGATCGCCGCGGGCGCACCACCCGCGAAGACGAGCCTCGAGGGCGCTTCGACCGCGCCACTTCCCGAGGCGTGCCGACGCGGCGAGATCCTCGCGATCGAGGCGCCGGCCCGCACGCTCCCGATCCCGTTGCCGCTGCGCATTCCCGTGCGCTTCGCGAACCGCAGCGACTGCGTCTGGCCCGGCGCGGGCGCGCGTGCCGACGGCCTCGTGGGGCTCCGGTATCGCTGGCTCTCGCCGTCCGGAGAGACGACGCCTCCCGGTCCGTTCTCTCAGCTCCTCGGCGACGTCTCACCGGGTCAGGTCGTCGACTCGGCGGCCATGGTGATGCCGCCCGGCGGAGCACAGGGTGCGTGGACGCTCCAGGTCGAGCTCGTGCAGAACGGCAGCCCGGCGCCGCTCGGCCTCGCGACGGCGACGGCGGTGGTCGAGATCGCCCCGCCGGCGTCCGCGCGCGCCGCATCACCGCCGACTTGACGTCACTCCGCGACGCCCTCGGGGCGGTTGCCGCTGCCGACGCGGCCCGTGAGCACGTCTCCGAGCTCCGCGCGCACGACCTCCGCGACGGCTTCGAGCCGCGCGACGACCTCGGGATGCTCCTCCTCTACCCGCAGACGCGCGTGCACGTGCTCATCGTCCTCGGCTTCTGGATCGACCGGATCGTGCTGCCCGCGTACTTCATGCTCTTCTACTGGTTCTTCCTGCAGGTGATCGGCGGCATCCCGACGCTTCGGTTCGAAGGCGGGGGCGTCGCGTTCTGGGCGCACGTCGGCGGCTTCGTCGCGGGCGCGGTGCTGATCTTCGTCTTTCGCGATCCGCGACGTGTCGCCGCGCACCGCGCGATGCTGCTGCGACACGCGGACTGAAGCCGCCGTCGCCTCAGGGCTTCCTCCAGGCGTAGATCCGGACCTGCGGACCGGGCCGCTCGACGGCGCCGAAGCCCGCCATCGGGATGTAGAAGGCGTCCTGCAGGTCGAACCGCGCCTCGTCGCGCGCTGCGACGAACGGCTCGAACTCCGCGCGGAGCTCGAGACGGCCCGAGAGCGCCGCGAGCGCCGCCGGATCCACGCGGGACGCGAAGAGGACGTGATCGTGCGTCAGGAGGAACGAAGCCCCCGAGGCGTCGATCTCCGCGGCGTCGAGGCGCGTCCGGACCATCTCGCGCGGCGGCGGGATCCAGGGCTCGCCCCAGCCCCAGAAGACCGTGCCGGCGACGGCGACGCGCGCATCCGGCGGCACGTGCTCCTCGAGCCAGCGCGAGGCGAGAACGCGCGTGTCCTCGCGCGAGGCGATGCGGTCGTGCGCGACCGAGCGCGCGAGCGGCTCCGCGACGAGGACGAGCGCCGCGACCGCGAGTGTCACGGCGAGACCCCGCTCCGGGACGAACCTCCGCAGAGCCGCGACCACCGCTCCCGCGAGCAGGATCGCGATCGCCGGCGTCACGGGCGTCATGTAGCGCGAGAGGAGAGCCGGTGAAGCGCTCAGCACGACGTACGACACGACGGCGAAGACCGCCGCGACGAGCGGAAGACCGTTTCCCGAGAAGAAGCCCCAGAGCGTCGCGAAGGGCAGCAGCACGAGAGCGGGAAGCCCGATCCCGTACCGCAGGGCGAAGCCCGCGTAGTACGCGAACCCGTCGCCCTCGCCCACCGGTGCGACGTCGACGGCTCCCGGCGCGGGTCCGCCGGGCGCGACCTCGGGGAACCACTGCGGGAACACGAGCGGCACGAAGCCGAGTACCTTGCTCCGCGTCGCGGGGTTCAGAAGCAGGTCCGGCGACGTCACGACGAACGTGACGGCGGCGGCGATTCCCCCGAAGATCGCCGCGCGCGGCACGAGCCGCTGTACGATCGTGCCTTTCGTGCCGGCGAAGCAGGCGACCCAGAGCGGCACGCACAGGAGGACCGCCGGGTACTTCGTTCCCATCGCGAGCCCGATCACGACGCCGGTCGCGACCGCTCGTCCCGTCTCGGCGGCTCGCGCGAGCGGCGCCATGCAACCGAGCGCCGCGACGACGCCGAGGCTCATCAGGACGTCGGGCTTCGCCGAGTGGCTGTCGCGCACGTGGAGGAAGCACGTCGCGAGGAACGCGGCCGCGAGGAGGCCCGCACACGTCCCGAGCTCGCGGCGGGCGAAGTACGCGAGGAGCACGACCGCGAGCACGCCCGCGACGCCCGAAAGGCTTCGCTCGAGAAGCAGCACGTCCGCCGGCGAAGCGTCGATCACCTGGAGGTAGCTTCCCGGCGGGGCCGCGCCGAGGAGCTGCAGCAGATTCAGGCCGACGGCGCCCCACAGCCACGTCAGCACGACGTACGCCGTCGGGTAGACGCCATAACCGAAGTCGAAGTTTCCGCTTGCCGGCGCCTTCGTCTCGACGAGGATCACCTCCTCGTCCGGCCGCGTCATCAGATGCGGAAGCCCGAAATCGAGCGCCCAGAAGCGGAGGCCTGCCCCCACGGCGACGATCGCCAGAAAGGCGGCGACGAGCAGCAGCGAGCGACGGGATCGGCTTCGCATGGCGCGGCGCCGGCGACGGACCCGGGCGCGCGGCCGTTGTAGAAAGTGCCGCGAGGCGACGCAACCGCCTTGCGGCTCCGCGACGGGGTTCCTAGTGTCGGCGCGTGCGCGAATCCGAGAGCGAGACGGGCCTCGTCGGTCCGCGGCGCCGGGCGCCCCGCTGGGCGGTCTCGGCCGTCGGTCTCGTGCTCGCGACTGTGCTCCTCGAAGTCGCGGCGCGACTCGAAGGCGTCCCCGTGTGCGGCGACGCGCAGGGCGTCTTCCTCGAGTCGGACGAGGAGGTCGGCTGGACGTTCACGCCGGGGCAGACGTTTCGCGTGACCGACTGTCGGGGAAGAGCGTGGAGCGCACCCGTGACGATCAACCACGAGGGGCTCGCGGATCAGCCCCGGCCTTTCGAGAAGCGTCCCGGCAGCGTGCGCGTGCTCCTTCTCGGCGGGCAGCTCGCGGACGGGCTCGGCGTCGCGCGACGCGATCGCCTTTCCGTGCGGCTCGCGCACCTCGCCGACCAGACGCGCGGCGCTCGCCTCTCCGTCGTGAACGCCCTCGTCCCGGGCTACGGACCTCCGGAGGCGCTCCGCTGGCTCGAGCGACGAGGCCTTCGCTACGAGCCCGACGTCGTCGTTCTCGTGCTCGATCCGAGCCGCGATGCCGAGCCGCAGCGCGGAAGCATACGCACGCTCGACGCCGACATCGCGCCCGCGAGCGGTCTCGTCCCTCTCTCCGCGATCGCACAGTGGGTCGCGGGACGACCGGGCGTGATGCCCCGGCATCCGGTCGCCTTCGTCCCGCCCGCGACGCGAGCCGTGGGTCGGGGCCAAGCGGACGCGAGCGGACGAGCGACCGCCCACGCGCGCACGCAGCGCGAGATCGCGTCGCTCGCCGAGACCGCGCAGCGCGCCGGAGCGGGCTTCGCCGTCCTGATCGCGCCACCGTGCCCTTCCGTTGCGTACGAGCCGGACCTCTGCGCCGCGCTCGCGGGCGACGTGCCGTGCACCGATCTCGGCGCCACGTTCGACGGTCTTCGCCGCGACGCGAAGCGTCCCCTCGAGCTCTGCATCGATCCGCTCGGCCGCTGGGGCCGCGACGGGCATTTCCTCGCGAGCCACGCGCTCTGGGATCTCCTCGCGCAAGCGAAGCTTTGGCCCGAGACGGTCGTGCGCGGGTATCGTCTGTGAGCGAAGCCTTGGAATGGGTCCGCTGGGAAGCGCTGGACCTCGCGATCGGTTGCTGGGAGGCGCGTCACAGCCTCTTCATCCACTTCGCGCTCTACGGCGCGATCCTCGCGTGCCTCGGCATCGTCGCGAGCCCGCTCGGCGATCGCGGACGGATCCGCGTCCTCGTCGCGGCCTCGATCGCGAGCTTGGCGCTCCTCGGCTCGCCCGGGATGGCGGCAGCGGCGCTCGCGTACGCGCTCGCTCTCTACGTCGTCGTCGAGCACGTGCCGGGTCGCGCTGGCACCGCGCTCGGCTGGCTGCTGATCGGCGCGCTCGCGGCGTATCCCGCGCTCCTTCCCGAGACGGCGCTCGTCGGAAACGCGGAGGACATGCGCGAGTTCTGGGCCTTCGCGACGAACGTCTGGTGGCTCCGGTGCATCGCCTACCTCGTCGACCGCCGTTCGCGCGGGATCCCGCGACGGCCGCTCCGCGAGTACCTGCTCGCGACGCTCTTCTTCCCGACGTTCGTCAACGGCCCGATCGAAACGACAGAGCAGCTCGCGGCGCACCGTCGCAAGGGGCCCGCGGTCGACGGGTGGGACGAGCTCCGTGCGTATCTCGCGCGCCTTCCCGGGATGGCACTCCGCTTCGCCTTCGGAGCCACGAAGGTGCTGCTCGCGACCTTCTATCTCGGACAGTCGAACGAGACGATCTTCGCGACGGGCGGGACGAGCGTCGGCCACGTGCGGCTCTGGCTCTGGGCCGTCGAGCTCTACGCGAGCTTCTACGTCATCTTCTCCGGCTGGACGGACGTCGCGGTCGCCCTGGGACGCCTCGTCGGCTACGAGGTGCAGGAGAACTTCGACGCGCCGTGGCGCGCGCGCTCGGTCGCGGAGTTCTGGCGGCGCTGGCACATCTCGTTCGGCGTCTGGCTGCGCAACTATGTGTACATCCCGCTCGGAGGAAACCGCCGCCATACCGTGCGGAACGTGCTCGCGACGTTCCTCGCGAGCGGCCTCTGGCACGTCTGGGGCGCGCTCAAGGTGCTCGGCTTCGAGGCGTATCCGCCGGCGGCGTGGTCCGGCTTCGTCGTGTGGGGCTTGATGAACGGAGGTGCGGTGGTGGCGGCGCGGTGGTGGAGCGAGGCGGAAGGCGTCGAGCCGGTACGCGCTCTCGTCCGCGAGCGATTGCCCGCGCTCGTGCGCGACCGCGCGAACCAGGCGATGGCCTTCGGCTTCGTCGCGATCGCGTGGATCCCGTTCTTCCTGCCACCGTGGGTCGGCTTCGACGCGTGCTGGCGGATCCTCCAGAGGATGCTCTACCTCGCTTGAGCGCCGGGGACGTTCGCACGGATGGGGGAGCCGCAATCGCACGACGAGTTCCTGGCACGCCAGGACGAGCACTTCGCCCACGCCGACGTCGCGCACTTCGCTTCGCAGACGCGCGGCGCGGGCTTCGCGGCGCGCGAGGCGCGCTTCCTGCACGACCTCGTCGACGGCACTCCGGATCCGCTCCTCGAGATCGGCTGCGGCGAGGGCGGGAACCTCTTCCACGTCACGGCTCCGGACGCGACGCCCCGGTCGCTCGCTCCGACGGGGATGGATCGCTCGCTCGGGAAGCTCCGCTTCGCCGCGCGCGAGATCCCGGCGGCGCGCTTCGTGTGCGCGGACGGCGGCGCCCTTCCCTTTCGTACGGCTTCGGTCGCGACGGTGCTGATCCGCGACGTCCTGCACCATCTTCCCGAGCCGCGCGGCACGCTCGAGGAGGCTTGCCGCGTGCTCCAGCCCGGCGGCCGGTTCGTGCTCGCGGAGCCGAATGCGCGCAATCCGCTGATCCGCTTGCAGATGGCGCTCGTGCCCGCGGAGCGGGGCGCTTCGCGATCGAGCGAGACCTGGCTCCGCGAGCTCCTCGCGGGGCTGCCGCTCGACGGGCTGCACTTCACCACGGCGGCGCCGTTTCCGATCTACCGAGCGCTCCTGCACCCGATCTTCGGATTGCCGCGCCTCGGGCGCATTCCGCTCACGCGGCGCCTCCTCGACGTCACCGAATCGGCCGTCGGCCGGGTCCTCGGAGCGCCGCGCTGGTCGTACTGGATCGGCCGCGCGACCCGCAGCGCGTCTGGCGACATCGCAGGCGGTATGCGACGCTGAGCGGTCCCTTTCCTCCTCATGCGTACGCTTGTCGTCACTCCCACCTACAACGAGCGCGACAACATCGAGGCGCTCGTCGAGGCGGTCCTCGCCACGTCGGACCAGCTCGACTACCTGATCGTCGACGACAACTCGCCGGACGGCACGGGCGAGCTCGCGGACGAGATCGCACGCCGGAACCCGCGCTTCCACGTCATCCATCGCGCCGGGAAGCTCGGCCTCGGCTCCGCGTATCGCGAGGCCTTCACGCGCGCGCTCGCGCAGGGCTACGACGCCGTCGTCTCGATGGACGGCGACTGGTCGCACGATCCGCAGTATCTGCCGGATCTGATCCGCGCGGCGGAGACGTCCGACCTCGTCATCGGCTCACGCTATCTCCACGGCATCAGCGTGGTCAACTGGGCGCTTTCGCGCCTCATCATGAGCGCGGTCGCCAACGAGTATGCTCGGCTCGTCACCGGAATGCCGTTCCGCGACTGCACGAGCGGGTTCCAGTGCCTGACGCGCCGCGCCCTCGAGTCCGCAGGTCTTGCGGCCATCCGGACCAGCGGGTACTCGTTCCTGATCGAGCTGAAGTACCGCGTGGTGAGCGCGGGCCTCCGCGGCGTCGAGGTACCGATCGTTTTCACGCAGCGCCGCGCCGGGGTTTCCAAGATTTCCAAAGCGGAGATCCTGCGATCGATGGTCACGCCCTGGAAAATGCGTCTCGGCCTGTGGGAGCGAGGCACGACGGATGCTTCCGCGAGCCTCGCGGGCGGCGTGGACACGGGCCGATCGGCCAAAGGTTCTTGACAGCCCGATCACACTGAAGGATCGTCAGAGTCTATGCGCGTTCTCTTCTACTATCGCGGCATCGAGAACCTCGGCGTGGGCTACTGCATGTCGATGCTGCGGGCGCACGGGCACGACGTCGACCTGATCTTCGATCCGGGGCTCGACGACAACCTCTTCGTCAAGTTCCCCCACCTCGCGTGGATGAACCGCCACGAGGAGCTCCTCGAGCGCGCCGTCGGGTTCAAGCCCGGCCTGATCGCGATGGGTTGCTTGACGAACCTCTACCCCTTCGCGACGAAGATGGCCGAGAAGCTGAAGGAGCGGATGCCCGACGTCCCGATCCTGATGGGCGGGCACCACGCGCAGGCGCTTCCCGACTACATCCTGTCGAACCCGATCTTCGACATGGCGTGCATCGGCGAGGGCGAGATCGCCCTCCTCGAGCTCGCGAACCGGATGGACCGGGGCGAGGACTACTCGGACATCCCGACGATGTGGGTGAAGAAGGACGGGATCATCCATCGCAACGCGATGGGGCCGCTCCAGAACGAGCTCGACGAGTTCCCGTTCCCCGAGAAGCAGCTCTGGTTCGAGTACGGCTGCTTCAAGGACAACCTCGAGGTCTTCACGGGCCGCGGCTGCCCGTTCAAGTGCACGTTCTGCAACATCCACTACCAGCGGGAGATCTTCAAAGGTCAGGGCGACTTCCTGCGGAAGCGCTCGATCCCGAACGTGATGGCGGAGCTGAAGCAGAACCTCGAGAAGTACGATCCGAAGTACGTCTCGGTGCACGACGACAATTTCACGACGAATCCGAAGTGGGTCGAGGAGTTCTGCGAGGCGTACCGGAAGGAGATCAACCTTCCGTGGTACTGCTTCGGCTATCCGACGACGATCCGGCCGAAGCTCGTCCAGGCGATGAAGGCGGCGAACTGCCACACGATCTTCATGGGCGTGGACTCGGGCTCGGAGGAGATCCGCCGGCACATGATGGAGCGTCCGATGACGGACGACCTCATCAAGAAGTCGGCGCAGACGATCCTCGAGGCGGGGATCGGGCTGCAGGCGTCGTGCATCTACGGGAATCCCGGCGAGCAGCCCGAGCAGATGTTCAAGACGCTGCAGATGATCGACGAGATCAAGCCGACGCAGTCGTCGGCGTACGTGTTCTATCCCTTCCCGAGAACGAAGATGTACGAGCAGTCGGTGAAGCTCGGCTATCTCGATGCGGAGGGCGAGGAGAAGGTGCGGCAGGGGATCTCGGGGTACCACCACGAGTCGATCCTGAAGCACCCGCACAAGGAGCTCGCGGAGACGCTGGCGAAGATCACGCCGGTGTACGCGAAGTCGCCCGACTTCCTGA
>VGTG01000046.1 GCA_016874795.1 Deltaproteobacteria bacterium | reverse complement strand
GGAGCTGCTGGAGCGGCAACCGTCCGATCCGGTGCGACACTCTTCGGCGCGGAGATCGGGGCGGGTCCCGAGTAGAGAGTCCATCCGATGGCTGCGACGGCTGCGGCCGCGACGGCTCCGGCCGGCACCGTCCAGCGGCGCCACCGCGAGCGGCCCTCCGTGTGGCGGCCGCCGGCTCGGCTCGAAGCGCGACGGGCCCCCGAAGTCCGAGAGGTCTCGCCGCTCTCCGCGGCCCGGGCCCAGAGCGCATCGAAGCCCGCCGAGGGGACGCCCGCAGCGGTCAGGGACGCCAGCGCTCCCCGCACCTTCTCGTACCCGGCCAGCTCGCTCACGCAGGCGGCGCACGTGCGCACGTGCGCTCTTCCCCGCTCCAACCGGGCGGGATCGAGCTCGCCGTCGAGCATCGCGACCAGGTCGGGACGTACTTCCTCGCAGCCCATCACTCGTCCTCGATCCATCCCTTCAAACCCTCCTTCAAGCGCTGGGTTGCTCGAAAAATCAAGCTCTTGACGGCCTGCTCCGAGCAGCCCAGCACTTCCCCGACCTCCTCGTAGCGGAGCCCCTCGAAGCGGCTGAGGAGGAGCGCGGTCCGCTGCTTCTCGGGCAAGCCTTCGAGCAGCTCGCGAAGCCGGCCCTCGATCTCTCGTCCGGACACGACGGCGGCGCCCTCCAGGGCGCGCTCGTCCGGCGGGTCGATCGCGGGGGGTCCCTCGTCGTCCTCCGAGCCCTCGAGAGCGCGGATCCGGCCCCGGTACTCGAAGCGGCGGAGCTCGTTCAGACACAGGTTGTGCGCGATCGTATAGAGCCAGGTCGTGAACCGGGCCCGCGGCTCCCAGCGCTCGCGCGCGCGGTAGACCTGCAGGAACACGTCCTGGGTGATCTCCTCGGCGCGGGCCGGATTCGCCGTGAAGTGGACGACGTAGCGGGACACCGCAGCGCCGTGCTTCTCGTAGAGCTCGCGGAACGCTTCGCGATCCCCCTCGCGAACCCGGGCCATGAGACCCGCGTCGGGATCGGGCTTCTGCGTCCGCTCGTCCGCGGGCGCCGTCACGCCGGCCGGAAGACCTCGCGACGCATGGGGAAGGTCTACGGCTTTTGCGGGGCCGCGACAAACCACTATCCTTCCCCCATGGCGGATGGGCCTTCCGGACGCGAGCCGGCTGCCGAGCGTCCGGCTCTACCGACCCTGCAGGAGCACCTCGGTCGTGTCCAGGAGTACCTCCGGAGCTGCGGGTTTCTCGCTTTTCCGGCGAGCGAGACGCCCCTCCGCCAGAAGCTCGCCGCGTTCATGGAGGAGCACCGTGACGAGACGGCGCGGATCTGGGCCGAGACCGTCGGACGCGCCTTCCGGATCAGCGAGGAAGACCTCTGCTTCCTCGCACAGGACATGCGCGAGGCCGTCGTGCGCTGGCTCGCGCACGTGCGGAACCCGGACGACGTGGAGACCTACGAGGCGCTCCGCGAGCACGCGCGCGGCGGCTTCATCGCCCGGCATCCGCCGTCGCGCTTCCTGACGAGCCAGCTGAAGATCCGCCACATCCTCGGCGACCTCCTCCGCCGCGACAAACGGGACAGCCCGGACCTGCCGGAGCTGCTCGCGCTCCTCGACCAGGCGCTTTGGGAGCGCGTCCTCCATATCACGGACTTCTTCGTCGAGGCGCGCGAGCAGGAGCTCGCCGACCAGCACGAGCGCTACCGCCGCTCGCTCGACTCCGCGCCGGCGATCCTCTTCATGGTCGATCCCGAGGACGGCGTGATCAACGGCTCGAACCTCGTCGCCGAGCGCCAGCTCGCGTCCGCAATGCGAAGTCCCGTCGGCAGCGCACTGTGGGAGCTCCATCCCGAGGGCGAGCGCGACGCGGTGCGGACTCTCTTCCGAGAGACGGTCACGCGCGGCAGCGCCGGAAAGGAGAATCTGCATCTCGAGCGCGCCAGCAAGGACCCGCTTCCGGTCGACCTCCGGACGACGCTGATCACCTACGGCGACAACCGGATCGTGCAGGCGATGTACGTCGATCTCTCGGAGCGGCGGCGGCTCGAGTTCCAGCTGATCCAGTCGGAGAAGATGGCGGCGATCGGCCAGCTCGCGGCCGGCATCGCACACGAGATCCGCAACCCGCTCGGCATCATCATGAACGCGCTGTACGACCTCGCCGAGCTCCTGCCCGAGCCGACGCCCGAGGTCCGCGAGGATCTGCACATCGCCCGCGTCGAGATGGCGCGCGTGCAGGAGATCATCAACAATCTGCTCGAGTTCTCACGCGACAGCCAGACCGAGGTGCAGGCCGTCGACCTGAACGTCCTGATCGGCCGGACGCTGAAGCTGATGAACAAGTACCTGCAGAACAGCGGCGTCCGTGCGCGCGCCGAGCTCCACTCGGTCATGCCGTGCCGGGCGAGCGAGAACGGCATGCGCCAGGTGCTGCTGAACCTGATCACCAACGCCGTGCAGGCGATGCCCGAAGGCGGCGAGCTGCGCGTTCGAACCGAGCCGCTCGACGGCGACCGCGTCGGGCTCTCCGTCAGCGACACGGGCGTCGGGATTCCGCCCGAGCGCCTCGGTCGCATCTTCGATCCGTTCTACACGACGAAGAGCCCCGGCGAAGGCACCGGGCTCGGCCTCTCGGTCGTTCACTCGGTGATCACGAACGCAGGCGGAACGATCGAGGTGACGAGCCATCAGGGACACGGCTCGACCTTCTCGATCGCTCTCCCGGCGGAGCTCGAGGCTTCGCCGCACGAGCCCCCCTCCGCAGGACGCGAGGGAGCTTGAGTTGTCGGCCCGGATCCTCGTCGTCGACGACGAGCCGAACCAGCTCGTCACGATCTCCCGCATCCTCGGACGCCAGGGCCACGAAGTCCTGACCGCGGAGAACGGAGCGCGCGCCCTCGAGAAGGTGCGCGCCGAGCCGGTCGACCTGCTCATCACCGACCTGAACATGCCGGTGATGGATGGCATGGCTCTCTTGCGGGAGGTCGAGGAGCTTCCGGCGCGGCCCGCGACGGTCGTGCTGACGGGGTACGGCACGATCCAGTCGGCCGTCGAAGCAATGAAGCACGGCGCCGCCGACTACCTGATCAAGCCCTGCAATCCCGACGAGCTGAAGCTCGTGATCGATCACCAGCTCGAGATGCGCGCGCTTCGCACGGAGGTGGCAAACCTGCGCCGCGAGGTCTCCCGTCATCAGCAGCGCTACGGCGCGCTCGTCGGCGAGAGTCCCGGGATGCGCGAAATCTACCGGCTGATCGAAGCGGTCAGCCGCAACAAGAGCACCGTGCTGATCACCGGAGCGAGCGGCACGGGGAAGGAGCTCGTCGCGCGCACGCTGCACGCGCGCTCGCCGTGGGCTTCCGGTCCGTTCATCGCCGTCAACTGCGGCGCGGTGTCGGAATCTCTGCTCGACAGCCAGCTCTTCGGGCACCGGCGCGGCTCGTTCACGGGCGCCGTGCAGGACCAGGAGGGACTCTTCCAGGCGGCGCACGGTGGCACCCTCTTTCTCGACGAGGTCTCGGAGATCCCGCTCGGCCTGCAGGTCAAGTTCCTCCGTGCCGTGCAGGAGCGCGAGGTGTTGCCCGTCGGCGCGACGAGGCCGCGAAAGGTCGACGTCCGGCTGATCGCCGCTACCAACAGGGACCTCCGAGCCGAGGTGGAGGAAGGCCGCTTTCGCGAGGACCTCTTCTACCGGCTGAACGTGGTCAACCTGCATCTCCCGCCGCTCGCGGAGCGGCCCGAGGACATCGACCCGCTGATCGACCACTTCGTGAGGGAGTTCGCGACCTCGTATGGCGTCTCGCCGAAGCAAGTCACGCCAGCGGCTCGGGAGCGCCTCGCCCTCCATCCGTGGCCCGGCAATGCGCGCGAGCTCCAGAACGTGATCGAGCGTGCCTTCGCGCTCTCCGACGCGGAGCAAATCGACCTCGACGACGTCGAGCCCGCCCTGAGCGGCGCCGCCCCGCGGCCTCCGGGGGCGGCGAGCCCGAGCCGGCCTGCGCGGGTGCTCCCTCTGGAGGACGCGGAGCGAGACCTGATCGCCGCGGCGCTCGAGCAGTCTGGCGGCAACAAGAACGAGGCCGCGCGCCTTCTCCGGATCGACCGCCAGCGGCTCTACCGGAAGATCGAGAAGTACCAGCTCGGGTGACTTGCGACAGGCCTGCGACGATCCGCTGCAGCGAATCGCCACGTCCGTGCCGGTCCCCCGCCGACGATTTCCGTGCGGCTTGACCTTCTCTGCGGTTCCCCCTGGCACGGAACCTGCGGTATGATTTTTTGAATGACCTCGTGTCCGCAGGTCCTGGTCGCGACCGGGAGCTCGAACCAGCGCCGGCTGATCGCGCGGATGCTCCGGCGGAGCGGCCGCGGGGCGCTTCCCGTCGAGTCCGCCGAGCAGGCTCTCGACGCCGCCCGCCGATGCACCTTCGAGGCCATCATCACCGACATGCACCTGCCGGACTGCTGCGGCGCGACGATGCTGGCCGCTCTGCGTGCCGAGGGCGTCTCGACCCCCGCTCTCCTCCTCGTCGAGGAGGAGACTCCGCGGGTCCGCGAGGTCGCGCGCACGCTCGGCGCGACGCGCTGCCTCTGCTGCCCCGACCTCGACGGCCTCGAGGCCGCGATCTGCTCGCTCAGGTCGAGTACGCGGAGTTGAAGCGAACATACGCGGGCGACAGGTCCGACGTGATCATCCGCGCCGTCCCGGTACCACGGCCGAGCGTGATGCGGATATCGAACTCCTCGCGCCGCATCGCGGCGCGCGCGCGCGGCGCGGCACCGGAGACGCCTCCTCCGCGCCGGAACACCGGCACGCCGCCGATCGCGATCGTCACCTGCGCGGGGTCGAAGGCGGCGCCGCTGTATCCGACCGCGCACGCGATCCGGCCCCAGTTGGGATCCGCACCGTGCAACGCCGTCTTGACGAGGAGCGAACGCGCGACCGTCACGGCCACGAGGCGCGCCGCTGCGACAGAGCCCGCGCCGCTCACGTCGATCGTGACCGTCTTCGTCGCACCCTCCCCGTCCGCGGCGACGAGCCGTGCGAGCCGGTCGCCGACCCGGCACGCGGCCTGCAGGAAAGACCCGAGCGCCGCGCGCGCGACCGGGCCATTCCCCGCGCGGCCGCTCGCGAGGACGAAGAGGCTGTCGTTCGTCGACGTGTCGCCGTCGACGCTCAGCGTGTTGAACGAGGTTGCCGCGACCGATTGCGCGACGAGCCTCGTCTGCGTCGGCGTCAATACCGCATCCGTCAGAAGGAACACGAGGAGCGTCGCCATGTCGGGTGCGATCATGCCCGCGCCCTTCGCGACTCCCGCGACGACGACCCGCTTTCCACCGAGCAGCACGGTCTCGGACGCGATCTTCGAGTACGCGTCCGTCGTGCGAATGGCGCGCGCGAAGCTGGCGAGCCCGTTCGGGCGCGCTTTCGACAGGGCCTCGACGAGCCCGGCCCGCAAGCGCTCCATCGGAAGCGGTACGCCGATCACTCCCGTCGAGAGCGGGGCAACGAGACGCGGCGCGATGCCGAGAGCGTCGGCAGCCGCCGCACAGGTGTGCCGAGCGTCCTCGACGCCACGTGCCCCCGTGCACGCGTTGGCATTGCCGCTGTTGACGACGAGCGCCTGCAGTCGACCCGAGCGGACGTGCTCCCGGCCGACGATCACCGGAGCTGCGGCGAACCGGTTCCGCGTGAACACCGCCGCGGCTGCTGCCGGCTCGTCCGCCACGAGCACCGCGCAATCCGGTCGGCCGCTCGCCTTGATCCCACAGGTGGCGGCTCCGAACCGGAAGCCGGCGACGCGGACGTTCTGTGTGCGCTGCCCTCGTTTCAAATCGATGCCCTCCTCCCGACGCGACGCACAGGTGACCGCAACCGAAGCCCGCTCGCAAGCCGAGCGGGAGCCTTTTGCACGGGGCGCGACGCCCTCGCCGGCGGGTCCGTTGAAAGCGCTCGGACCCCCCGGTATCGATGAATACGGAGGCGAGAGCAGGATGAGCGACGGACAGACCACGTTCACGAAGGAGCGACAGGAAGTCGAGACCGTCGTCATCCGCTTCGTCGGAGACTCCGGTGACGGCATGCAGCTCACCGGGACCCAGTTCACGGCCGCCTCCGCGCTCGCAGGGAACGACATCGGGACTCTGCCCGATTTCCCCGCGGAGATCCGCGCGCCCGCGGGCACGCTCGCCGGCGTCAGCGGCTTTCAGCTGAACTTCTCCCGCAGCGAGATCTTCACGCCGGGCGACCATCCCGACGTGCTGGTCGCGATGAACCCGGCCGCCCTCAAGTCGAACCTCGAGGACCTGCCGACCGGCGGGATGCTGATTCTCGATCAGGAAGCCTTCAACGAGCAGAACCTGAAGAAGGCCGGCTACGCGGCGAACCCGCTGACGGACGGCTCGCTCGACCGCTACCGCGTCTTCGCGGTCGACATCACGCGCCTGACGACGCTCGCGCTGAAGGACTCCGGCCTGTCCAACAAGCAGGTTCTCCGCTGCAAGAACTTCTTCACGCTCGGCTTGATGGCGTGGCTCTACCATCGTCCGATCGAGCCGATTCTCGCGTTCCTCGCGGAGCGCTTCGGCAAGAACGCGGCGCTCCTCGACGCGAACACCAGGGCGTTCAAGGCGGGACTGTTCTTCGGAGAGACCTCCGATCTCTTCACGATGCAGTACGAGGTGCCGCCGGCGACGATTGCACCGGGGACCTACCGGAACGTCACCGGGAACTCGGCGCTCTGCATCGGCCTGATCGCGGCGGCGGAGCGCGCCGGACTGCCGCTCTTTCTCGGCTCCTATCCGATCACGCCCGCGAGCGACATCCTGCACGATCTCTCCGGACACAAGGAGCACGACGTCGTCACGTTCCAGGCGGAGGACGAGATCGCGGGCGTCGGCGCGGCCCTCGGCGCGGCGTTCGGTGGCGCGCTCGCCGTCACGACGACGAGTGGACCGGGCATCGATCTCAAGTCGGAGACGATCGGGCTCGCCGTCAAGACGGAGCTGCCGCTGATCATCTGCGACATCCAGCGCGGCGGGCCGTCGACGGGCCTCCCGACGAAAACGGAGCAGGCGGACCTCCTCGCGGCTCTCTACGGACGGCACGGCGAAGCGCCGGCGGTGGTGCTCGCGGCGTGCAGCCCGGCCGATTGCTTCGGCACGGCGATCGAGGCCGCACGGATCGCAATCAAGTACATGACGCCGGTCTACCTGCTCTCCGACGGCTACCTCGCGAACGGCGCCGAGCCGTGGCTCCTCCCGAAGATCGACGACCTCCCCGATTTCCGCGTCGAGTTCCGGACCGACCCGAGCGGGTACTACCCCTATCTGCGCGACGCGGAGACGCTCTCGCGCCCTTGGGTCGTCCCCGGCACGCCGGGCCTCGAGCACCGCATCGGCGGTCTCGAATCCGAATACTTGACGGGCAACATCAGCTACGCGCCGGCAAACCACGAGCAGATGGTCCGCCTGCGCGCGAAGAAGATCGCCGGCATCGCGCGCGAGATCCCGCCGACGAAGATCATCGGAGCCGAGTCGGGGAAGGTCCTCGTCGTCGGCTGGGGCAGCACCTACGGATCGATCACGGCGGCGGTGCGCTCCCTCCATCGCGACGGCCTCTCCGTCTCGCAGGTGCACCTGCGGCATCTGAATCCCCTCCCGCCCGATCTCGGCGACGTGCTGAGGCGGTTCGAGCACGTCCTCGTCCCCGAGATGAACATGGGGCACCTCTCGCGCGTGCTCCGCGCCGAGTACCTGATCGACGCGATCGGCTTCAACAAGATCCAGGGACGGCCGTTCAAGGTGGAGGAGATCGTCACGCGCGTGAAGAAGCTCGTGGAAGAGGAAGCCTGACCGATGTCGATCGCGAACCTGAAGGAGCCCGGGAAGCTCACGAAGAAGGACTTCGAATCGGACCAGGAGGTCCGCTGGTGCCCGGGTTGCGGCGACTACGCGATCCTGGCGCAGGTCCAACGCGTGCTGCCCGATCTCGGGATTCCACGCGAGAACTACGTGTTCGTCTCGGGCATCGGCTGCTCGAGCCGGTTCCCCTACTACGTCAACACCTACGGCTTCCACACGCTGCACGGTCGCGCACCCGCGATCGCGACGGGTCTCAAGCTGACGCGGCCGGAGCTCTCGGTGTGGATCGTCACGGGAGACGGGGACGCGCTCTCGATCGGCGGCAACCATCTCATCCACATCCTGCGCCGCAACCTGGACGTGAACATCCTGCTGTTCAACAACCGGATCTACGGCTTGACCAAGGGGCAGTACTCGCCGACCTCGGAGCCCGGGAAGGTCACCAAGTCCACGCCCGACGGCTCCGTCGACAACCCCTTCAAGCCGCTCGTGCTGGCGCTCGGTGCGGAGGCGACGTTCCTCGCGAGGACGATCGACGTCGAAGCGCGACATCTCCAGGACGTGGTACGGCGCGCGCACGCGCATCGCGGCGCCTCGTTCGTCGAGATCCTCCAGAACTGCAACATCTTCAACGACGGCGCGTTCAACGACGTGACCGACCGCGACATCAAAGCGGAGCACCAGCTCGTTCTCGAAGAGGGCAAGCCGATGATCTTCGGCAAGGAGCGCGACAAGGGCATCCGCATGAACGGCATGCGCCCGGAGGTCGTGCAGCTCGACTCGACGAACGAGAGCGAGATCCTGGTCCACGACAGCAAGAACCCCGTGCTCGCGTACCTCCTCGGCCACATGACGCCGCCGGAGTTCCCGACGCCGATTGGCGTGATCTACGACGTCGACCGGCCCGTGTACGAAGAGGGCGTCCAGCAGCAGATGCGGCGCGCGAGAGAGAAGCGCGGCGGGAACCTCGACGGCCTGCTGAAGCGCGGCGACGTCTGGACGGTTTCCTGATCGAGGCGGTCCGGTCTCAACTCGCGCTTTCGTCGCCGTCCCCGCGAAGCGGCAGCGGCGGCATGTCGTCGTCGGCTTCGGCCGCGAGCCAGGTACGCCATCCCTCCACCGCATGGCGCACGCGCGCAACCGGGAAGCCGCTCCACGATGCCGGCGCTCGCGCGAGCTTCTCCGCGGCCGCCGAAAGAAGCGAGCGCGCGCCGCCACGATTCCCGCGAGTCCAGTGATACCAGCCCGCCGCCGCCTGGATCAGCCCCTGCAGAAGGACGCGCGGCTCTCCGTCCGCCTCCATCCATGCGGGCTCGAGGACCTCGTGGACCTCGAAGTAGAGCCCGGCCGCGAAGAGAGAGCGCGCCTGCTCGAGGCGCACACGAAGCTCCGCGCCGCGCGGCACGCCCGCGACGACCGTGCAGTACGCCTCGAGATGCTGCCGCGCCGTCGCGTGCCAGGCGAAGCGCGCCTGCGCCCCATCGAGGAGATCCGCTGCGACGAGCGCCTCGCGCGCACGCGGCGAGATCGACTCCCGCTCGTCGCCCCGAACGAAGCGGAGCGCCGCTTCGAGGTGCACTTCGGCGCCCTCGCAGGCGAGGCTCTCGAGCAGGAGATCGACCAGCGCGTCCCGCGTACGAATCGGCAAGAGCTCGTCGCGATCGTCGAATTCGCCGCGAGCCGCCACCGTTTTACTCTGTCACGGGCAGACGCTACTGCCTAACGCGGCCGTGCGCGAAGCTCCCGTCCACTCTCGCGCCGGAGGCCTTCGGACCACGTTGATCCGGCGCCTCTGGATGGTCCTCGGGGGCATCGCCATCGCAGTCGCGTTCCTCGACCCGCGCGCATGGCCGCTCGCGTGGGTCGGCCTCGTGCCCCTGTTCGCGCTCACGCCGCACGCACCGCGACCGCGTAGCGCGTTCGTCGACGGACTCCTGATGGGCGTCGCCGCGAATGGGCCGGCTTGCGCGTGGCTGGTCGAAACGATCACGCGGTTCGGCGGCTTTCCGATGCCGGTCGCCCTCTTCTTCTACGGCTCGCTCGTCCTCTACACCGGCATTCCGTTCGCGATCGTCGGCGCGCTCCTCCGCTGGGCCGGGCCGAACGCTTCGGTGCTCCTCGCGCCCTCTCTGTGGGTCGCGAGCGAGTTCTTCTTCCCGAACCTCTTTCCGTGGCGCATCGGGCACTCGCAACGCGAGCTCACGTGGCTCGTGCAGATCGGCGACGTCACGGGGCCGTACGGTCTCTCCTTCGTGATCGCTTGGTTCGCGAGTGCGCTCACCCGTGCGCTGCGTCACCCGCGTCTTCTGATCGCGCCGCTCGCCGCGGCGCTCGTGCTCGTCGTCTACGGGTACTGGCGCGTCGCGACGATCGATGCAGTCCTGGCGCGCACGCCGGAGACGAGCATCGGCATCGTGCAGGGCAACCTGTCGCTCGTCGAGAAGCGTCAAGGTGATCTCTTCGAGGCGAACGTCGAGCGCTACCGAGGGCTCTCGCTCGACCTCGCGCCGACCCCGGACCTGATCGTCTGGCCGGAGACCGTCGTAGGCTGGGGCATTCCGCAGACGGCGACGCACTTCGAGGAGTTCGACCCGTTCCCGAACGCGCGGGCGCCCCTCCTGTTCGGCGCGATCTCGTACCGGCGCGACGGCGAGCGAACGGAGTGGTTCAACAGTGCCTTTCTGCGCGACATCCAGGGCGAAGTGCGCGGTCGCTACGACAAGCTCGTGCTGATGCCGTTCGGCGAGTTCCTGCCGTTCGCGACGTGGTTCCCGTCGATCAAGTCGATCAGCCCCAACACGGGGGACTTCACTCCCGGGGACGGTCCGGAAGTGCTGACCGTCACGCCGGCGCTTCGGGTCGCTCCGCTCGTCTGCTACGACGACCTCCTCGCGGGACACGTGCGGAATGCGGTACGGGGCGGCGCCACCGTGCTCGCGACGCTCGCAAACGACGCGTGGTTCGGCGACAGCGCGGCGCTGCAGCTCCACGAATCGCTCGCGCTATGGCGGGCGATCGAGAACCGGCGCTACTTCGTCCGCGCTACGAACACCGGCAAGACCTCGGTCGTCGATCCCGTCGGTCGCGTGGTGCTGGAGCTTCCGCCCTGGCGGGAAGAGAGCACCGTCGCGGTCGTTCGTCCGCTCGAGATGGGCACCATCTACCAGTCGGTCGGAGACCTCTTCGGATGGTTGGTCGTGGCACTGGCATTCGGAATTCTGGTATCATCAGGGCCGCGGAGAGGACTTGCGCCCGCGCAACGCGGGGGCGAATCGCGAACGTCCTGAGGCAAGCCGTCGGCGGACGGCGAGAGAGGCGACCAGAGGATCGAAAGCAAGCCGTCCCCGGCCTGCGCGGCGCGGGCCGCGCCGCTTCAGCACGTGGCCCGGCTTGCCGATGTTATCGATCGTCGGAACGAAGCATGTACCTCGAGTTCTACGGCCTGTCCGAGAAGCCCTTCAGCCAGACGCCCGACCCGCGCTTCCTGTACTGGAACGACGAGTATCGCGAGACGCTGGCGAGCCTCGCGTATGGAATCCGCGAGCGGAAGGGCTTCATCGCGATGCTCGGCGAAGCCGGCACAGGAAAGACCACGCTTCTCCGAAAGCTGCTCGAGGACCTGGGCGACGAGATCATCTCGGTCTTCCTCTTCAACCCGAACGCGACCTTCGAAGAGATCCTCGAGTACACGCTGAGCGAGCTCGGCATCACCGCGCCTACCGGGCGCAAGCTCGCGATGCTGCAGCGTCTGAACGAGTTCCTCCTCGCCGCGTTCGCGGAAGGTCGGAACACGATTCTCTTGATCGACGAAGCGCAGGACCTCGAGCCGGATGTCCTCGAGTCGTTGCGTCTCCTGTCGAACCTCGAGACGTCGCAGGAGAAGATCCTCCAGATCGTGCTCTCGGGACAGCCCGAGCTCGCCGACAAGCTCAACGATCCCGGCTTGCGGCAGCTGAAGCAGCGGATCGCCGTGCGCTGCCGCCTCGAGCCGCTGAAGCGCGAGGAGCTCGAGAGCTTCATCCGCGCGCGTCTCGCCGTTGCCGGGGGTTCTCAAGACATCTTCGCGCCGGACGCGTTCGATCCGATCTGGCGCTTCACGAACGGAATCCCGCGGCTCGTCAACACGGCTTGCGACAACGCTCTGCTCGTCGGCTACGCGCTCGGGCGGCGCATCCTCGATCGCGGCGTGATCGAGGAGGTGATCCGCGACCTCGAGAATCTCGACATCGGTCTCGCCGGTCCGCGCAAGGCCGCCGACCAGCCGACCGACGCGGCCGGTGCGACGCTCGCACCGGAACCCCCTCCCGCGGAGCCTCCAGTCACACCGAGCCCGCAGCCCACCGCGAGCGCCGCGGCGCCCGCGAGCATGGCGCGGGCAAACGCGGCGGAGGCGCCGATCCGAACGAAGCCGCCGATCGCTCCGGCACGGGCGGACCCGGCGCGGCGGTCCTCGCTGCCCTGGATGGTCGCCGCAGTTCTCGCGGGTCTGGTCCTGCTTCTCGCAGGAGCGTGGCTCGGACGGGTCGGCGTGCCTGCGGCCATGACTCCCGGAGATGGCTCGGTCGGCCTGGCGCCTCGCGCGAGCGACGAGGGGCCTTCGAAGGACGCCTCCGTCGATCCACGGATGGATCCGCCGATCGACCCCTCCGTCGAGTCCCACCCGGAGAGCGCTCCGGCCGCCGCGTCGCCGCCGGATGCGTCCGGCCAGAATAGGTCGGACCACGGAGCAGCGCCTCCCGCGACGGCCCCTGCTCCGCCGGCTCGCAAGGCGCCGGCGATCCCGCCGACGAGCGAGGCCGGGCCACCCGAGCCGGCGCCTGGCGATCGAGCAGTCGCTCCCAAAGCGGGCGCTGCTTCCGAGCCGGCAACGCAGTCTGCAGCTCCAGCCGCTCCGCCCGAGCCGGCTTCCGAGCAGCGCCGGGTCGTACGCGCGCCCGCCCCGGCCCCGCCCGCGCATCCCGAGCCCGCACGCGAGCCCGTGACGGCGGAGCCCGAGGAAGTCGAGCCGGCGGCCGAGGCGCAGCCGGAGCGGCACATCGAGGTCGCGAGCCTCGCCCGGACCGAGCTCCCGATCCCGCTCCAGGCGGGACGCCGCGGTGCGACGACCGCGACGAACGGCGCGCCGCGGAAGCAGATCCCCGTCGTCCGCGGAGATACCCTGCACGAGCTCGCCGCTCGCCGCTACGGGTCCTCCAACCTGACGACGCTCGACATGCTGCGCTCCGCCAACCCCCAGATCCGCGACATCGACCTGATCATCGCCGGCTCGGGACTCGTGTTCCCCGATCCAGGCCCAGAATCGCGCGTGCTGAGCCAGACCGACGGCTTCGCGGTGCTCGCCGTCACCACTCCGACCCTGTCCAACGCGCTTGCCGTGCAGTCCTCGCTGGAGGACCGCCTGGACAAGCCGGTGTCACTCGAGCGGGTAGAAGGAGAAGGCCGCACCAACCTCTATCGGGTCTCGGTGCGGGGGATCGGCGACCGTGGCGAGGCGGTCGAGATTGCCGAGCGGCTCGGTCCGATCCTGCGAGATCCAACGCCATGATTAGCGGCTCCGCCAAGCTCTCGTGCTTTTGCACGATTCCGACAGGAGTCTGCAGCATTGCGGCTCGCGGGCCCCTTTGGCGCCGCTTCTCCCGGTCGAAAACCGCAGGGAATCACAGGGCCCGTGCCGTGCCGCGCTGCGGCGAGATGGCGCCCCTTTTGCTCACCGACCTTACGCGATGGGACGGACCACCTCGAAGGAGAGGTGCGCCGTCCGGGTCGAATCCGCGCAAGCGGGGCGCCCCGGCCTGCGCTTCTCCTCGCATCCACCGGCTCTCCAACCGCCCCTCAGGCCAGGTCGAAGAACGAAGCAGCGCCGGACGGCGCCATATGCCAACACTTCATCCGCGCGGATTGGGTTGAGAGATGTCGAGCGAATCGAGTCGTCAAGCAGGTTCTGAGCAGAGCACGAGAGCGGCCTTCGTACGCTTCGGCACCCTCCTGATGGGCGCCTTCGCAATCGCGGCCGTGACCGGATGCGGGTCGAGCATGCGCCAGCAGCAGCAAGCGGAGGCCATGATGCTCTCGTCCTCCGAATCGTCGTTCACGGCCGCGACCGGAGGCGCCGGCGAGACTCCCGAGATCGACGAGTACAGCTATCGTCTCACTCCGGGAGACATCATCGACGTGAAGTTTCCGTATCACCCCGAGGAAAACGAGCGTGTCCCGGTCCGTCCGGACGGCCTCATCAACCTCCAGGTGGTCGGCGACGTGCAGGCGGGCGGCCTGACGGGAGGCGAGCTGGAGGAGAAGATCGTCCAGATGGCGACCCGGACCCTCCGAGATCCGGTGGTCAGCGTCGTGATCGCCCAGCTCGCGGAGCACAAGGTCTATGTAGGAGGCGATGTCCTCCGCCCGGGTTTCGTCACGTACCGGGATGGTCTGACCCCGCTCCAGGCCGTGATCGAGCGCGGCGGATTCACGGATTCGGCGGAGTCGGACGAGGTTCTTTACATCAGTCGAATCGGCAACGAGATCCAAGCACAAAGGCTTGACTTGGAATCCGTCGTTGACGGAGAGTCGATGGAAGAGATCGTCATGGCTCCGGACGACGTGGTCTTCGTTCCCAGGACGTGGATCGGCAAAGCGGATGTCTGGGTGGACCAGTGGATTCGAGGGTTGCTGCCGACCGTGCCGCGGCCTGGATTCGACCTCAACTCGATCGCCTTTTAGCAGCCGGGAAGTTTGAAACGTGGGAAAGACCTACGAAGCACTGAAACGCGCCGAGGCCGAGCGTAAGGCCAAGGCGGCTCGCGAAGCTCGCTCGGAGTCCGCTTCGGCGGCGAGCGCCAAGCCCGAGACGACGGCGGCCGACGAGCCGATCGTCGTACAGGCGACGCCCGCAGAACCGGCAGCCGACGAGAAGAAGGCTCTCGAGCCGGAGATCTCGACGGATCACGCCGCCGACGAGACGAGCCATTCCGCAAATCTTCCGACGCCTGCGGAGCGTCGCTGGTTCCGCTTCCGTCGCCGCCCGAACGGAAACGGGAATGGCAATGGCAACGGCTACCACTTCCGCAACGGGAATGGGAACGGCAACGGCCACTACCGGAACGGCAACGGGAACGGTCACCGCAACGGGAATGGCAACGGGTACCGGAACGGCAACGGGAACGGCAACGGGAATGGCAACGGGAATGGCAACGGGAATGGCAACGGGAACGGCAACGGCTACCGCTCCTTCACGTTCGACGTTCCGCCGACCACGATCGAAGAGTTCCAGCAGCTGCGCAAGAACATCATGGCGACGAAGGCGCCGCGCTCGTTGCAGCTGATGCTGCTCGTCTCTTCGCGCCACGGCGAGGGAGCGACGACGACCACGGCCCTTCTCGGCTCGACGATGTCCCAGGGCGGCCGCTGCATCCTGATCGATGCGAACTTCCGCACGCCCGGACTGAGCCGCATCTTCGGCGGCGAAGCGTCCGGGGGACTTTGCGAAGCCCTCGCCGACGGCGCGGCGACGCCCGAGCACTACCATCCGACCGAGATTCCGAATCTCTACTTCATGCCGACGGGTCAGGGCCCAACCCGCGTTCCTTACATGTTCGAGGGCCGCGCCCTCGACGACATGGTCAGCTCGCTGCGCAAGGAGTTCGATTGCATCCTGATCGACGGCGCACCGATGGAGATGTACGCCGACAGCTCGTATCTCGCGCCGCGCGCCGACGGGGTCATCCTCGTCGTCCAGGCCGAGAGCACGCCGATCGGCGCTTCCGCGATCTCGCTACGTGAGCTCGAGCGCGTCGGCGCGCACGTTCTCGGCGCGGTGCTGAATCGCACACAGAACTACATCCCCGAGCTGCTCGCTCGACTCACGAACCCGCAGGAGCTCATCGAGGTCGCCGTGGTTCCCGCGCCCGAGGACCACCGATGAACGAATCCGTTCGCGAATTCCTCCACATCCTCTTCAAGCGGAAGCGGTTCGTGGGCATCGCCTTTCTGGCGATCTCGATCCCGATCATCGTCTTCACGCTGGTGCGCGCGCCCAAGTATCTCGCGCGCGCCAAGCTGCTCGTGATCGGGAGCCGCAGCTACCTGCACCTCTCGCCGCAGGAGACTCGCAAGACCACGCAGATCCCGGAAGCGCAGGTCATCTTCGCAGAGATCGAGAACCTTCAGAACCGCTCGTTCCTGCTCGCCGCCGCGCGCCGTCTCCAGGTCGACATCGTCGAGGACGCGCCGACGGATCCCGAGGATCGCGCCCGCGTGACCGCGGCCGCGATCCGCCTGGGTCTACAGGTCAACGCGTTCCCGAAATCGCCGATGATCGAGGTCGCGTTCCTCCACAGCGACAAGAACCTCGCCGCGGCGGTCGTGAACACGCTCGTCGACACCTACCTCGAGTATCACCCGAGCCTCTACGAGTCACCCGAGGTCGCGACCTTCTTCGACAAGAGGAAGTCGGAGCTCGAATCACAGCTCGGCGCCGCGGAATCGGAGCTCGACGACTACCAAAGCCGCACCGGAATCGTCGATCTCGATCAGCAGCTCGACGAGACCGTCCGCCAGATGATGGCGAGCGAGCTGGCGATGAAGGAAACGGTCGCGCTCATCGCGCAGACCGACGAGCTCATCGGCGAGCTCGAACGCACCCTCGCGAACGAGCCCGAGCGCGTCGCGAGCGACGTCAACATGGTCAATAACCCGGTCGCGCGCGCCCTCGAAGAGCGCATCGGGATCCTCACCGTCGAGCTGTCGGACCTGCGGCAGAAATATACCGAGGAAGATCGACGCGTCCGCGACAAGATGCGTCAGATCGCGGAGCTGCGCTCGCAGGTCGCGGAGCAGCCGCAGCGAATCATCGGAACGGAGCGCTTCGAGCGGAACCCGGTCCGGCAGAATCTCGAGGAAGAGCTGCACCGCGCTCGCGCGAACCGCGAGGCGCTTCTCGCCAAGAAGGCTTCGCTCGAAGCAACGGTCACGACGTATCGCGAGCGCATCCAGGAGATCGACAAGCACGGCTCTCCGCTGCGCTCGCTCGAGACGAACGTGACGCAGCTCCAGGCCGCCTTGAACGCGGCCATCGAGGACGCCCACGAGGCTTCGCTCTCGATGGAGATGAGCGCCAACAAGCTCGATACGGTCCGCGTCGTAGACCGCGCCTACCCACCCCCCACTCCCAGCGGGGAGAACACCCTCCTGACCATCCTGGTCGCCTTGATCGCCGGCGCAGCACTGGGAATCGCCGGAGCGTTCGGTCTCGAGTACCTCTACCAGACCTACCACTTCGGCTCCGACATCGAGCGCGAGCTCGAGCTGCCCGTCCTCGGCCTGATCTCCGACATCCGCACGAGCTAGTCGCCCACGTGCGGCGGCATATTTCGGACGCTCGCCGTAGCCGCAGCGCAGGAGACACGACCATCCGAAGCGTAATCCGCAATCTGGCCAAGCTCGCGATCCATCACGGCGGGATCTCTTCTCTCGCGCGTACGGTTCTCGCCGGACGCGCGGCGATTCTCCGCTATCACTCCGTGAGCACCGCGGCCGACGGCACTCATCTCTGCCTCGATCCGGGGCTCGCGGTGGCGCCGGAGCACTTCGATCGCCAGTGCGCGTATCTGAAGCGCCACTACCGCGTGATCTCTCTCGACGAGATGGTGACGAGGCTGATCGAGGGCGAGCCGTTGCCGGCCAAGGCGGTCGCCTTGACGTTCGACGACGGGTACCTCGACAACTACACGCGCGCCTTTCCCATCCTCGCGCGGCACGGCCTGAACGCGACGTTCTACGTCACGACGAACTGCATCGATAACCTCGCGGTCTTGTGGACTGGGCTTCTTCGCTTCGTGATCTTCACGACGACGGTTCCCGTTCTCGAGACGCGCGAGCCGATGGCGTTCCGGCTTCCGCTGCGGACGCCCGAAGAGCGCCGCGAGGCCTTCACGAAGCTGATCGTCACGATGAAGAACGTCCCCACCGCGACGCGTCTCGAGCTTCTCGAGGCCGTGCGCGTGGCCGGTGGCATCGACGATCTCTCTCCGCTCTCCAGGATCATGATGTCCTGGGACCACGTTCGGGAGATGCACCGCGCCGGCATGATCTTCGGCGCCCACACGCTCAGTCATCCGAACCTGCCCAACGCGACCCCGGACGAAGCGCGCCGCGAGATTGAAGGCTCGCGCGACGCGCTCGCGGAGCAGATCAACGAGCCGGTTCGGCACTTCTCCTACCCGAACGGCCGCGGCAGCGCGCACCTGACCGAGGCCGTCAAGAGCATGGTCCGCGACGCGCACTTCGATTCCGCCACGACGTCTCTCACCGGGAGCGTGCAAGCCGGCGACGATGCCTTCGCGCTGAAGCGCATCGGGATCTACAGCCGACACGGCGCGCTGCCCGAGTTCACGCTGGACATCGAGCGCGGCAAGATCGGCGCGTGAGGGAGCGCGTGCTCGCTCCCTCGATTCCCGCCGGACGCTCGGAATGACGCGGATCGCCTACGTCATCGACCACCTGCACGTGGGCGGCGCCCAGCGACACCTTCTCCAGGTGGTCCAGGGTCTCGATCCGGAGCGCTACTCCTTCGAGATGTGGACCGCCGCGGCAGATCCCGGTGAGCTCGCGGCCGACTTCGAGAAGCTCGGCGTGCCCGTGCGAAGCTTCGGAATCCGCTCGACCATGATGAGCCTCGCGACGGCGAGCGCCGTGCGCCGCGTCGCGCGCGATCTCCAGTCGCGGAACGTCCCGATCGTCCAAGGGTACCTCTTCGAGGGGAACTTCCTCGCCGCGATGGTCGGACGACTCTCGCGCCGGCCGGTCACGCTGGTGAGCAAGCGGAGCCTCGATCGCTACGCGCGCCTCGATCACCGCGTCGCCGCGTGGCTCTCGAATCGCTTCGCCGATCGCGTCACCGTGAACGCCATCGCCGTGCGCAACATCGTGCTCGAGCACGAGCGCTGCTCGCCGAGCAAGATCGAGCTCATCCCGAACGGCGTACCGCTTCCGAGCGCGTACGCTCCCCGCCCCGCGCCGGAGGCGGAGCCGGATCCACGCGGCAACGGCCCTCTCGTCGGGATGGTCGGCCGTCTCGGCTGGAAGAAGGGCTACGAGTTCGCCCTCGAGGCCTTCGCCCTCGTGCGGGAGAGAATCCCCAACCTACGCGTCGACATCGTCGGCGACGGATCGCTACGAAGCGAGCTCGAATCGCTTTCGAAGAAGCTCGGCCTCGAGAGCACGGTGCGATTCCTCGGCCAGCGCGACGACGTCGCGACCCGGATGCGCGCGTTCGATTGCTACGTCCTCTCCTCCGTCATCGAGGGCATGCCGAACGCTCTGCTCGAAGCGATGGCCGCGAGCTGCCCGGTGGTGACGACCTCCGCGGGCGGCAGCGCCGAGATCGTCGAGCACGGCGAATCCGGCCTCGTCGTTCCGACGCGCGACGCCGCTGCCCTGGCGAAGGCCATCGAGCGGGTTCTCACCGAAGAGATCCTCGCCGAGAGGCTGCGCCGCGGCGGCTCGATCCGCGCGCGGCGCGATTTCAGCCTCGAGGCCATGCTGCAGGCGCTCGACAAGCTCTACCGCCGCGAGCTCGCACGCGCGGGCCTCAAGCCGAGCAGCTCCTCCGTCGAACGTGGACGAGGAGGACAGAGCCCGGGAGAAGCGGGCCGGTCGTGAACCCGATCGTCGACGGATCGAGAATCTGATGGAAACGTTCGCCGCCATTCTCTTCTGGGTGGGCACCCTCACTCTCGCCTACCAGTACGTCGGCTACCCGCTGCTGCTCGCGGGCATCGCGCTCGTGCGCGGACGTCGGACCGCCGCCTCCTACGCGAGCGAAGCCGAGCTACCGCGCGTCAGCCTCGTGATCTCCGCCTACAACGAGGAGGAGGTCCTCGACCGGAAGCTCGAGAACGCCGTCGAGCTCGACTATCCGCGGGACCGCCTCGAGGTGATCGTCGCCTCGGACGGCTCGACCGATCGCACGAACGAGATCGCGCAGAGCTACGCCGATCGCGGCGTCGTGCTGCACGACTACCCCGTGAACCGGGGCAAGAACCTCTGCCTCAACGACACGCTGCCGCGCGCGCGCGGAGACGTGATCGTCTTCACGGACGCGAACGGGATGTACCAGCAGGACGCTCTCCGGAAGCTCGTCCAGCCCTTCGCCGATCCGAAAGTCGGAAGCGTCTGCGGAGAGCTCGTCTACCGGAACTTCAACGAGAACCCGATCGCGGAAGGCTACAACCGCTACTGGGAGCTCGATCAGCTCCAGAAGCGGCTCGAGAGCGGGCTCGGCCGGCTCCTCGGCGCGAATGGCTCGATCTTCGGGATCCGCACCGGCCTCTGCCGCCCGATTCCGAACGACGTCTGCAACGACATGGTGCAGCCGATCTGGGTCGGCGCCGCGGGCCACGACTGCCTCTACGAGCCGGGCGCGCTCTCGATCGAGGCGGGCTCGCGCAACCTGGGCGACGAGCTTCGCCGACGCTCCCGCATCATCGGGCGCGGGATCCGCGGCATCGCCGCGGTCTGGCCGGACATCGTCCGCGAGCGCGCGTGGCTGCTCGGCTGGGAGCTTCTCTCGCGAAAGGGCCTCCGGTATCTCACGCCCGTCTGGTTCCTGATGATCTTCGCGGGGGCGGCGCTCGCGGGCGGCCTGTTCTATCGGCTCGTGTTCGCCGGCCAGCTTCTCGTGTATGCGGCTATACCCATGGCGTTCCTGCTTCCGGAAGGCAGCCTCAAGCGGCGGCTCTCGCCGGCGGTGTACTTCGGCATCGCGAATCTCGCCGCGGGGATGGGGTGGTGGAAGGTGTTGACGGGTTCCGAGCTCGGTCGCTGGCAGACCGCAGAGCGCCCGTTCGAGACGGGCGCCGTCGCGGCGACCTCGAAGGGAGCTCGCGAATGACCGCGCAGAGCCAACCCGTGATGAACGCGTTCTCCGTCGATGTCGAGGACTGGTATCAGGTCTCCGACTTCGAGGATCAGGTCCGCCTCGACGAGTGGGACCGCTACGAAAGCCGCGTCGTCGCGAACACGCGCCGCATCCTCGGCATCCTCGGCGAGTTCAAGGTGAAGGGAACGTTCTTCATCTTGACGTGGAACGCGGAGCGGCATCCCGCTCTCGTCGAGGAGATCGCGGCCGAGGGACACGAGATCGCGACGCACGGCTACTCGCATCGGCTTCTGTACGAGCAGGGTCGCGACCTCTATCGCCGCGACCTCGAGCGCTCGCAGGAGATCCTGCACAAGATCCTCGGACGTCAGGCGTACGGCTATCGCGCCCCGTCCTTCTCGGTGACCACGAAGTCGATGTGGGCGCTCGACGTGATGCTCGAGGCCGGCCTCGAGTACGATTCGAGCATCTTCCCGGTCCAGGACTCCCTCTACGGCATTCCCGGCGCGCTTCGTTTCCCGTTCGTCATCCACCAGGCCGGTCGCCGGAAGCTCGTCGAGTTCCCGATGACGACGACGCGCTTCGGGAGCCGGAACCTGCCTCTGGGCGGCGGCGCCTACCTTCGCCTCCTGCCGTACCAGTACATGCGCTGGGGCATGCGCCGTGTGAATCGCGAGGGCGAGCCGGCGCTGGTCTATCTCCATCCGTGGGAGATCGATACGCAGCAGCCGCGCCTCAAGAGCCGCGGCAAACGTGGTATTTCGACCCATTACATCCGGCTCGATTCGATGGAGTCGAAGCTCCGCCGCCTCCTCTCGGACTTCCGTTTCGCCCCCATGCGCGACGTCCTCGCACAACGGGGATGGCTCCACTCGTGAGCCGGGTTTTCGTCTTGTCTTCGTCTCGTCCAGCCACCAAGATGGCGGCCGGGGTCTAGGCCGCGCATGGGACTACGTGCCTTCATCATCACGCAGGAGGACTGCCTGTATCTGCCGCAGTTCCTCCACACGGTGCTGCGCCATCGTCGCGCGAACATCGCTGGAATCACGATCCTCCCGGAGCTGATGCCGAAGCAGACGTGGACGTCGACCCTGCGTGACCATCTCGCGCTGTACGGCCCGGGCCAGTTCCTGCGCCAGTCCTTTCGCTACGCGACGCGCCGCGCGCTCGCCGTGGCGTCGTCGCGCGTCCTCCTCCCGGGCCACTACTCGGTTCGCGGTGTCGCGCAGCAGTACGAGGTCCCGTTCTACGAGACGAAGAGCGTGAACGGACGCGAGTACCTCGACACGCTGCGCAAGCTCTCCCTCGACCTCGTGATCTCGATCAACGCGAGCCAGAAGTTCAAGAGCGAGATCCTCGCCCTTCCCCGCCTCGGCTGCATCAACGTCCACGGAGCTCTGCTGCCGCGGTACCGCGGCCGTCTCCCGAGCTTCTGGGTGCTCGCCAACGGCGAGAAGGAAACGGGTGCGACCGTCCACTTCATGAACGAAGAGCTCGACGACGGACCGATCCTCCTACAGGAGCGGGTCCCGATCGAGCCGGACGATACCCAGGACACGATCATTCGAAAGACCAAGGCGACGGGCGCCCGGCTGATCGTCGACGCGATCGACCGCCTCGAGCAGGGGGCGATCACGACCCAGCCGAACGACCGCAGCCAGGCGACCTACTTTTCCTTTCCGACTCGCGAGGACGGACTGCGCCTGCGCCAGCAGGGCCGCCGCTTCCTGTGATCCGCGTACGCCATCTCCCAGGACGGACTGACTGGAGTCAGCAATGACCAACGACGAAAACACCGTACTCGACGACATGAAGGGTTGGCTGCGGGACCGAGGGCTCACGAAGAGCAACCTCAAATCCTACAAGTACTGGGTCCCGTACACCGTCGCGCGCGGGAAGGCGTGGACGCCGCAGTCCGTCACGATGGAGCTGACGCTCCGCTGCAACCTGTCGTGCCAGATGTGCCCGCTCGACATCCCCCGGATGATGCACGACAAGACGCACCCCGATTACATCAAGGAGCGTCAGCGGGCGGAGCTCAGCACCGAAGAGATCAAGCGCGTCGTCGACGACATCGCGGCGATGGGCGTGGAGGACATGACCATCACGGGCGGCGAGGTGTTCCTCCGGAAGGACGTCTTCGAGATCGTCGAGCACATCACGAAGACGCCGATCCATCTCTGCGTGAACACGAACGGCTGGTTCCTGCGGCCGGACGAGGCGCGACGCCTGGTCTCGTTGAAACCGCACGCCCTGTCGATCTCGATCGACGGACCGGACGATCTGCACGACGAGATCCGTCGTGGCAAGGGCAGCTTCCGCCGTCTCCTCGAGGGCATCCGCAACATCCAGGCGGCCAAGCAGGAGCTCGGCGTCCGGCGCCCGAAGATCGGCATCACGGTGACGATCTCCGCGCTGAACCAGCACCGCTACAGCGAGGTGCTCGACTGGCTGAAGGACACCGGCGTCGACACCGTCGACTTCGACTACATGTTCTACACGACGCCCGAGCACGACCGAGAGACCGAGCAGATGATCCCGCTTCCCGTGCACAAGAAGGAAGAGGACCAGGACCTGCCGATGTACCTCCGGCAGGTGAACGGCGACACGCTCTTCGAGGAGGCCGAGAAGGCGAAGAAGAAGAGCGAGGAGTACGGCATCCCGATCGGCTTCGGCCCGCCCCTGACGACGCCCGACCAGATGGAGCGCCGCTTCCTCGACGACGAGTACGCCTTCGTCGAGAAGTGCTTCTACCCCTGGAAGACGTTCCGCATCAGCCCGTACGGCGACGTCTACTCCTGCTCGATCGACGTGGCCTTCGGGAACGTCCGACAGCAGAGCGTGCGGGAGATCTGGAACAACGACTCCTACGTGACGTTCCGGAAGGCTCTGAAGAAGCGCCGGCTCTTCCCGAAGTGTGCGAAGTGCTGCGCTCTCAACAACGAATTCTGGCGCTACCTCCCGACTCTCGGATGAGCGCGCCGACCCGGGAGAGGAATCGATGACCGACCGCTCGCATCGCGTCGCGCTGATCGGCGCAGGACGCATCGCGGTCGTGCACCACGGCTACGCACGCGGAGTACCGAATGCGCGCGTCGTCGCCGTGTGCGACGCCGATCGCGACCGCGCGGAGGAGTTCGCGCGACCGCGAAACATCCCGAACGCGTACGACGACATCGACGAGATGATGCGGCGCGAGGAGCCTAACATCGTCCACGTCCTGACGCCGCCGCACACGCACGCCGATCTCGCGATCGCAGCGATGGAGCGCGGCGCGAACGTCATGGTCGAGAAGCCGATGGCCCTTCGCGTGTCCGACTGCGATCGCATGATCGAGGCCGCCGAGCGCTACGGCCGCCGGCTGTGCATCGATCACAACCGGCTCTTCGACCCGGTGATCCGCAAAGCCCGCGCTCTCGTCGACAAGGGCGTCCTCGGCGACATCGTGTCCGTCGAGGCGCATCAGGGCGTCAACCCGGTCGAAGGGGGAGCTGCGCCGGGCGACGGCAAGCACTGGAGCGTCGCCGATCCGTTCGCGCCCCTCTACAACCTCGGTCCGCACCCGCTCTACCTCGCGACCGAGTTCCTCGGCGACGTCCACGGCGTTCAGATCGCCGGGAAGCCGCTCGGTGCGGACGGCCTCCTGCGCGAGATCCGCATCCTGCTCGAGGGGGACCAGACCTACGGCTACGTCGTCTTCTCGATGGGCGCGCAGCCCTACCTGAATCATCTGAACCTCTTCGGCACGAAGGCGACCGCTCGAATCAATCTCAACACGATGACGATCCTCCTCGAGCGCGTGCGGAAGCTGCCGAAGCTGGTCGGCAAGCTCACCGCGAACCTCGAGCCGGCGGCGCAGCTCGTGCAGGCCACCGCCGAGAACGTGATCGGCGTGGCACTCCGCCGGATGAAGCTCTATCCCGGCATCGGACAGAACATCCGCGAGTTCTATCGGAGCCTCGATCGCGGCGATCCCTCGCCGGTCGACGGCGCCGCGGGCCGCGAGAACGTCCGCCTGCTGCGCATCATCGAGAAGCATTTCTCGCCCGGAGCGGCCACCGACGCCGGCAAGGGCAACGGCCATGCACGAGAGGAACCATGGACCTCCTGACCGGAGCGACCGGCTATCTCGGGCGTCACCTCGCGGCGCGCCTCGCGGCGCGTGGTCGATCGCTGCGCGCGCTCGTGCGCGTCGGCACCGATCTCAAGCGCATTCCCAAGGAGATCTCCGAGGTCGTCTGGGGCGGCCTCGACGATCCGAAGGCGCTCGCCCGCGCGACGCACGGGATCGACACGATCTACCACGTCGCCGCGCGCGTCAGCACCGGCGGCTCGCGCGCGGAGTTCGAGCGCGACAACGTCACCTGCACCGAGAACCTGCTCGAAGCCGCGGAGGCTTCGGGCGTGCGCCGGCTGGTGTACGTCAGCTCCGCGGGTATCTACGGATCCGATGCAGCCGCTGCGGAGATCCGAGAGGACACGCCGCTCGATCCCGCGATCGAGCAGCGCGGCGCCTACGCGTGGTCGAAGGCGCGCGCCGACGAGCGCGTCCGTCGCTTCGCGGAGAGCTCGAAGCTCGACGTGATCGTCATCCGCCCCGGGATCCTCTACGGAGCGGAGGCGAAGCCCTTCCTCGGCCGCCTCTCCTTCCCCGTGCCGCGCGGACGTGGTCGCCGCATCGTGGTCGGCTCCCGGAAGGCTCTCCTGCCGCTGACGCACGTCGACAACGCGTGCGAAGCGATCGCCCTCGCCGGCGAGCGCGGCCGTCGAGGCGCCGCCTACAACGTGATCGACGGCGCCGTCACGCAGGACGACTACTTCGCCCAGCTCGCTTCGTCCGGCGCGTCCGCGATGCGCCCGACCTATCTCTCCTCCGCCTTCTTCTATCCGGTCGCACTCGGCTGCGAGGTCGCGAGCCGCCTGGCTCGGCGGAGCCTGCCGCTCACCCGCTACAAGCTCCGGCGCGCGACGGAGAGCCTCCGCTACGACACCCGCGCCGCTCGCGAGGACCTCGGCTGGGCTCCGGCTCTCGATCTCGAAGCCGGCGTCGCGACCTTGGCGCGGCAGACCGGCCGCAGCTCCGAACAGCGGGGCGCGCCCGGCTAAACCCTTCTCGGGGACCGGCCGCCAGAAGAGTCGGGCCGGCGCGCCTCGAGCGTAGTATTCATGAACGACAACGAAACCTCGCCGAACCGGAGCGGGGGGGCCCAGATCCTTCAGTGGCGCCCGCGCCCCGGGACGCCCCGGCCCGCACGGAGCTCGCCGTTGGGACCACCGCTGCGCGTCCTCTTCGTCATCGACGAGCTCGACATCGGCGGAACCGAGCAGCAGATCCTCGAGCTCGTCCGCCACATCGATCGCGAGCAGTTCGAGCCGCACGTGTGCTGCTTCCGCTACGGGCGGAAGGCGGCGGAGATCGCCTCCCTCGGCGTCCCGGTCCATCAGGAGCCGAAGCGGCTCAAGGCCGATCCCGGGCTCGTCCTGCGGCTCGCCGGCCGGATGCGTCGCGAACGTTACGACATCGTCCAGACGTACCTCTGGACCGCGAACACCTGGGCGCGCCTCGCGGCGCGGCTCGCGGGCATTCCGATCGTGCTCGCCTCCGAGCGCAACGTCGACATCTGGGAGGAGACCTACAAGCGCGTCCTCGGGCGCTGGCTCGCGCGCTCCACCGACTGCATCATCGCGAACTCCGAAGCCGTGCGGCGCTACCTGCTGGAGCGCGGCGGGCTCGCTCCCGAGAAGGTCGTGACGATCTACAACGGCGTGAACTTCGACCGCTTCCGCGCGCCGTGCGATCCGCGCGTTCGCCGCGACGAGCTCGGCATCCCGAAGAACGCCGTCGTCGCCGGTGTCGTCGCGCGCATCGAGCCCGCGAAGGACCACGGCACGCTGCTGCAGGCGATGGCCCTGATCCGCGACCGCGTCCCTCTCCTGCACCTCGTCGTCGTGGGCGGCGGGCGCGAGGAGGAGAACCTCCGCCGGTTGTGTCGCGAGCTCGGCATCGCCGATCGGGTCCACTTCACCGGCTTCCGCACCGACTCCGCCGAATGGCTGCAGAGCGTCGACTTCTCCGTGCTCTCCTCGGTGAAGGAGGGCCTCTCGAACACCGTGATCGAGTCGATGGCGGCCGGGCGAGCCGTCGCTGCGACGGACGTCGGCGGGAACGCCGAGGTGATCCAGCAGGACGAGACCGGGCTGGTCGTTCCTCCTCGCGATCCGGCGGCGCTCGCGAACGCGATCACGCGTCTCGCCGAGTCCGCCGACCTGCGCGACCGGTTCGGTCGTGCCGGTCAGAAGCGCGTCGAGACGCTCTTCGCGATCGCGCCGATGGTCGACCAGACCGAGCGGCTCTATCGAACGCTCGCCGCCCGCACGCAGCGAGCCGCGGCCGCCTGAGCCATGCTCGCGTTCATCGTCAATCAGTTCCCGCGGCAGGTCGACGCCTACTTTCTACGCGAGCTCCGCGGCCTCCACGACAGCGGACTCGACTTCACGATCTACTCCCTGCTCTCGCCACCGAAGGGCTGGCGCGTGCACGAGGACGCTCGCGTTCTCCTGGAGCGGACCGTGTACCCCGGATCGCCCGGCGCCCGTACGGGAGCCGCACTTCGCGCCCTCGGCCGGCACCCGGGCGCGGCGCTCGGGGTCACCGCGAAGATCGTCGCCGGTCACCGCTCGATGCCGAACGCGCTCGCGAAGTCGATCGCGGTCCTGCCGCAGAGCCTCTACTTCGCCGAGGACATGGTGAAGCGCAGCGTCCGCCACATCCACGCGAACTGGGCGACCTACCCGGCGACCGCCGCGCTCGTGATCTCGCGCTTGACGGGTCTTCCCTTCAGCTTCTCCGGGCACGCGACGGACATCTTCGTCCACCACGCGATGCTTCCCGAGAAGCTCGCCGCCGCGCGCTTCGTGATCACCTGCACGCGGTACAATCGGGGCTACCTCGCGGAGATCGCGCCCGCGCACGCGGAGCGGATCCGGACCGTCTACCACGGCGTCGACCTGGCCCGCTTCCGGCCGAACGGCGCGACGCGGCAGCTGGGACACGTGCTGAGCGTCGGCACGCTGCGCACCTGCAAGGGGTTCGACGACCTCATCCGCGCGATCGCGCTGCTGCGCGACGCCGGCTCGAACGCGCGACTCGAGATCATCGGCGAAGGCGAAGAGCGCCCCGCGCTCGAGGCCCTGATCCGCTCGCTCGGCCTCGAGGACCGCGTCGATCTGCCCGGCTATCGGCCGCAAGAGGACCTGATCCCCGCCTACCTCGAGACGAGCGTGGTCGCGCTTCCGGCGCACCACGAGGATCACTTCGGCATCCCGAACATCCTGATCGAAGGTCTCGCGGCGGGAGCACCGGTCGTGTGCACCGAGCTGCCCTCGATGGCGGAGCTCGTCGAGCACGGGAAGAGCGGGCTCTTCGTTCCCGAGAGGGATCCGAAGGCGCTCGCAGACGCGATCGGAGCGCTTCTCGCCGATCCCGAGAAGGCCGCGCGCCTCGCCGCAGAAGGACGTCGCCGCGTCGTCGAGAACTTCGACATGACGCGCACCGTCGCAGAGCTCGTCGAGATCTTCCGAGGAGCGACCGCGCGGGAGGCCGCCTGATGGTCCGATCCAGGACCTCGCGCGCCCTGCGAACCGCCGCTTCGGAAGCCGCCGTCCTCGTGCGACGGCTGAAGCCCGGACGCTCCGGCACGCTGCGCGTGATCTACTATCACCGCATCGACGACGAGCCGCACCGCTCCTGCGTCCCGAAGCGCGCCTTCGCGGAGCAGATGGCGCTCCTCCGTCGCGAGGGCTTCCACCTTCTGCCGCTCTCCGCGGTCCGGGAGCATCTCGATGCGAAGCGCGAGTTTCCCGAGAGGAGCGTCGTCGTCACCTTCGACGACGGGTTCGCCGACAACTACACGAACGCGTTTCCCGTCCTTCAGAAGGAGCAGATCCCCGCGACGGTCTTCCTCACGGTCGACTACATCGGAACGGACGAGCTTCCTGTTTTGCGCGATCGGCGCGGCGTTCCGCCTCTCCGCTGGGAGCAGGTCGAGGAGATGGCCCGGCACGGGGTCGACTTCGGCGCGCACACGCTGACGCACCCGAACCTGACGACGCTCGACGATGAGTGCCTGCGGCACGAGGTCGCCGAGTCCGGACGGACAATTCGCGAGCGCACCGGGATCGAGGCGCGGACGTTCTGCTATCCGCGCGGCGACTTCGACGCCCGCGTCAAGGACGCCGTGCGCGAAGCGGGCTACGAGCTCGCCTGCACGACGATGCCCGGGTGCGTCACGCGGGACACGCACCCGTTCAGCCTGCGCCGCACGTTCATCGCCAACGACGACACCCTGCGGGACTTCCGACACAAGCTGGATGGGAGCTTCGACCTGCTCCACGCGGCGCAGCAGCGCTGGCGCGGGGCGCAGGCCGCGAGCGCGGGCGGAGGAGAGTAGGAAATGTGCGGGATCGCAGGACAGCTCGCCCTCGACCCTTCGGCCACGCTGACACGCGAGCACATCAAGCCGATGTGCGACGTGATCGTTCACCGCGGTCCCGACGACGAAGGAATCTTCCTCGACGGTCCGCTTGCCATGGGCATGCGGCGTCTGTCGATCATCGATCTCGCCGGCGGCAACCAGCCGCTGTTCAACGAGGACCGCACGCTCGCCGTGATGCAGAACGGCGAGATCTACAACTTCCAGGAGGTCCGCGCCGACCTCGAGAAGAAGGGCCATCGCTTCGCGACGAACAGCGACACGGAAGCGATCGTCCACCTCTACGAAGAGTACGGCACTGCTTGCGTCGAGCATCTGCGGGGCATGTTTGCCTTCGCGCTCTGGGACGCGCCGCGAAAGCGCCTCCTCCTCGCGCGCGACCGGCTCGGGATCAAGCCGCTCTACTACGGACGAATCGGGCGCCGGTTCGTGTGGGGCTCCGAGCTGAAGAGCCTCGTCGCAGCCGGGCTCGACCGCACGATCGATCGGCAGGCCCTGCACGACTACTTGACGTTGACGTACGTCCCCGCGCCCGCCTCGATCTTCCGCGACGCGCGGAAGCTGGCGCCGGGCACGCGACTGATCGTCGAGGACGGACAGATCCGCACCGAGCAGTACTGGAAGCTCGAGCTGCGCGCGGACCCGTCTCTCCGCAGCGAGGGCGTCGTCCTCGAGGCGCTGCGCGAGCGACTCGACGACGCGGTCCGGAGCCACCTCGTCTCCGACGTGCCGCTCGGCGTGTTCCTCTCGGGCGGTGTCGACTCCGCGACCCTCGTTTCGTGCATGCGACGCTTCCACACGGGACCGCTGAAGACGTTCTCGATCGGCTTCGAGGAGAAGACGTTCAACGAGCTCGACCGCGCGCGCGTCGCTGCGAAGCACTTCGAGACCGAGCACCACGAGCTCGTCGTGACGCCGGACGCGGCCTCTCTCGTCCCGGAGCTCGTCCGCTCCTTCGACGAGCCCTACGCCGACTCCTCGGCGATCCCCGTGCTCTGCGTCTCGCGCCTCGCGCGCCAGCACGTGACGGTCGCTCTCTCAGGCGAGGGCGGCGACGAGGTCTTCGCCGGCTACAAGACGTACCCCGCGACGGTCCTCGCCGGCTGGTACCGCCGGCTCGTCCCGGCGCTCGGACGGAACGTCGTCGCTCGCGTCGTCGAGCGCCTACCGGTCTCGCACGGCAGGGTGAGCTTCGACTACATGGCGAAGCGCTTCGTCGCCGGCGCGGATCGCGACCCGATCGAGGCTCATCTCTCGTGGAAGGCGATCTTCGACGAGGACCGCAAGCGCACGCTGTACGATTCGACCGCAGATGGGCTCGAGCCGACGCTACGGCTCTATCGCGAGGCGATCGCCGACGTCGACCAGACCGACCTCCTCGGACAGCTCCTCGCGATCGACACGCGGCTCGGCCTCGAAGGCGACATGCTCGTCAAGGCGGACCGCATGACGATGGCAACGTCGCTCGAGGGCCGCGTTCCCCTCCTCGACCATCCGCTCGTCGAGCTCGTCGCTTCCGTCCCGAGTACGCTCAAGATGAAGCGCTTCCAGAAGAAGTATCTCCTCCGGAAGGTGATGGCGGATCGCCTGCCCCACGAGACGCTCCACGGCCCCAAGCAGGGCTTCAACGTGCCGATCCCGAGCTGGATCGTCGGCCCGCTCCGCGAGATGGTCCGCGATACTCTCGCTCCCTCGCGGATCCGCGCCAGCGGTCTCTTCCGTCCGGAAGCCGTTCAGAAGCTGATCGACGACCACGAGTCGCTTGCCCATGACCACAGCCGCGACATCTGGACGCTCCTCATGTTCCAGACCTGGCACGACGCGCTGAGCCACGTCGACCCCACGGAGGTCCGACCCCGACTCGTGGGTTGACCACGTCGGAACCGCTCATGCATTCTTCCAGAGACCAGCCCGGACCCTTTTCCGTGTCCCGACCCCTTCCATTGCGCGCCGTGCCCAACACGGCGGTGAACCTAAACCCGTCGGCTTCTCCCGCGCCGGACCGGCTGGTCCGCACGATTCGGCCGGAAGCGCCCGAGTCGACGGCGCGCTACCTGATCCAGGCCATCCTCGCGATCACGGCACTGGTCCTTCTTTCCCCGATCCTCGTGCTGGTCGCGATCGCGGTGAAGCTCACGAGCCCAGGCCCGCTCTTCTACTCGGGCGTCCGCACCGGCCGGAGCCAGAAGCTGTACACGATGTACAAGTTCCGGACGCTGCGCGAAGGTTCCGAGCGGCAGATCGGCGGGCGTCTGCTCAGCGCGCAGGACGACTTCTACACGCCGATCGGAAAGTTCCTGAAGCGCTCCAAGCTCGACGAGGTCCCGCAGCTCATCAACGTGCTGCGCGGCGAAATGAACTTCGCCGGCCCGCGCCCGCTTCGTCCGATCTTCCTCGAGCGCTACCTCGACGAGATCCCCGACTACGCGGACCGCTTCCGCGTGGCGCCGGGCATGACCGGTCTCGCGCAGGTGCGCGGCGGCTACTTCACCTCGCCGCGCAACAAGCTCCGCTACGACCGTCTCTACATCAGTCATCGGAGCCTGCGGCTCGACGCGCAGCTCGTCGGGCTGACCGCGCTGAAGGTCCTGAACCGCTGGATCACGCTCGGCGCGTTCCTCCTCGTCCTCCTGCTCTTCGTCTCCTTCATCCCCGCCTCGGTGATGGAGAACCTCTACATCGAGATGCTCGGCGCGCGGGTGAATCCCCTGCACGGCGTGATCGCCTTCGGCGCGCTGTGGATGATCCTGCGGCATGCGCCACGCGACAAGATCAGCCTCTACCGGACTCCGCTGAACCTGCCGATCGCGATCTTCCTGCTGCTCTCGCTCGCTTCGGCATTCCTCTCGGAGTCGCCGGTGCAGGCCGTTCGTGGTGCGACGTACTACCTGATCACGGGCTTCATCGTGATGCTCGCGGTCATCAACGGCACGTTCACGCGCCGCTTCGTGCGGAGCTCCGTCACGGCGGTCGCTTTGATCTCGGTCGCCATCTCGGCGCTCGGCTTGTTCGAGATGGTCGTCGCGGATTACATCCCGCGCGACTCGCGGGCGCTCGTCGGCCTCGGCGTGAGCCCGGTCGGCGTCTCCTCGACTCTCGGCAGCCCGATCGCTCTCGCGACGTATCTCATGCTCGGCGTCCCGTGCGTCCTCTGCCGCCTCGCGCGCGCGCAGTCGCGGGAAGCACGCGACTTCTGGGTCGCTTCCACGACGATCTGCCTCGTCGGCATTCTCCTGACGCGCCATCCCGGTGGACTGGTCGCTCTCGCGCTGATCGCGACGGCGTACTCGTGGCGCCACCTGAGCGTCCGCTGGGCGTTCGCCTCGCTCGTGGTCCTCGCTCCCTTCGCGTACCTGGCGGTGCTCCACGCCTTCTCCGACGGGCACCTCTCCTGGCAGGCCCTGCTGTGCGGCCAGTCGACGGAGGCCTGTAACGCGATCGCAAAGATGCCGACGCGCGAGCTGCTCCTCGGTCAGGGACCGCGCACGCTCGGCGAGCTCGTGCCTCTAGGCTCGCACGCCTCGGACGCGGCGCTGCTCCAGGCGAACGGCAACCTGCGGCTCCTCCTCGAGAATGGGATTCTCGGCTGGGGTGCGATGCTCTGGATCTTCGGCGCGGCGCTGTACTCGCTCTACACGACGCAGCAGCGCACCGCGGATCCGGGTCTCCGCGCGACGCTCTGGGCGATCATGTTCTCGGTCCTGGGCTTTCTCGTCGCGATGCAGAGCTTCGACCCCTTCAACAACATCGCGGTGCAGCTCCTCTTCTGGGGGCTCCTCGGCATCGGTATCGGCACCGAGGTTCGTCTCGGCGACCGGCCGAGCGACTACCGGATCGCCCTGAAGCTCGGCTCCGACTGATCGAGAGGGCATCCCCTCTCATTCGCCCGCGTCGACGCGGATCGTTCCCTTCAGATCGGCGGCCGCGATCTCGCGGCTCCACTCGCCGGAGGAGAGCTTCACGTCGGAGGACCTCGACCACTTCGTGTCGGGGCAGACCATCTGACCGAGGGGAACCAGGGCGTCGAGAACGCCCTTCGCGTTCGCCTGCGCGAGCGTCGTACCGCCGCGCGACCGGACCTGGACGCCGCCGACGGCGTTCCCCTTCGCATCGACGAACTTCGCATCCGCGCGACGCATTCGCGTGACGGAGCCGTCGCCTTCGCAGCGGACGTCCTCGAGCTTCGTGTCGATCGCCTGGACGTCGCTGTCGCCGTCGATCGTGAGGCTCGTCGGACAGGCGAGCTCCGCCGATTCGAGCTTCGTCCCGCGCGCCTGGACCAAGCGCACGCAGGCGCTCTCTGCGCGGATCCGCCCCTTCTCGACCGTCACGCCGCTCGGGACGGCCATCGGCTCCATCGAGCCCTTCTTCCGGTAGGGCTGGACGACGACGCCCATCCCCTCGAGAGTGTTTCCCGCGATACGGATGTCGGACGAGGAGCCGCGGACCTGGATCCCGCGCCCGTCGATCGTGTTGCCCTCGATCCGCACGTTTCGCGCGTGCTTCACGAACACCGCCGAGGCGCCGCCGCCGCGGATCGTCGAGCCCTCGAGGCTGTTGTCCTCGTTCTCGAGGAAGTAGACCTGCTCGCGGTAGTTCTCCTCGACGCGCGATTTCACGACGCGGTTGCCCCGGGAACCGTTTCCGATATGGATGCCCTCGTCGGCATTGTGATGGACGTGGACGTTCTCGATGACGTTGTCGGAAGCACTCTTGGAGACGTCGATTCCGTATCCCTTGTGCGCGACGGGGTCTCCGTTGTGATGCGACTCGACGTTCTCGACGTGCGCCCGCTGCACGCCGGCGAGTCGCACGCCGCGTTCGAAGCCGGTCACCTCGAGGTTGCGAACGCGGCTCCCTCCGGCCTTCTCCTTCAGCACGACGCCCGCGCTCGAGCGCGCGCGGCTGCCGCGGATCTTGTGTCCTCCCCCGTCGAGGGTGACCGGGCCGTCGAGGATCAAGCCGTGCTTTTCGCAGGGTCCGAGGTCGGCGACGAGCTCGTAGTCGGAGACGACGCGGTCGCCGCAGCGACAGACGCGCCGGCCGCCGCAGTCGCGCGCCCACGCCGGCTCGGCGAGGCCGAAGAGGAGAGCGACCAGAGCCAGCGCGGGCTCCCAGCGCCGGCCCCGGTACCGTTGCCCGGCACCGGCGAGCGCGGCGCTCCCTGAGGCCTCGGACCGTCCGGCGAGCGTCTCGAAGGAAATGCCGTGCGCGACGATCCTCGGATCCTTCCTGTCACCGGACCCCACCGCAAGCGCCCCTCTCGGCGGTGGCTCGTCGTCCTGCTTCTGGCTCTCGTGCCGCTCCTCCTGGTGCCGCTCGTCCCGAATCTCCTCATGGTGCGGCGTACGGCCCCGGCCCACTCGGACGCGATCTACGTCTTCCCGGGACAGATTCCCGAGCGCGCCGTCTGCGCGGCCGAGCTCTACCGGAACGGAACTGCTCCTCGCGTCGTCTTCACGGGCGCGCACGTCGCGCCCGAGCTCCTCGTCGTCGATCGACCTCTGAGCGACGCCGTCCTGAACGCGCGGGTCGCGGCCGCGCATGGCGTGCCCGATGGCGCCGAGGTCGTGCTCTCCGAGGGCACGAGCACGTGGGAGGACGCGGTCGTTCTCGGCAACTGGATGCGCTCGAGCGGTGCCCGGGAGATCGTCGCGGTCACCTCGCCGACGCACTCGAGGCGGGCTCTCTGGAGCCTCCGGACGGCCCTGGGAGGTCTCGGCTCGAAGGTGACGGTGTACCCCTGCGGGACCGTCTACGGACTCGACTGGTGGGCACGCGAGCGCTCCCTCGTGCGGGTCACGGAGGAAGCCCTGAAGCTCGGGTTCTATGCGCTCCGATACTTCCTGCCCGCCCTCTTCGGCTTCGGTGTGGTCGCTGCGGAGGCGCCGGACGAACCATAGCTCCTTCCCTGTGAATTGCCAAAGCGCGCAGGCGAGACTCGCACGCAAGCCAGCTCGTGCACGGATGCAAGGTGCGCGTTTCTCCCATCCGGCGAGACAGGTCCAGAATCTCTACCTGATCCTTTCCTGCAGTGGCCCTTTTCTTGCGGTACGACCTTGCCTCGGATAAGCCCGCCGAAGCGCACCGCAAAACCTCCGCTACGGTTTCCCCTCCTCCTCCGCCCACGGCGTGCCGTAGGCCTTCGCCAACTCGAGAGAGACCCGCTGCAATGATCGACCGAACCACTTTGCATTCTCCACGGATCGGCGTACGGCACGCGCGCGGCATCGCCCGCGCGGCGCTTGCCATGGCGTTCTTCGTTGCCGGACTGGTTCCACCGACGCGCGCCGACGCCATCCCGACCAACAACTGGCGCGATTACACGGTCATCAGCCTCGACCGTCTCGTCATCGGCCCGAACCTGAACCTCACGGGCAACTACGCGACCGTCAATGCCGACGGAACCGTCGAGATCGGACTCAACTCCTTTCAGCTCGACGCCTCGCCCTCGTTCTTCGTCGCGGCGGATACCATCGATCTCGGCCCGCAGGCTTCGATCGCGGACGCATACACGAACGCGATCGTCGGCAATCCGACCGGCGAGGTTCGCGGGCAGATCTTTCCGCAGACGTTCCCGCTGCCGATCAACCTCCCAAACCTACCTGTAAATAATATCTGCAACGATTGTACTCTCGGCGCGGGGGACGTCACCGTTCCCGTGGGTGACACGGTCACGCTGAGCCCTGGCTGCTACGGGCAACTCCTCGCGCGCCAGAGCTCGCACGTCTTCCTGAACGCGGGCGTATACCGCTTCCGCAACTGGGACATTCGCAAGTTCGCAAGCATTACGGCCAACGGGCCCGTGACGATCTACGTGCGCGACAACGTCACCGACGAAGAGGGCGCGTTCTTCGGAGCGGATAACGCCCACGTCGACGACTTCGCGCTCTGGATCGGATCGCGCATCACCTGCAACCCGTTCACTTCGATCGCGAACTCCGACATCGGCCACCTGAGCGTGTTCATCGGGACTCTGTTCGCGCCGAAGGATGACGACCTCGACTTCCGGAAGGACGCCATCCTGCTCGGCACCGCGGTAGGTGGACAGGTGTTCGTGCGCGGCACGCATCAGGCTCGCCCGCCGACGCCGACGCCGACTCCCCGCCCGAGTCCCACCAAGGTTCCGACTCCGACGCCGACCCCGACGCGTACCCCGACCCCGACGCCCAC
>VGTG01000045.1 GCA_016874795.1 Deltaproteobacteria bacterium | reverse complement strand
CCGTCGTCGAGGTTGACGGTCGTTCCGGGGAGGAGGCCACCGAAGTCCGCGGCCACGGGCTGTAGACGCTGACGCCGCTCACGAAGCCCTTGACCTCGTTGCACGTGCCGGCGATCGTGGCCGTCGATGGGATCTGCGCGAAGTTCGCCGAGGTGTCCGTCGAGCGGATGTAGATGCCGGACGTCTCCTGCAGCCCCACGTCGTTGCCCGACACGGTGATCGGCGAGTGCGAGAAGGCGCTCCCGAGCCGGATCGGCTCGGTGCTGCGCGATCCGATCGGCCGTCTCCACTGGGCGGGGACGGGGACGGCGACCCGCTCGAACGGCTTCATCGACGGCGCGATCCGTGCGGGCGAGCGCGCCGCGAGCGAGGTGCTCGCGGCGGACTGAAGCGACCGGGCCGTCTCAGGCTCGAGTCGCCGTCGACAGGATCTTCACGAACCGCGCGTGCCCGTCCGTCTCCGCGAGCGTTCGGCGAGCCGCGCCGGGCCATGTGATCACGTCGACGAGGAAGCGGACGCTTTCCCTCGGTCCACCGATCGCGGCTTCCGGCTCGAGCCGGAGCCACGCGAGCGGCGCCTTCGACGTCGTGCCCGCGTGCGCGATCGCCGAAGCGATGCGCTTGCGGGTCTCGGGCGGCGGATACTGGAAGAAGACCGAGTGGTACACGACGGTCAGCGCGTCCTCGGAGCGGCGCGCGAGCTTCTCCTCGAGCCAAGCGCCGGCATCGGCGCGGTCGACGCGGACGTCGTGCGCGAGCGCCACGGCGACGGCCGTGTCGAAGCGCGCGAGCCGGTGTGGCTGGTCCGCCCACACGTAGGAGCGAAGCCGGAGGCGCTCCGCCTCGCTGTGGATGTCGAGCGGGTTCACGTCGCAGGCGGCACGACGCCGCACGCATAGCGTCGCCTCGAGAGGTGGGGGCGGCCCTTCCCACACCGTCCCGATCGGCTCGCGGCTCGGCGTGCCCCAACTCCACGACGCGGTCCGGTACGCGAAGCGATCCCAGAAGAGATTCAACCCGGCGCTCGCGCCGATCTCGAGTGTCTCGAGCGGGAGATCGTGCTGCGCCGCGAGCTCGAGAAAGCCCGCGAGGAGCGCGATCGAGCGGCGCGTCTCGTTCGTCTGCGGTGCGAAGCGGAGGAAGTCCGCGACCCACTCGCGCTCGCGGGCGAGAAAAGCGCGCGCAGCGCTCCACACCGCGGCGGCGTCCCACGTCGGACGCGCGGCCGGATACTCGGCGGCGAGCGCTTCGTCTCTTCCCGAGAGCGCTGCCGCGTGCAGCGCACCGGCGAGCCGCAGCGAGACGGCGTCCGCGCGCGGCGGACCGGGCCAGTCGCCGACGAGATCCGCGGTCGGTCCGCCCGTACGGAGGTCGGTCGCCATCGCTTCGATCAGACGCGCGGTGAACGGCGAGCCGAGGTGGCCGCAGAAGCCGGCCTGCTCGGTGAAGTGATCGAGGAGCGCCCGGTTCACGGCTCCGCACCTGGGCGCGCTCCGAAGGGATCGACGGGGGCGACGATCGGGAGCCACGCGAGGTCGATTCCAGAGGCGGCCGTGCGTTCCTCGAGAAACGCGAGCGTCGCGTCGAGGCCGTCGAGCATCCGCGGCATCGGGAGCAGCGGGTCCTCGAGCGGACGAGTGAAGTCGTCCCAGTGGATCGGAATCACGCGCCGCGCGCCGACGGGCTCGACGACCTCGCTCCAGTACTTCGCGCGATAGCCCTCGTCCATCATGCCGAGGCCGCCGACGCCGAGCAGGACGACCTCCGCTTTCCGACCCGCCAGGGCGCCGTCGACCCAGCCCGCGCTCGACTGCACGAGCATCGTGCCGCGCGGGTGCTCGACGAGCATCGAGAAGCTGCCACCTTCGAGGTAGTCCGTCGCGCGTGCGGGCGGCTCGAGCGGCGCTTCGATCTCCCCCATCGCCATCCCGTGCGGCAGGTGCTTCGAGGGGATCAGCGTCACGCGGAAGTCGCCGAACGTCATCTCCGTCGTCTCCGTCGTCTCCTCGACGACGCGCATCCGGTCTTCGGGAAGGCCCGCTCCGCGGCCGATGTTCGCGGTCGACTCGGAGCCGACGAGGAGCGCGCCGGTCTGGCGCGCGACTTCCGCGGAATCCATCGCATGATCGTAGTGCGAGTGCGCGACGAGCACCGCGTCGAGCTTCGAGATGCCGGCGCGCGCGAGACCGCTCCGGATCATCTCGTCGTCGGGAGCGACCTTGCCGAGAAGGACGCTCGCGAGACCCGGCCGCGTGAAGAAGCCGTCGACGAGGAGCGTGCTCTCGCCGTCGCCGATCGCGATCGTCGAGACGCCGAGGAAGCGGATCCGCGGCTCGTTCGCGCGCGGCGGCGCTTCCGGCAGCACGCGCGGCTGCATCACCTCGAGCGACGGCCGGTCGTTCAGCTTCCACGCGACGAAGCCGCCGCCCGCGACGACCAGCGCGAGCGCGATCAGGAGAAAACGCCGCACCGCCGGAGCATGCGTCGAGCCGCCGAAGAAGGAAAGGGGGTCCGGTTCGTTTGCCCGCATCTGCACCCAGGCTGACCGAGCGAGCCTGGCGAGCCTGGGTGCAGATACGCCCGAACGAACCGGACCCCACGTCTCACGTCTACATCGTCTACCAGTCGCGCGCGCAGCGGAACCGGATCAACAAGAAGGTGATGGCCGACCCGCGGCTCGACATGGACGGGGAGTCGATGCCGTTCGACGCCAAGCGGATGATCTTCGGCCGCTTCGAGGACATCGTTCGCCTCTAGCCTGCATTTCTCACCAGATCCCTACTGCGGCGGCCGATAGCACCGAATCTTCGCGAGCTTCTCCCTCCGGGCTCCTCGACGTACTGTTCAAGTACGCCTGCGTCGCCCTCCGGTCCGAGGCTCGCGAATCTTCGGCACTCTCGACCGCCTCGCGACGTGATCTGGTGAGAAATGCAGGCTAGGCGCGTTTCCCTGCGAGGCGTGAAGCGCGGGAGTCGCGGGAGTCGCGTGAAGCGCGGGAGTCGCGGGAGTCGCGTGAAGCGCGGGAGTCGCGTGAAGCGCGGGAGTCGCGGGAGGGGGTCCCGCGACTCCCGTCGTCCTTCGAGCTATTCCCCGACCGGCACGACGTAGTAGCTGCCGAGCGGCAGGAACATCTCGTTCTCGGTGCTCTCACCCCCGGTGATCGCGCAGGCGTCGCACCAGCCGTCGCCGGCGCCCGGCGAGCTGTCGCAGGAAGCGTCGTCGTCGATGCCGCGGCACGGCTCGCCGACCATGCCGTCGTTGACGCAGGCGACCGGACGGCAGCGTCCCGGCACCCCCGGCTGGAACACGCTCTGCGGAAGCTGCGAGTAGCGCGTCACGTCCTCGATGTTCGGCGACCCGTCCTCGTTCACGCCGTTCACGTAGAGGGAGCAGAAGGTGAGTGTCCGGTCGGCCGCGTTCGGCGAGTCGAACTCGAGAGGCGGATCGAAGCGGCGGATCAGCGGATCGTTGTAGACGAAACTCTCGTACACGCGCGTCCCGTCCGGAAGATCGATCGTGAAGTGCTTGCCGCGCTGGTGCGTGTGCGAGCTGAGCTCGTAGAGGCGAGCGCCCTGCGGAAGGATCACGTCGTTGCAGAGCGTCTCGCTCTCGAACGGCGCCGCGCTCGGCGAGAAGATGCGCGAGACGTCGAAGATGCCGCGCGCCGGATAGGTCTGGTTCTCGGGCCCGGCGAAGAGGTAGTTGAGCCGCGCGTTCATCAGGTGGTCCTGCGTCGTCAAGTTGAACGCGTGCGAATTCCAGTAGATGATCCCGCGCACCGGCAGCTCGTTGTAGACGCCGTCGGGCGCCCGGTCGTACGCCTGCGGCGCCTGCGCTCCGCCGATGCCGAGGCGCTCGAAGATGCTCGTTCCCGGAGGACCGAAGCCGAGGCACGCAAATCCGTCCTCGTAGTCGGTCGCGCAGTAGCCGTCGCCGCAGCTCGACGTGTCCGTCGGCTCGCACGCCTGTCCCGCCTGCGAGCCGCCCTTGCAGGTCCAGGGGCCGAACGCGGGATCATCGACGTCGATCACCTCGGGGTTCACCCAGTCGACGAGGAGGTGATGGCTCTGCGGGTCCTGCCGCATCTCCATCGCCTTCACGCGCACGGTCTTGCCGTCCGCGCTCAGCAGCTCGGCAGGGACCTGGTCGCTGATGTCGTAGTAGGAAGCGAAGCAGAGCTCGTGCTCGCTCGCCGCGGGGAGGAGATACTGCGGCATGACCAGCTGCACGCCTTCGCCCGGCGGCGGCGGCTCGAGCGGCTGGATCGTGATCGGGCCCGGCTCGGGCAGGCAGCCGTCGATCAGCTCTTCCGAGCCGGCGACGGTGCCGGTCTCCGGCCCGCCGCCGTAGATCCAGACGCGCAGGAGCTCGAGCTCTTCTTCGCTGATCGCGGGAAGCCCGCTCGGCATCGGCGAGCCGGCGATCTCGACCGTGCCGGGATTCGTCGCGGCGGCGAGCTTCAGCCAGACGAAGCTCCGGTCGTTGTCGCCCGGCGTCACACGCGCGAAGGCGGACGCCGTCGACGGCGCCATCAGGTTCGTCCACGCGACGTCCGGAGAGAGGACGAGGCCGCCCTGCGCGGAGCTGCCGTGGCAGATGTCCTGCGTGCAGCCGTGTCGCTCGAAGATGATGTCCTGGACCGCCTCGAACGTGCTGTCGTACGAGGTGCCCTCGCTGCAATCGCTCGGCGAGGGCGTCGGCTGAGGCTCCTCGCTCGGCGGCGCCGTGACGTCGGTTCCGACGCCGTCGCCGGAGCACGCCGCGAGAACGCAAGCGGCGATCAAGGGGAGAATTCGCACGACGGACGTCGACGGTCGGCTTCTGCGCATGGCGGAGGAGGATACGGGACCGGGGCGACTTCCTTTACCAGGTTCCGGCGGGGTTTCGTGCGTGCCGTCCGTTCGGCTTCGCGGCGGTCGGGTCGCGGGACCGAGCCGCCTGCTGCGATGCGTCAGCAGGCCTGTCACGCGAAGCTGGCACCGCGGGGAGCGCGCGACTCCCCGTGAAGGAGTTCATGCGCCGCCTCGTTCGCGGCGGCGTGATCGAGCCGCACCAGAAGCCGTCACGGGTCGGGTAGAGAGGATTCGCGAGCCACGCTCGTGAACGAATGCCAAGCGCTGGCCCGCCGTGCGGACCACCTGGGCGCTTCGCGCGAGCCGGTGGAGCCGCTCGCCGGCAAGCTCGCCCGGCCCGGCTTCTTCACCCAGGAGCTCCGGGGAGAACTCGGTGCCGCAGGCGCTCGCTTCAGCGACCGAGCGCGCTCAGGATGCGCTCACGGGTCGGCGCGTCGAAATCCGCGCCGTACGTGCGGAGGAAGACCGCCGAACGCGCCGAGGGCGAGTCACCGGACGCTACAGCCGACCGGAGAAGGGCTCGCGCCGTGTCGAACATGTCGCACCCCATGCGGAGGCGCTCTACCCCGGGACGCGCCATGAGCAGATCTCGGTAGCGTGCGCTCATCGCATCGGTCGTGTCCTTCATGACCGTCACGACCGCACCTCGCGAAGCAGCTCCGTGACGCCGAGCACTGCTGCCCAGCGCTCGAGATACGACCAGTCGAGATCGGCGACGGCCGTGGTCAAGTTGCGGACGTCGGCGAGCTGCAGCTCCGAGCGACTGTCCCTGGCCCAGTCGAGCTTGGAGAGAACCAGGTCCTCTGCCGTGACGATCCAGAGGTCGAAGTCGTCGACCCGGATCCTTCGGCGGCGGGAAAATTCCTCCCGCCGGTAGGCCGTGCCCTTGCGGACGATGAAGTCGACCTTGATGACCAGCGCCGTGTGGATGAGGTTGAACATACCCTGCCGCGCGATGGCGTCCGCGACCGCGTCGTCGTCGAGGTAGAAGGCCGCCCCGAAGAGGTGCGTGAAGCGGGGTGCGTCGTCCGCCGACAGCTCCACGACGAGGTCGATGTCACGCGTCATGCGGGGCTGGGCGTAGTAGTTCATGGCGGTCGAGCCGCTCAGCATGTAGGGCAGACCGGCGCCGTCGAGCGTTTCCGCGACGAGCTTCAAGACCGTGAGCTGCTCGCTCGGCATGCGCTCCCCCGACTACCGACGCAACGGGCGGCCTGTCAACGCAAGGAGCCGGCGAGTGACGCTTCGGTGGTCGTCGTGTTCTCGTGCCCTCACCGGAAGCGGGGCATGATCTCCATCGCGAAGAGCTCGATCGAGCGCATCACCTTCTCGTGCGGGATGCGGTCCGCCTGCATGAGGCAGATCATGTGGTCGAGGCCGGCGGCGGCATAGCGCTCGGCCTTGCGGATGCAGTGGTCGACCGTCGAAGTCCTGCCTCGCGCGTCGCGAAGCGCCGAGAGCTCTTCGATCCGGCCGAGCAGATGGCCCGGCCGAAAAGGGCTCGGGCGTGATGTCGATCTGGTCGAGGCCTCGCCACGAGCGCTGGCCTTCGAGGTCGAGCCGAAACTCTCCGAACGTGATGCAGATCGGAGACGGCATGCGAAGGTGAGGGCGGTCCCGGGAACCGCCCGAGGGACTCTGCCAGAGGCTCGAGCGCTCCTCCAGCCCCTGTCGATCTCCGCCCCCGAAGAAGGGGAAGAAGTGCAGGAGGAAAATCCTTGATCGGCGCTCTCGGGCCGATTCTCGTTCTCCTCGAACGCGGTCAGAGCGGGATCCGTCCCGACTTGGAAAGTCATTTTTCTTGTGTAAAAAAGACTCGTGTATGCGCGATTGCTCGAGCCGCCCGGGACCCAGAGCTTCTTCCTCTTCGGACCGCGCGGCACGGGAAAAACCGCATGGCTGCGCCAGACCCTACCCGACGCACTGTGGTTCGACCTCCTGGACGCACGAGTCTATACCCGGTTGCTCGCGTCCCCGGACCAGCTCGGCGAGCAGATTCCCCGGTCCTATCGCGGCTGGGTGGTGATCGACGAGGTGCAGCGGGTTCCGGAGGTATTGAACGAGGTGCACCGCCTCATCGAAGGCCGCAAGCTTCGCTTCGCGCTCACCGGATCCAGCGCTCGCAAGCTGCGGCGCCGAGGCGTGAACCTGCTGGCCGGGCGCGCCTTGACGCGCTTCATGCACCCGCTCACCGCGCTGGAGCTCGGGCCCGACTTCAATCTCGAGCGAGCCATCCGGTTCGGCTGCCTGCCGTTCGCCTGCGCGACCCCAAGGCCGAAGGAGTACCTGTCGAGCTACGTTTCGACGTATCTGCGCGAAGAGGTGCAGCAGGAGGGGTTCGTGCGCAATACGGGAGCGTTCGCTCGCTTCCTCGAGGCCGCGAGCTTCTCGCAGGGCAGCGTGCTCAGCATGGCCGGGGTAGCGCGGGAAGCGGCAGTCCACGCCAAAGTCGCCGAGGACTACTTTACGATTCTCGAGGACCTACTGATCGCTGTCCGGCTTCCGGTCTTCACGCGCCGCGCCAAGCGGCGGCTGCTGGCGCATCCGAAGTTCTACTTCTTCGATGCCGGGATCTTCCAGACCGTGCGGCCGCGTGGGCCACTCGACGTGGCCGAGGAGATCGCCGGGCCAGCCCTCGAAACGCTGATGCTCCAGCAGCTCCGTGCGGTGAACGACTATCACGAGCTCGGCTACACGCTGCACTACTGGCGTACCGCCAAGGGCGACGAAGTCGATTTCGTACTCTATGGTGAGCGCGGCCTGGTCGCCTTCGAGGTGAAGCGCAGCTCGCGTCCGCGTGCCGAGGACCTGAGGCCCTTGCAGCTATTTCTCGTGGACTACCCGCGCGCGAAGGCCTACCTGCTCCATCTCGGCACCCGGCGCTGGCACGAGAGCGGCGTGGACATCGTGCCATTCGCGGAGGCGATTCGCGCACTCGACCGGTACCTATGACGCCGTCGAGATGGCCTCGAAGGGCTCCTCGTGTTCGGCCCTGCAACGCGCCTTCGGGACACCCAGCCGTCCGCTTCCACGCATTCGAAGCTCACAGCGTGACCAGGTGCTTCTTCTCGGCGCCTCGAATGGCAGCCCGCGGGATGAAGGAGTCTCTAGCGCTTGAACTTCAGCAGCAGGTCGATCATCCGCCGCTGCCGCGGCCGGTACGGAGGGTAGAACATCTCGAGCCCCGGCAGCTTCGGGGCGGTGTGGACGGGCCGCAGCTTCGAGAACTCGAGGAATCCCTCGTGGCCATGGTAGTGCCCCATCCCGCTCGCGCCGACGCCGCCGAAGGGCATGTCGTGCTGCGCGACGTGGAAGAGGCAGTGATTGACGGTCACGCCGCCCGAGATCGTCGAGTAGATCAGCTTCTCCTCTTTTTGCTTGTCGGTCGTGAAGACGTAGAAGCCGAGAGGGCGGTCGCGCGCGTTCACGTACTCGATCACCTCGTCGAGATCGCGATACGTCTTCACGGGGAAGAGCGGACCGAAGATCTCCTCCTGCAGGATGATCATGTCCTCCGTCGGATCGAGGACGAGGTGCGGCGGGATCTTCCGGTGCACGTCGTTGAACTGCGCACCGGGCACGAGCGGGACGAGCTTCGCGCCCTTCCGCTCCGCGTCCTCGAGGGTCGCGCGGAGGCGGCGGTACGACTTCTCGTCGATCACCGACGTGAAGCTCGGGTCGTTCGTGTCCGGATAGCGCCGCGGGACGATCTCCTTCGCCGCGGCGACGAACGCGTCGCGCTTGCCTTCCGGAATGAAGAGGTAGTCCGGTGCGAGGCACGTCTGTCCGGCGTTGACGAGCTTCGCGTAGAGGATGCGCGAGGCCGCCTCCTTCACGTCGAAGTCGTCGCAGACGATCGTCGGCGACTTTCCGCCGAGCTCGAGCGTCACCGGCGTCAGGTTCTCCGCCGCGGCCCGCATCACCGTGCGGCCCGCGTCGGCCGAGCCGGTGAAGATGATGTGGTCGTAGGGCAGGGAGGAGAAGTCCTGCGCGCGCACGCCCGGCAGGATCGCGACCAGGTCCTCGTCGAGCTTCTCGGCGAACTTCTCGTGCAGCAGGCGGCAGAGGTTCTGCGAGTTGCTCGCCATCTTGATCATGCAGCGGTTCCCCGCGGCGAGAATGCTCGTCAGCGGGCTGATCGTCAGGAAGAGCGGATAGTTCCACGGCGAGACGAGTCCGACGACGCCCTTCGGCTGCGGGATCACGCGATTCTTCCCCGTCGCGAACAGGATCGAGACGTGGCGGCGCTCCGGCTGGATCCACTTGCGGACCTTCTTCTTCACGTCGCGGATGGCGTCGACGCACGTGAAGAGCTCGAGCATCAGCGACTCCTCGGTCGAGCGGTGCCCGAAGTCCGCGTGGATCGCCTTCGCGATCGCATCCGTGTTCTCGGTGAGGATGCGCTCGACCTTGTTCAGGCTCTCGAGCCGCTCCGCGAGAGTCGGGTACGGATGCCGCCGGTACGCCTCGCGCTGCCGCGCGAAGATCCGCTGCGCTTCGTTCTCGATGACGTCGAGCCGCCGGAGCTGAGCCGTTTGGGCCATGATCGTTCTCCTTGTCGGACGGTGCCGGCGACGGGGAGCCCTCGCGCGGCGCTGTCTTTCTTGTCGCCCCCGGCGGCTGGCGACGCAAGGTCGGCACGATCGAGCCGCTGTTGGCCATTGACCTGTAGCCAGGGTCACTGGAATCTGGCCGTTCGAGCGCGCTTCTCCTCGACACCCACCCCCGCGTCTGGTGGGTCGTCACGAGTGACGCTCGCGTCGAGGAGAGCCGTCTCGTAGTCGGGTGGCGCGGTCCCTCACGCCTCGACGAGGCCGGTCGCGATTCCCGAGATCAGCGCCGCGCCCGGCAGGATGCTCACCGCCGCGCACCACGTGTAGCGCCAGAGCGGCACGCCGAGCGCGCCGGCCGCGAGGTTCACGAGCTGCGGTCCCGGTCCCGGAACGAGCCGTCCGAGGATCAGGAACGCGGGATGGCTCACGGGGAACCGCCGTACCCAAGCGGGCATCAACCGCATCGACGCTTCGAGGTCGACGTCGCGCGCCATGCGGCGCGCGAGCGTGTACTGGAGGAGCGCCGCCAGCATCCAGCCCGTCCACGCGAGCGCCATCCCCCACCAGAAGCCGTGCAGGATCGCGTTCGCGAAGGCGAGAAGCTCCCCGGCCGGGACGGGATACATGCCCGCGAGCGCCTGCGCGGCGACGAGGATCGCGGCCGCCGGCCAGCCGACGCGCTCCCGCAGAGCCGTCGGTCCACCGTGCGAGTGGATCCAGTAGAGCGCCGTCGCGACGATCGCGCCGATCGCGAGGAAGCTCCAGAAGCTCGACGAGCCGAGAAGGCGGCGCCAGAGCGGCGCCGCTCGGTCCGTAGGCGGAACGGTCCCGTCTAGGCTATGGAGGGGGGCGTCCTCGTCCTCGGGCTTCATCGAGCTTTCATCGAGCTTTCATCGGGCTTCACCGAGCAACACGGCCGCATCCGCGGGATCAACCGGAGGTTTCCATGAGTTCGCCGCAAACGCACGTCCCCAGCGAAGAAGAGTCCCGGCGCGTCGCCGAAGAATCCCGCGAGCAGGAGTGGGTGGGACGCACCTTCCTGCGCGAGCTCTTCCTCGGGAACTTCCTCCTCGACGCGATCCATCCGTTCCCGGACGAGGCGGGGACGCGGCCCGAGTTCCGCGAGTGGTTCGACCGCCTCGAGACGTTCCTGCGCGACGAGGTCGACCCCGTCGAGATCGACGCGAGCGGCGAGTACCCGCAGCCGACGGTCGACGGCCTGCGTCGCCTCGGCGCGTTCGGGATGAAGATCCCGAAGCAGTACGGCGGCCTCGGCTTCACGGTGAGCGAGTATACGACCGCGATGCAGATGGTCGGCAGCTACTGCTCGAACATCTCGGCGCTCCTCTCGGCTCACCAGTCGATCGGACTGCCGCAGCCGCTGAAGCTCTTCGGCACCGAGGACCAGAAGAAGAAGTACCTGCCGCGCTGCGCCGCCGGCGCGATCTCCGCTTTCGCGCTCACCGAGCCGCACGTCGGCTCCGATCCCGCGAGCCTCTCGACGCGCGCCGAGCTGCAGGGCGACAACTGGGTTCTGAACGGCGAGAAGCTCTGGTGCACGAACGGCACGCTCGCGGAGCTCCTCGTCGTGATGGCGCGCGACGCGTCGAGCGGGAAGATCAGCTGCTTCATCGTCGAGACGAATTCGCCCGGCGTGAAGATCGAGCACCGCTGCCGCTTCATGGGCCTGAAGGCCCTCGCGAACGGCGTCGTCAGCTTCAAGGACGTGCAGGTGCCGCGCGAGAACATCATCGGCGAGCCCGGCAAGGGCTTGAAGATCGCGCTGATCACGCTCAACACGGGCCGCTTGACGCTGCCCGCGACCTGCACCGGCGTCGCGAAGCGCTGCCTCGAGATCTGCCGCGGCTGGTCGAACCAGCGCGCGCAGTGGGGCGTGCCGATCTGGAAGCACGAGGCGATCGGCCACAAGGTCGCGGAGATGGCGGCGACGACGTTCGCGATGGAATCGGTCTCGCGTCTCGCGAGCGCGATGTCCGATCGCGGCGGCTACGACATCCGCCTGGAGGCGGCCGCCGCGAAGGAGTGGAACACCGTGCGCTGCTGGGAGATCCTCGACACGACGCTGCAGATCCGCGGCGGCCGCGGCTACGAGACGGAGCGCTCGCTGCAGCAGCGCGGCGAGGCGGCGATCCCGGTCGAGCGCATCATGCGCGACTGCCGGATCAACCTGATCTTCGAGGGCTCGAGCGAGATCATGCACCTCTTCATGGCGCGCGAGGCCGTCGACAAGCACCTGCAGGTCGCGGGCGCGATCATCGACCCGAAGAAGGGCTTCGGCGACAAGGCCTCGGCGATCCCGTCGATCCTCGGGCACTACGCGACCTGGTACCCGCCGCTCTGGTGGAACGGCATGAAGACGATGGGCAAGTACCGCGACTGGGGGAAGCTCCGCGGCCATGCGCGCTTCATCGAGCGGAGCGCCCGCAAGCTCGCGCGCGAGAGCTTCCACGGCATGGCGATCTACCAGGCGAAGATGGAGCGGAAGCAGGGCTTCCTCTTCCGCTGCGTCGACGTCGTGATGGAGCTCTTCGCGATGTCCGCGACCGTCGCCCGCGTGCGCCGGATGATCGAGACGAACGATCCCGAAGCCGCGCGCGCCGTGGAGCTCGCCGACCTCTTCTGCCGCATGTCGCGCCGCAAGGTCGCGCGGCTCTTCCAGAGCCTCTGGGCGAACGACGACGACGTGAAGAACAAGGTCGCCGCCGATGTGATGGGCGGCCGCCACGAGTGGCTCGAGAAGGGCACGCTCGACATGCACTTCGACGCCGAGTCCTTCAAGACGCGCGCGATCACGGACTTCCGTCCCGCCGAGACGGAGCGCCAGCGGAGCGCCGCTTCCTGAGCGAGCCGAAATCCGACATACGTCCTGCGGGGGGCCGTCCATGGTGAAGCGAATCGGGCTCGGAGTCGCCGCTCTCGTTGCGTTTGCACTCTCGTACACGTTCTTCGTCTGGCTCGGCTGGATGGGGGAGCACGAGGGGCCGGGCGTCGTGACCGAGAAGCGGGTGCCGCGGGCGGTCGTCGACGAGCGCGCGGCGGTCGAGCGCGCGGGCGCGGAAGCCGTCGGCGCGACCGGGGACAAGCAGGTCCTCTTCGGCGACCTGCACGTGCATACGACCTTCTCGACGGACGCGTTCCTCTGGAGCCTGCCGATGGTGCAAGGCGACGGCGCGCATCCGGTCGCCGACGCGTGCGACTTCGCGCGCTTCTGCTCGGGCCTCGACTTCTGGTCGATCAACGACCACGCCGAGGCGTCGACGCCGCAGCGCTGGCAGGAGACGAAGGAGACGATCCGGCAGTGCAACGCGGTCGCGGGCGATCCCGAGAACCCCGACGTCGCGGTGTTCCTCGGCTGGGAGTGGAGCCAGGTCGGGCAGATCCCCGAGGAGCACTACGGTCACAAGAACGTCCTGTTCCGCGGCCTCGGCGAAGACGAGGTGCCGACGCGCGCGATCGGTGCCGGCGGAATGGCGACGGACGCGCTGCGCGGCTCGTTCGGCGGCTTGAACCCGCTCGTCGGCCTCCTCGATTTCGAGCACCGGCAGCGATACTTCAACTTCGCCGAGTTCATGAAGGAGGTGCGGGACGTCCCGCTCTGCCCCGAGGGGGTGAACAGCCGCGAGCTTCCGGCCGACTGCTACGAGCAGGCGAGGACGCCGCGCGATCTCTTCGAGAAGCTCGACCAGTGGGGCCTCGAGACCATCGTCATCCCGCACGGCAACACGTGGGGCTTCTACTCGCCGCCCGGCACGACCTGGGACAAGCAGCTCCGCGAGGGGATGAACGATCCCGAGAAGCAGTTCCTCGTCGAGATCATGTCCGGGCACGGCAACTCGGAGGAGTACCGGAGCTGGCGCGACGTCGGCTTCGACGAGTACGGCGGCGTGTTCTGTCCCGAGCCGACGGACGATTACCTGCCGAGCTGCTGGCGCGCCGGCGAGATCATCCAGAAGCGCTGCATCGACGCCGGTCTGACGCCGGACGAGTGCGCCGCGCGCGCGAACGAGGCGCGGCAGAACTATGCGCGCTACGGCATCGCGGGAGCGCTCAGCGTACCCGGCGTGAGCTTCGAGGAGTGGCTCGACGCGGGGCAGTGCAAGGACTGCTTCATCCCGTCGTTCAACTACCGGCCAGGTGGCTCCACGCAGTACGCGCTCGCCCTCACGAACTTCGACGATCCGGCGAACCCGAAGCAGTTCCGCTTCGGCATCATCGCCTCGAGCGACAACCACCAGGGGCGGCCGGGCACCGGGTACAAGGAGATCCACCGCATCGGCAACACGGAAGCGGGAGGCCCGCGCGACGCGACCTGGCGCGGCCGTCTGATGGGCGATCCGAAGCCCGGCGAGCCCCGCTCGACCGAGCTCGACGTCGAGGGGCTGACCGAGCTCGGCTTCCAGGCGCTCGAGGCGGAGCGTCAAGCAACGTTCTTCATGACGGGCGGCCTCGCCGCGGTGCACTCGACCGGGCGGAGCCGAGACGCGGTCTGGGCAGCGCTGCAGCGGAAGGAGGTCTACGGCACGAGCGGAGACCGCATCCTCCTCTGGTTCAACTTGCTGAATGCGCCCGGAGAAGGCGGCGGCGAGACGTCGGTGCCGATGGGGAGCGAGGTGAAGCTCTCCGCCGCGCCGCGCTTCGAGGTGCGTGCGCTCGGCGCGTTGAAGCAGAAGCCCGGATGCCCTCCGATGAGCGTCGGCTCGCTCTCGAAGGAGCGGCTCCAGTACCTCTGCCGCGGCGAGTGCTACAACCCGTCCGACGAGCGGAAGCGCATCACGCGCATCGAGGTCGTCCGCATCCGGCCGCAGGCGAAGCCCGGCGAGCCCGTCGCACCGCTGATCCAGGATCCCTGGAAGACGTTCTCGTGCGACGACCAGGGCGACGGCTGCGTCGCGCAGTTCGAGGACGCCGAGTTCGCGGGCTCGGGCCGCGGCGCCGCGTACTACGCTCGCGCGATCGAAGAGCCGAGCATGGCGGTCAACGGAAAGAACGTGCGCTGCACGTACGACGAGAAGGGCCGCTGCCGCGAGGTCGACATCTGCTACGGCGACTACCGCACGCCCGCTTCGGACGATTGTCTGAGCGAGATCGAGGAGCGCGCCTGGTCGTCGCCCATCTTCGTGGACCCGTCGTAGGCTTCGAACCTCGTCCGCTCTCGGTCTTCTGATGTGCGGAATCGCGGGATACGCCTCGCGAGACGCGCAGCGGCCCGTCGAGCGCGCGCTCGTCGAGCGGATGCTGCGCACGCTCGTCCACCGGGGCCCGGACGGAGAGGGAGTCCACACGGCGGATGGCATCGGGCTCGGCTGTCGGCGGCTCGCGATCGTCGACCTCGAGCACGGCGAACAACCGCTCTCGAACGAGGACGGCTCGGTTGTGGTCGTATGCAACGGCGAGATCTACGACGCGCCGGAGACGCGGATCGCGCTCGAGCGGGACGGGCACGTGCTGCGCTCGCGTTCGGATGTCGAGGTCGCAGCACACCTCTACGAGAAGCACGGGCTCGCCTTCGTCGAGCACCTGCGCGGCATGTTCGCGTTGGCACTCTGGGACGCGCGTCGTCGCCGCCTCGTGCTGGCGCGCGATCGGCTCGGCATCAAGCCGCTCTGCTGGCGGGAGGACGGGCGCGGGATCTGGTTCGCTTCCGAGGCGAAGGCGATCCTCGCTGCGGGCGGCGCGACCGCGCGTCTCGAGCCGCGCGCCCTGCGCGACATCCTGACGCTCTCCTTCGTCCGCACGCCGCGCACGATGTTCGCGGGCATCCACCGTTTGCCGGCGGGGTGCCTTCTCGTGCACGAGGGCGGCCGATCGCGCATCGAACGCTACTGGGACGTCCGCTTTCCGGAGCGCGGCGAGGTCCAGTCCCGCTCGAGCGAGCGCGACTGGACGGACGCGCTTCGCGAGAAGCTCCGCGAGTCGGTCCGGATCCGCATGCGCAGCGACGTTCCGGTCGGCACGCTCCTGAGCGGCGGGCTCGATTCCAGCGCGGTCGCGAGCTTGATGTGCGGCCTCGCGGACCGTCCGGTGCGCTCGTACTCCGTGGGCTTCGACGTCGCGGAAGCGGACGAGCCGCGTCACCGGCGCATGCTCTACGACTTCGACGGCTACGACTTGCTGCCTCGTCTCGCCGTCGCGCGCGCCGACGATCTCGCCGTCCTTCCGTGGAGCGTCTGGTGCAACGAGGAGTCCGGAGGCGTCGGCAGCTTGTCGTGGCGCTCCCGCCTCGCGTCGCTCGTGGCGCGCGACCGCGTCAAGGTCGTGCTGACGGGCGAGGGATCGGACGAAGCGCTCGGCGGCTACCCCTGGTACCGCGGCGTCAAGGCGCTCGGCCCGCTCGCGCGTCTCCCGCTCGGCGTGCGCCGAGCGCTCTTGCTCGGACCGGTCGTGCCCTGGCTTCGACCGCGCCTCGCGCGCCTCGTGATGGCGCCGCACGAGGCCGGGCTCGCACGCTTTCGGGCGATCGCCGGTCCGTGGACGTGGGAGCGAGCGCGGACGCTTCTCTCGCCGGAGGTGTCGGCGGCGCTCGATCGCGCGGACGCCGAGGACGGGGAGGAGGAGATCGAGCTGCCTGCCGAGTTGCCGCGTGGCACCCTTTCGATCGTCTTCAGTACCTCGATCTGAAGCTTCGTCTCACCGACCTGATCAACGCCGCGCTCGATCGCGAGACGATGGCGTACTCGGTGGAGGCGCGTCTTCCGTTCCTCGACCACGAGCTCGTCGAGCTCTGCTGCTCGATTCCGCGACGCCTCCGCATGCGCGGCTTTCGCGAGAAGTATGTCCTCCGTCAGGCGATGCACGGCCTGCTCCCCGACGAGGTCCGCGCGCGGCGGAAGCGCGGAACGCTGAGCCCGCTCGACGCCTGGATGCGCGCGCCGAGCTTGCCGCGGGCAGTGGCGGACGCGCTCTCTCCCGAACGCGCGCGCCGTGTCGGTCTTTTCGCGCCCGACGCGGTCCGGACGCTCGTCGACGAGCACCGCTCCGGCGCCGCGGCGCACGGCCGCGAGCTGCTCGTGGTGGCGGCGACCCACTTCTGGCACGACGTCTTCGTCGACGGCGGAGCCGTCCCCGAGCAGCCCGTCTTCGACGACCCCTGAAAGTGGGTTGCGCCCTCGGCTCGGCGCGGCGAAGGTGGGGGACCGGTCTCGTTCCGGATCCTGCGGAGCAGCACCCGGCGCAATCCGGTCACGGCCCGCATCCACGTGGAGAGGACTTCCGTGCATTCGCATCGCTCCTTTCGCAGCGCCGTGGGCGTCGCAGCCGCCCTCGTCGTGCCTGCATCGCCGTCGACGGCTCGCCGATCCGCTGCGAGCTGGTTCCGCCGATCGTCCCGGACACGGCCCCGGAGAACGCCAGCCTCACCGACAGCGAGGTCGTCGACAACGGCTCCAGTCCCCCGCCCGGACCCTTCGAGGCGCTGGGCTCCGACATCCTCGGGATCGGCGGCTCGAACAACTGCGCGAGCGGGAACATCGCCGGGACGACGATTCTCACTCCGGAGCTGCCCGCGTGCTAGAAGCGCCGGGCAGAAGTGATGCCCGGCCGAGGATCTGAGCTTCGCCTGAAGCGAGACGCGGCGCCGGCTTCCGGGTGCCAGGCCGTTCTCCGGCTCCATACGGGCCCGGAGGCGGACGAGATCGCGATTCTCCTTCGCCCCGACGGCGCGCGTGCGCCGGACGCGGTCCTGCAGGCGGAAGCCGCGTACGAAGCGCTGGTCGAGGCTCTCGCGAGCCACGACGCCTCGGTGGCGGACGTCGTCGGCGAGACGCTCCTCCTGCGCGACGCCGCGCGCGATCTGTCGCGCGTGCTCGCGGTTCGCGAGCGTCTCCTCTCGAGCTCCGGCTCGGCATCGACCGCACCGGCTCCGTCGGTCGTGCAGCAGGCTCCCGTCGAGCCGGGCGCGGCTTTCGAGATCCTGGTCCACGCGTCGGCTCCGCGCGATCGCGACGCGTGGTCGGTGCGCGATGTCCGTGCACCTTCGGCGTGCGCCTGCGAGGCGTGCCGGCTCTCCGGCGCTCGGCTCGTCCGTCTCGGCGAGCAGCTCTCGCTCCACACGACGAGCCTGCACGGCGTCGGCGAGGACGCGCTTGCGGAGGCGAGCGACATGTTCCACGCCGCCGAGCGCCTCCTCGAGCAAGGCGGGATGGGCTTCCGCGACGTCGTCCGTACGTGGGTGCACCTCCGCGACATCGATCGCGACTACGACACCTTCAATCGCGCGCGACGGGCCTTCTTCCGCAGTCGCGGGATCGACCTCGCCCCCGCGAGCACCGGGATCCAGGGCGCCCCGTGCTCGAACGCGCACACGTTCTCGTTGCGCCTGGGCGCGGTGAAGCTTCCACGGCCGCTCGACGTCCGAGGGATGTCGACGCCGCTTCTCAACGAGGCGTGGAGGTACGGCGCCGACTTCTCGCGCGGCCTCCGGGTCGTCGAGACGAACGGGATCACGCTGCACGTGTCCGGAACGGCGAGCATCGACGAGGGCGGCAGCACCGTCCACCTGGGCGAGCTCGAGGCCCAGGCCGAGCGCATGCTGGACAACGTCGAGTCGCTGCTCTCGGGGGAGGGCGCGACCTTCGAGAGCTTGCTGAGCGGCATCGCCTACGTGAAGCGTGCGAGCGACGTGCAGATCCTGCGCGGCGTCGCTCGCCGGCGCGGCTTCGACGGGTTTCCGCTCGCGATCGTCGAGGCGGGCCTGTGTCGCCCCGAGCTTCTCTGCGAGGTCGAGGTCGTGGCGATGCTGCCGCGTTCGCCGGAGGCGAGATGAGCCCGAAGCGTCGCTTCGCCGTACCTGCGGGACTCGTCGCCGCGGCGATCGTCGCGATCACGGCGAGTGCCCTGCTGCTCGTCGTTCGTGCTCCGAGCTTCGCCGAGTCCGGTCCGCTCCGGATCACGTATCCGATGGAGGGAACGCTCTTCCCGCCCGACATCGTCGCGCCGACGTTCACGTGGGAGGATGAGGCGGCGGAGGGCGCGCGGTGGCAGGTCGTCGTCCGCGACGGCGCCGGCAAGGAGATCCTGCAGGAGTCCGTCGACGAGCCGCGCTGGCGGCCTTCCGAGGAGAGCTGGAAGCGGATCAAGGATAGGAGCGTCGAGCGCGAAGCGGAGGTCGCCGTCGAGCGTCTCCCCGGCGACGTTTCGACGCGCGTGCACGTCCGCACGTCGACGGACCCGGTCGGCGACGCGCTCTTCTACCGCGAGGTGCCGCTGCCGTTCCTGAAGGCCGTGCAGGATCCGTCGAAGATCCGCTGGCGCTACGGGACGATCGACCAGGTGAACGGCCCGCCGATCGTTCTCGAGAACCTCCCGGTGTGCGGCAACTGCCACTCCTTCGCCGACGACGGGAGCGTCCTCGGGCTCGACGTCGACTACGGCAACGACAAGGGCGGGTACGGGATCCTGCCGGTCTCGTCGCACATGGAGTTGACCGACGACAAGATCATCACCTGGTCGGACTACCGGCGCGACGACGGCGAGCTGACGTTCGGCCTCCTCTCGCGCGTCTCGCCGACGGGGCGCTACGTGATCAGCACCGTCAAGGACCGTTCCGTCTTCGTCGCGATGCCGGATCTCATGATCTCGCAGCTCTTTTTCCCGATCAAAGGCATCCTCGTCGTTTACGACCGCGAGACCGGGAAGTTCGCCGCGCTGCCGGGTGCCGACGATCCCGAGTACGTGCAGACGAACGCGGTGTGGAGCCCGGACGGGAAGGAGATCGTCTTCGCGCGAGCGAAGGCGCACGAGTCCGAGCGCCTCGAGCAGAAGAACGCGGCGCTCGTCGACGAGAAGGACGTTCCGGAGTTCACCGTCGAGGAGCAGCCGTTCCTCTACGACCTCTACCGCGTGCCGTTCAACGACGGGAAGGGCGGGACGGCGGTGCCGCTCGAAGGTGCTTCGCAGAACGGGATGAGCAACTTCTTCCCGAAGTACTCCCCGGACGGGAAGTGGATCGTCTTCTGCAAGGCGAAGAACTACATGCTGCTGCGGCCGGACAGCGAGCTCTGGATCGTCCCGGCGAACGGCGGCGAGCCGCGGCGGCTGAAGTACAACACCGCGCGCATGAACTCGTGGCACAGCTGGTCCTCGAACGGCCGCTGGCTCGTGTTCTCGTCGAAGAAGAACGGCCCGTACACGCAGCTCTTCCTGACGCACATCGACGAGAACGGGAACGACACGCCGCCGGTGCTGCTCGAGCGCTTCACGTCGCCGGATCGCGCCGCGAACATCCCCGAGTTCGTCAAGCTGCCCGGAGACGCGATCGCCGACATCCGCGAGCGCTTCCTCGACCCGTACTCGTTTCTGCGCGCCGGGACCGCGAACGAGAATACCGGCGACCACGAGGGGGCGAAGCGTGCGTTCCGGCGCGGTCTCGAGCTCGCTCCGGACGACCCGGAGCTGCACAACGCGCTCGGCTGGACGCTGTTCCAAGAGGGACACCCGCAGGAAGCGATCGTCGAGTACGAGCGCGCGATCGCCGCGGACCCCGGACACGCGAAGGCGCACAACAACCTGGGGCTGGCACTCGTCGAGCTCGGACGTCTCGACGACGCGGCCGGGCACTTCCGGACGTCGCTCGCACTCGAGCCGCGAGCGGAGATCTACAGCGACCTCGGCTTCACGCTCGCGCGGCAGGGGAAGGGGAAGGAGGCGTTCGCCGCGTACGGGAAGGCCCTCGAGCTCGACCCGGCCTGCCCGTCGGCGCACTTCAACCTCGCCGTCGCCTTCGTGCAGATGGGAGCGCTCGATCGAGCGGAGTCGCACTATCGCCAGGCGCTACCAGGACGGCCGACCGCCGAGACGCACAACGGCCTCGGGTACGTGCTCGCGCAGCAGGACCGGACCGACGAAGCCGTGCGCGAGTTCGAGAAGGCGATCGAGCTCGATGCCGCGTACACACCCGCGTACAACAACCTCGCCGACGCGCTCGCGCGCGGCGGCAAGTTCACCGAGGCGGAGGCGATCTACGAGCGGTCGCTCGCGCTGAAGCCGAGCCCGGCGGTGTACACCGCTCTCGGGGTGATCCAGCGCCGCCTCGGGAAGACGGACGAGGCGGAGGCGCAGTTCGCGAAGGCGCGGGAGCTCAGCCAGGCGCACTGAGCGCGGGCGCCTGGCGTTTGGGCGACATGCAACGCGACACCGCATCGAGGACGCGCGGGACCTCCAAGTGGGCGAGCCCCGGCTCCTCGTGCAGGAGCACCCGATCCGCGCGCGGCGGATGGGGTCCCGTTCGCACCGGCACCTGAGGCGGCCCCGAGAGTGCCACGACCGGCGTGCCCATCGCACAAGCGACGTGCAGCGGCCCCGTGTCTCCCGTGACGAAGCACCGAAGGCGCCGCATCAGCGCGGCGAGCTCGAGCACTTCGGTTGAGCCGATCAGGTCGATCGCCCACGGGCGACCCCGGAAGTAGCGCCGCGCGATCTCCTTCTCGCCCGAGCTGCCCGTGAGGACGACGCGCAGACCCGGGTGCGACGCGGCGAGGCGCTCGCCGAGCTCGACGAAGCGCTCGAAGGGCCAGTTGCGCGCTTCGGCGACGAGAGGCCGCCGAAAGAGACGCCGGCCGCGCGCCGCGATCGGATACGAGCCGGTGTGGAAGCCGACGAGCGCCGCGCCGTCCGCGCCGTGCCGCTGGAGCAGGCGGTCGACCGCCGCGTCGTGCGACGGCTGCGGGAAGATCTCGTACTCGAAGGAAGTCTCTTCTCCGGCGCCGCGCGCGACGGGGAAGATCTCTCGCACGAACGCCGCGACCAGCTCGCTCTGGTGCACCGTCGACTGCGCGTTTCCGTGCACCTCGCACACCGCGACCGGAGCAGCGAATCCACGCGTCGCGCGGCGCGTCTCCTTCGCTCCGTGCAGATCGAGGGCTAGGTCCCATGAGAGACGCGCGAGCCGGCGTCGTGTCCAGGGGCCGGGCCGCTCCCAGAGGCGGTCGATCGCCGGGTTGTGGCGCAGGACGTCCGCCGAGGCGCGCGAGGGAGCGATCACGTCGATGCGGAGTCGCGGCCAGCTCGCACGCAGCCAGTGCAGAGCCGGCGTGCAGAAGATCGTATCCCCGATCCGCTTCGAGACGACCAGCAGCACGCAGCCGTCTTCGGGGATCGGTTGGTGCGAACGGGGAGCCAGGGGTTCACGCCCTAGCGCATCGCTCCTTCGACCGCACCCGAGGTGCAAAAGGAGAAGCCCCGAGCTCCGCTCCTCGCGAGGATCTCGCCGGTCCACTCGGCGAGACACGCCTCCCTCGCGTGGGAGCGGAGCTCGGGGACGCGCACGGTCCCCTCCTCTCAGGGCACCGTTCGGGGGCTCGCGCTCATCGCGCGCTCACCCGCCATCGAGTACGCCGGCTCGCCGATCGGCGTCGTGTCGCCGCCGCCCACCGGCGGAATGTCGTAGGCGTGCATTCCGTGCTCGCCGATGTCGAGGCCTTCGATCTCCTCCTCGGGGGAGACGCGGACGCCGAGCGTCGCCTTGATCACGTACCAGACCACCAGGGAGACCGGCAGCGTGAAGGCCGCGACGTAGACGACGCCCTTCAGCTGCACGAGGAACTGCGCCATCGGCGAGAGGCCCGTCGCGAGAGCCGCGATGTCGGTCGCGACCTGCTCGTCGTAGAAGAGCCCGAGAGCGAGCGTCCCCCAGATCCCGTTCACGAGGTGAACCGAGCATGCGCCGACGGGGTCGTCGATCTTGAGCCGATCGAACCCGAGGACCGCGAAGACCACGAGGACGCCGCCGATCAGGCCGATGATCGCACCGGATCCGATCGTGACGAAGCCGCATCCCGCCGTGATCGCGACGAGGCCGGCGAGGCACCCGTTCAGGATCATGGAGAGATCGGGCTTTCCGAGCATCAGCCAGGCCGTCACCATCGCGCCGAGGGCACCCGTCGCCGCTGCGATGTTCGTGTTGACGATGATGTAGGAGATCGCGCTCGCGCCCGCCGACATCGTCGAGCCCGGGTTGAACCCGAACCAGCCGAGCCAGAGGATCAGGACGCCGAGAGCCGCCGACGTCATGCTGTGGCCCGGCATCGGGCGGGGCTTCCCGTCCTTGCCGTAACGACCGAGTCGCGGCCCGAGGACGATCACGCCCGCGAGCGCCGCCCACCCGCCGACCGAGTGCACGACCGTCGAGCCGGCGAAGTCACGGAAGTTGTCCGAGCCGAGGAGCCCGCCGCCCCAGATCCAGTGGCCCGTGACCGGATACATGAAGGCCACGAGGATGAAGCTGAAGACCAGAAACGAGACGAACTTGATGCGTTCGGCGACAGCGCCGGAGACGATCGTCGCCGCCGTTCCGGCGAACACGAGCTGGAAGAAGAACTTGGCCCAGAGCGGAACCGGCGTCCAGTTGATCGACGAGTAGACGCCCTCGTAGAGCACCGCCGAGAACGGATTCATCGACGCGTACGCCTCGCCCAGCGCCGGGGAGTTGTCGGCGCCGGAGACGAAGAACAGGCCCTGGGTGCCGACGAACGGATTCCCGTCGCCGAACATGAGCCCCCAGCCGATCACCCAGAAGGAGAGGCTCGACGCCGCGAAGACGATGAAGTTCTTCGCGAGGATGTTCGTCGTATTCTTGGCTCGACACAGACCGCTCTCGACGAGGGCGAACCCGGCGTTCATCCAAAAAACGAGCATGCCGCACACGAGCACCCAGACCGTGTCCAGTCCGATGCGCATGGCGCTGCTGTTGTCCATCATCGCCTGCCAGCCTTCGGCTGTGACGGCGTCTTGAGCCGAGGCGACGGACGCGAGCAGCGCCATCGACACGGTAGCGACCGCGGCGAGCCCGAGTCGGGAGATCGCGCGAGAGTGATCAGACATCTTCCATCCTCCCTCCGAATGGGGTTGTGGACGCGCCGCGGGTGCGGCGTGCTCGAGGCGGGTTTTGCAACGGCCATGCCGCCGAAGAACCCAGCAATTGGCTGCCGTCGATTCGCGCCGGGCGCCGGATCGCTCGTTTCTTGGGCACGACGACGCCGAAAGAATGAGCGACGTCCGCCCGATCGATGGAACCCGGGCTCGGCCGATCGTTCGCCACCGCGGCGGAGCCCTCGACTTTCGCGGGCCGTGTGCGCGCTGTAACGAGAAGCGCATGGCCGAGCGGAACCTCGACGCCGCTCCCCTCGACGTCGCCCGTGCGCGGAGCTTCATCGACGGGGAGTGGCAGGACGCGATCCTCCCGGCGCTCGTCGAGTACGTGCGGATCCCGAACGTCTCTCCCGCCTTCGATCGCGACTGGGCCGCGCACGGTCACATGGATCGCGCGCTCGCGCTGGCCGAGGCCTGGGCACGGCGGAGCGCGCCCGCGGGTGCGAGCATCGAGGTCGTCCGGCTCGACGAGCGCACGCCGGTCCTCCTCGTCGACGTCCCCGGGACCGTGGCGGGCGACGTCCTCCTCTACGGCCACCTCGACAAGCAGCCGGAGATGGTCGGCTGGGCCGAAGGCCTCGGACCGTGGACGCCCGTCGTCCGTGAAGAGCGCCTCTACGGCCGCGGCGCCGCCGACGACGGCTATGCCGTCTTCGCCTCGTTGACGGCGATCCGCGCGCTGCAGGAGCAGGGCGTCCCGCATCCGCACTGCGTCGTGCTGATCGAGTGCAGCGAGGAGAGCGGCAGCATCGACCTTCCCGCGCACATCGAGCACCTGGGAGCGCGACTCGGCTCGCCGTCGCTCGTCGTCTGCCTCGACTCGGGCTGCGGCGACTACGATCGCCTTTGGTGCACGACGTCGCTGCGCGGCCTCCTCGCCGTCGACCTCGGGGTCGAGGTGCTCGAGGAAGGCGTGCACAGCGGCGACGCGGGAGGCGTCGTCCCGTCGAGCTTCCGGATCGCGCGCCTTCTCCTCGAGCGCCTCGAGGACGCGACGACGGGCCGCGTGCGGCTTCCCGAGCTGCACGCCGACATCCCGGCGGACCGGCGGGCGCAGGCGGAGGTCGCGGCGGAGGCGCTCGGGCCGACGGCGTTCCAGCGGTTCCCGTTCGTCCCGGGCGCGGGGACGGCGAAGAGGGACATGGTGGATCTCGTCCTCGACCGGACGTGGCGTCCCGCGATCGAGGTGATCGCCGCGCGCGGCATTCCCGCTCTCGAGGACGCGGGCAACGTGCTTCGCCCGCGGACGACGCTTCGCCTCGGCGTTCGTCTTCCGCCGACGGTGCCGTCGGCACGAGCCGCCGCAGCCGTCCGCGCGGCGCTCGAGCGCGATCCCCCGCACGGCGCTCGCGTTCGCGTGAGCGCGGGCGGACAGACGGGCTGGTCCGCTCCGCCGATGGCGCCGTGGCTCGAGGAGAAGCTACGCGCGGCTTCGACGACGTGGTTCGGCCCGCCTCCCGTCGCGATGGGCGAGGGCGGCTCGATCCCCTTCATGGGGATGCTCGGTGAGCGGTTCCCGGCGGCTCAGTTCGTGATCACGGGAGTGCTCGGTCCCGGCTCGAACGCGCACGGCCCGAACGAGTTCCTCGACCTGCGGACGGCGCGTCGCTTGACGGGCTGCATCGCGCAGGTGCTCGCGACACCCCGATCCGGCCCGCCGCCGGCCGCGTAGCGCCGGCCAGCGACGAGCCGAACCCTGTCGGACGGAAGAGCGGTTCTCTCGGTCGTTCAGACGCGTTCGATTCGTGGTGATGCGCTCAGACGCGCTGCTCGCGCTCGGCCGCCACCTGCGGGAACGGAGTGGGCGTGGCTCGCATGCTCGCGAGCCGGTCCAGGCCCGCGTGGGCGAGTCGGCTCGGGCGCGTGTGTCCGTTCTCCCAGCGGTTCACGGTCGAGACGGTCACGCCGAGCTCGTGAGCGAGGTCCTCCTGCGTCATGCCGAGATCGCGCCGCAGGGTCCGAACCTCGGTTCCGGTCATCGTGTGCGTGGTCGTTGCCATGGTGGTCGTCATCCTTCCTTCCCGACCGTTTGCATGTTTGACGCCTCGTGGCGTCTGCGCATTCGATCTGCCGGCCAGCATCGCAATGAGGGTGCCAAGGCGGCCCACGCAGAACGCACGCGAAACCCGGCACTCCGCACCGCAGCCGTCACCCCGTGGTGACAGCCGTCGCCGCACGGGGACAGGTGGAGCCGACGAGCGGCCTCAATCCGCGAGGAGGCTGCGCGCGATCTGGGAGATCTGGATCTCGTCGGTGCCCGCGTAGATCTGGAGCACCTTCGCGTCGCGGCAGAGCTGCTCGACCTGGAACTCGGCCATGTAGCCGTTTCCGCCGAAGAGCTGCACGGCCTCGAGCGCGACCGACATCGCCGCGCGCGCCGAGTAGAGCTTCCCGGCAGAGGCCTCGGCGAGGCTCATCGGCTTCCCGAGCGCCGCACGCTCGATCTGCTGGAACACGATGTTCTGGAGGTTCATGCGCGCGACCTCCATTCCGGCGAGCTTCTCCTGGATGAGCTGGAACTCGCCGATCGGGCGGCCGAACTGGACGCGCGTCTTCGCGTACTCGACGCAAAGCGCAAGGCACTGCTCGACGATCCCGAGAGCCATCGCGACGACGCCCGCGCGCTCCGTGTTGAAGGTCGCCTTCGCCCCGGAGCGTGCCGCGGGATCTTCCTTCTCGCCGATCAAGCGGTCCTTCCCGACGCGCACGTCGTCGAGGAAGAGCTCGCCCGTCGGCGACGAGTGCAGGCCCATCTTGCGGAGCGGCTTCGACTGCGTGAGCCCGGGCATGCCGCGGTCGAGGATGAAGCTCAGCACCTTCCGGTCGCGCGGATCGTTGCCTTCGTCGAGCTTGCAGATGAAGACGATCGTGTCGGCGTACGGGCCGTTCGTGATGAACGTCTTGTTGCCGTTCAGCACGTACTGATCGCCGTCGCGGCGCGCCGTCGACTTCATGCTGCCGAACGCGTCCGAGCCCGAGCCGGGTTCGGTGATCGCCCAGGCGCCGACCTTCTCCATCGTGAGAAGCTGCGGGACGAACTTCTCCTTCTGCGCGACCGTGCCGCGCGAGCGGATCGCGCCGGCCGTGAGCGCGACGCTCACGCCCATCGCGGTGACCATGCCGGGGCAGTAGTGGCAGAGCTCGATGATCGGGAGGATCTGCATCGCCGCGGCGTCGGTCGCCGCCTCGAACGAGAGGCTGCGTGCGGCGTCGGACGGCTTCTGCTCCGCGCCGCCGCTCTTCTCGCGCTCGAGCTGGCGCTGGAAGCGATCGAGCTGCATCGCTCCGATGCCGAAGGTCTCGAACATCTTCCGCAGGACGCGGTACGGCGGCGTATCCCCGTGCTCGAGCTCCTCGAGGTTCGGCTTGATCTCGGCCTCGACGAAACGGCGGAACGCGTCGCGGATCGCCAGGTGCTGCTCGCTCCATTCGATCATGGGCGGGGAGTGAAGCGGACCGCCTGTGGCGGGTCAACGCCGCTTCCCTCTGCTATCTCCCGGCCCGTGCCGGCGAAGCGCGCGCCCGAAAAGCCGACCTCGACCCGCCGTTCGGGCTCGGGGCGGCGTCTCGACGTGATCCTCGACGCGAGCCTGTCGCGCTTCGCGTACCGCTGCTGGCCGGACGGCTGCCCGCGCGATCGCACGTGCTGCATCGGCCTCGCCGTCGAGGTCTCGCGTCGCGAGATTCGCGCGATCGACAGCATGATGGACGAGCTCGCCTCGCTCGTTCCGGCGCTCGCGGAGGACGACGGCTACGCGAGCGTCTTCGTCGACGATCCACCCGAGTGGATCATCGAGACGGACGACGACGGCGTCTGCCCGTTCCTGATGCGGACGCGCACGCGCGCTCTCTGCTCGATCCATCACCAGGCGCTCGCGACGGGACGCCACGTGCCCGACTGGAAGCCCGCCGCGTGCCGGCACTGGCCGCTGATGCTGCAGGCGGAGGGATCGCGCGTGCGCATCTCGGTGCAGCCGTCCGCGCGTCGCATCGGCTGCATCGCGCCGCGTGCGGAGCTGCCCGGCCAGCCGAGCGTGCTCGAAGCGTACCGGAGCGAGATCGAGGAGATCCGTTCGATGGCGCGCTTGCCGCGCGCCCGCGCCACGTTGGGCGCGCGCGTCCGCGGGAGCGCGCGCTGAGCTCGGCGATCGACATCGCCGCGAGCCCCGGAATCGTACGCGCCGCGCGACGCCCGCCCGGTTGGATCGCACCGGGACCACGACCGGCGGGCCCGGGCGACGATCCGCGGCTTTGGCCCGCGCCCGGCGAGGATCTCTGCCATCTCGCCGGAGACTTCCGGATCTTCCAGCGGACCGGCGGACATCGGTGGTCGCTCGACGATCTCGTCACCGCGCACTTCGCCGCAGAGCTTCACCGAAGCGCGCCGCCAGCGCACTTCGCGGACCTCGGCTGCGGGATCGGCTCGGTGCTGATGCTCCTCGCGTGGCGGTTTCCGGACGCGTGCGGCTTCGGCGTCGAAGCGCAGGCGGAGAGCGTCGCGCTCGCGCGTCGCTCGCTCGCGTGGAACGGGATCGCGGAGCGATGTCGCGTACTGCACGGCGATCTGCGAGACGGGGCGACCCTCGCCCTCGCGGGCGAGACGGTCGATCTCGTGACCGCGACGCCGCCGTACCTCCCGCTCTCGGATGCGGTCGGCTCGAGCGACCCGCAGCGGCTCGCGTGCCGGCTCGAAACGCGGGGCGGGGTCGAGGCGTACTGCGAGGCAGGCGCACGGCTGCTCGGGCCGGGGGGACGGCTCGTCCTCTGCATGACGGGCGGACCCGAGGGCCGCGTCGCGCGCGGCGCCGCGAAAGCCGGCCTCGCGATCGAGAGCTGGCGGGACGTCGTGCCGCGCTCCGGGAAGGATCCGCTCTTCGGCGTCTTCGCGCTCGGTCGCGCTGCGGAGGTCGAACCCCTCGGGACGCTCGGGACGCACGAGCCGCTCGCGCCGCTCGTCGTCCGCGATGGGAGAGGCGCCTGGAGCGGTGAGTTCCGTGCGCTCCGTCGGGCGATGGGAATGCCGGCGGGAGGAGGACCTTCGTGAAGGGCAAAGCTCTGGCGCGCTTGGTGACGATCGTCTCGCTCGTCGCCCTGGCGGGCATCCTGACCTGGCTGACGCTCGGCGCGCAGGAGGTCCAGTGCGAGGTGTGCATGGAGTTCTCCGGACGCCGGAACTGCGCCACCGCCGCGGCCGCCTCGAAGGAGCAGGCGGTCCACAGCGGGCGTACGACCGCGTGCGGGCTCATCGCCGCCGGCGTGCGGGACTCGTTCGCCTGCGACCAGGCCCCGCCGGCTTCGGTGGCGTGCCGCTGATGCGATTTCCCAAAGCAGCGCGGACTGCGTACGATCCATCGCGAACGGAGGTGAGCATGCGAAACGCGAAACGAGAGACGGGCCGCGCGATCGTTTTCGCCAGCACTCTTGCGCTTCTCGCGCCGGCAGCGGCGGAGGCGCAGGAGGACTGGAAGGGCATGTCGTCGCTCGAGCAGTCGCACGCGAAGGTCGACAAGCCCTCGACCCTTCGCATCATCCGCTTCGGAACCGATCCGGAGGGGGCCATCTCGGATCAAGGATCGATCGTCGGCTGGAGCGCCGCCGCGGCGACGGGCACGATCGAGCCGCGTACCGAGCCGAGCACGACCGAGAGCCTCGAGGTCATGAAGCGCTCCGAGGTCGTCGACACCCCCCGCACCGCGCAAGACTGAAGGGGGTCCGGTTCGTTGCGGCGCATCTGCACCCAGGCTCGTTCGAGCCTGGGTGCAGATGCGCCGCAACGAACCGGACCCCCTTACTGCACGAGGTCGGTGGTGTCGAAGTATACCTCGCCGATCTCGTCGCACTCGTGGCAGCGCATGCGCGCGACGCGGTAGCGGCGTTCGTCGAGCTCGCGCGTGCCTTCGCCTTCGAGCTCGAGGAAGCCGCCGCACGAGCACCAGCGCTTCCGCAGGTGCTCGTCCATCTCGTCGAACGAGCGGATGTAGAAGGCGGTCTCGGGCCTCGCTCCCGCGCGCTCCTGCGCGGCGCGCCGCAGCCGCTCGCGACGCCAGCGTCGTGCGCCCATCACCGCGACTGCGGCGACGAGGGCGGCGACCAGGAGGAGAGTCGTCACCGCGCTGGGACTAGCCTCTGCGTGTGTGGTAGTCGAGGCCGATGGCGAGCGATCCGGAAGACGATCCGCTGCGATACCTGCCGATGCTCTACCGGCGTCATCCGTGGCACGGCATCACGCCGGGAGACGAAGCGCCCCGCAAGGTCACCGCATACATCGAGATCGTCCCGACGGACACGGTCAAGTACGAGCTCGACAAGCGAACGGGCTTCCTGAAGGTCGACCGGCCGCAGCAGTTCTCGAACGTCTATCCGTCGCTGTACGGCTTCATCCCGCAGACGTACTGCGGCGATCGCATCGGCCGGTTCTGTGCCGAGCGCGCGGGCCGGACCGCGATCGAGGGAGACGGCGATCCACTCGACATCTGCGTCCTCTGCGAGCGCGACATCACGCACGGCGACATTCTCGTCCCGGCGATCCCGATCGGCGGACTTCGCATGATCGACGGCAACGAGGCCGACGACAAGATCATCGCCGTCCTCGAGGGCGACGCCGTCTACGGCGACGCGAAGGAGGTCGCCGACCTGCCGGCGCGTCTCGTCGCCCGTCTCGAGCACTACTTCCTCACGTACAAGCAAGCGCCGGGGATGCCGCGCGCGCGCGTCGAGATCACGCACGTGTACGGGCGCGAGGAAGCGTATCAGGTGATCGCGTACAGCCAGGAGGACTACGAGGCGTCCTACGGCCGGATCAAGGCGGCCAAGGAGAAGATCGCGAGCACGAAGGGGGTGTGAACCCGACCCTCCGACCCCCGGGCCGGCTCAGCGGCCGCGGGTCTTCTGCAGCTCGGCCGCGAGCGACTCGACGCGGTGCCGGAGGTCGGCGAGGCTTTCGCGCATTTGCACGATCACCGCGACGCCGGCGAGGTTCACCTCGAGCTCGTGGACGAGGTTGTCCGCGACGCGGGCGCGCTCGAGCATCCTCTCCGAGAAGCCGCCCGGCTCGGTCTCGGGGGAGTCGCACTGGACGATCTCCTCCTGCTCGAGCGCGATCAGGAAGCTCTCGTCGACGTGGAGGATCTCGATCAGCTGACGTCGCGTGAAGTACGTCATCGGCTCCTCAGATGCTCGCGCACGTTCGCGCTCCCGTAAAGGGGCTCCATCTCGCGTGCGATCTGCTCGACCCGCTCGGCGTCCCCGTCGGTCGGGACGACGGCCTGGAGCGTCGCGTAGAGGTCGCCGCGCTCCTTCGACCCGCGCTGCGTCGCGCCTTTGCCGCGGAGGCGGAGCTTGCGGCCGTTCGCGGACCGGGGCGGAACTTTCAGCGTGACGGCGCCGTCCGGCGTCGGCACCTCGATGGAGGCGCCGCGGAGCAGCTCCGGAACGGTCACGGGGACGTCGACGTACACGTCCGCTCCCTGGCGCGAGAAGTACGGGTGCGGCCGCACGCGGAGCGTCACGTAGAGGTCTCCCGGAGGTCCGCCTTCCTGGCCCGACTCTCCCTGGCCGGCGAGACGGATGCGCGTCCCGTCGTCGGCCCCGGGGGGAATCGTCACGTTCAGCGCGCCCTTCCCCTCGAACTGGATGCCGACCTTGCCGCCGCGCACGGCGTCGAGGAAGTCGACCGAGACCTCGCCCTGGGCGTCGCGGCCCTTGCGCGGTCCGCGTCGCCTCCCGCCGCGGCCGCCACCACCGCCGCCGAAGCCGAAGCGCTCGCCGAACCCGCCGAGCCCGCCGAGGAGGTCCTCGAGATCGATCTCCGAGCTGAAGTCCTCGTACGAGGGGCTCCGGCGCGCGCCCTCGGACCAGTGCTTGTACGCGCGCGCCTGCTCGGGATCGAAGCCCGCCTCGAGACCGCGTCTACCGAACTCGTCGTAGAGCGCGCGCTTCTTCTCGTCCGAGAGGACGTCGTTCGCGAACGAGATCTCCTTGAAGCGATCGGCCGCCTTCGGGTCGTTCGGGTTGACGTCGGGATGGTGCTTCCGCGCGAGCTTCCGATACGCCTTGCGGATCTGATCGGTGGTCGCGCCGCGCTCGACGCCGAGCGCTGCATAGAGATCCTTTTCCTCCATCGAGCGGCTTTCCCGGGGAAAGTGGTCATCCCCGGCGGCTACGTCAACCGGGCTTCGACCCGCCGCCGGGCTTGCGCGGCGTGAAGCCGCCGAGCCGGATGCCGAGCCAGTAGAGGTCGCCGTCCGTCTCGGTCACGTCGCCCTGGCGCGAAGAGCCCCGGAGCGCGCGCACGACCGACTTCGTCATCGCCACCGGGACGGCGGGGCGTCGCACGATGCGCTCGGCGATCTCGCGCGCGAGCGCGAGCGCGCCTTCCGCCACGACGTGGTTCACGAGGCCCCAGCGGTGTGCCGTCTCGGCGTCGATCCGCTCGCACGTCGTCACGAGCTCGATCGTGCGCGCCGGTCCGATCTCGCGGACGAGGAGGGGGAGGGCGCCCCACGTGAGCGGCAGGCCGAGCTCGACCTCGGGGAGGGAGATCCAGGCTTCCGCCGCGATGACCCGCAGGTCGCAGGCGAGAGCGAGGACCGCGCCGCCGCCGACGCAGGCGCCGTTGATCGCGGCGATCGTGATCTGGTCGAGCGACTCGAGCGCGGCGACGGTGCGATCGCCGATCCGAGCGCGATGCCGGCGCTCGAGGTCGTTCGTGGGACGGCTCTCCTCACGCGGCTGGGCGAGGTCCGCTCCCGCCGAGAAGACCGAGCCCGCGCCCGTCAGGACGACGACGCGGGTCTCGAAGTCCCGCCGGAGCTCGAAGCAGATCTCCTGCAGGGCATGGTGCTCACGCGGCGAGAGCGCGTTCCGCTTCTCCGGCCGATCGAACGTGACGACTGCGATCGCGCCGTCGCGCTCGAGGCGAACCGTCTTCTCCCCCGGGGCCGTCTCCGCCACGCCGCGCTCCTGACCCGCCGAACGGTAGCCGACACCGCCCGTCTCGGCTAGGAGCGTCCCTTCGCCGGCCGATGAAGAAGGGGATGACGAGAGAACGTGGGCACTGCCTCCTCGCGAGAAGCCTGACGCTGCTTCTCGCGGCCGGCCTGGCGGCCTGCACCGCGAGCGCACCGCCGCCCGATCTCATGGACGACGAGGCGCCGCCCGAGCCCGTCGGACCGGGCGGCATCGTCGACGACATCTTCGCCCGCGTGAACGCCGTCCGCCGCCAGAGCGGTCAGCCGATCTTGCGCGAGCGTCCCGAGCTCGACGAGCTCGCGCGCCAGCACTCGCTCGAGATGGCGACGGGGAAGGTCCCGTTCGGGCACACCGGTTACGAGAAGCGGCTCGCCGCCGCGGTCACGTCGGTCGGCGGCCGGCGCGGCGCGGAGAACGTCACGTACCAGCGACGTCCCGCCGAGGAGGTCGCGGAGTATGCGGTGGCGCGCTGGATGGGAAGCGATCGTCACCGTCTGAATCTGCTCGGCGGATACTCCTACGCCGGAGCCGCCGCCGTCCGGGCGGAGGACGGGCGATGGTTCGTGACCTGGATCGTCGCCGACGGCGGCTGACGCTTTCAGGCCGGAGCGAACCCGCCCAACGTCGCGAGGATCGAGCCGAGCGCCACCGCGAGCAGCGCGAACGCGAGGAAGCCGCCCGCGAAGATCACCGCCGCGCGCAGCGTCGGCACCGCGAAGGCTTCCCGGATCGCGATCACGTTCGCGACGAGCGCCATCATGAACACGACGACGCCGATCGCGAGCCGAAACGCCTCGGCCTCGATCGGCAGCAGGCCGAGCAGCCAGTAGATCTGCGGCGCCGTCGCGAAGCCGACGCAGCGGAGAACGCGCGGCAGATCGGCCTCGTGCTTCAGCACGCGCACGGCGACGAGCCAGACGAGCGTTCCGGGGATGAGCCAGCTGAAGTACGACCACGCGAGCGCGATCGGGATCTCGGCGATCGCGATGCGCTCCGGTCCGCCGATCGCCTGCGCGAGCGCGGACAGCGCGACGACCACGGCGGCCTGGTTCGTCGCGGCCGGATCCGACGCGACCTGGTCGTAGACCTTCGGGTCGATCCGCGCCGCGCCGAACAGGCGAACGACGAAGGGCTGGACCTCCGTCATGTCCCAGCTCCGCTCCTGCTCCGGAGTCACGCTTTCTCGGTGGTCTGGATGACTTCGTGGATCTCGAGGACGGCCGAGCCCGCGAACATCTCCGCCGGCGGGCGGTTCGAGTGCGCGATGCGGAACGACTCGCTGTTCGTCCAGTCCCAGAAGGCCTTCTCGTTTTCCCAGTAGGTCTGCACCAGATAGTAGCCCTGCTCGGGCTTGTCCTCCCAAGCGCCGGTCTGGTGATTGAAGCGCCGCTGTACGGGACGAAGGACGAGATTCTTGACGAAGCCGGGGGAGCTGTCGATCAGGTGCGCGCGCTTGCGAAAGCGTTCCTCGAAGTCCGCCTCGTGGCCCTCGGAAACGGGAATGCGATTGGTGACGACGAACACGGCGCTCCTCCTTCGGCCCCGGTGCGAGCGGGCTTCGTGCTCCTCAAACACGCGCCCGTGCGCGAGGCAACGGCGCTCAGGAGCGCGCGGCCGCGAGGGCGAGCGCCTCGCGCAGGTACGGAAGCGTCGCGTCGGTGAGCGAGAGGTCCGGCGCGAGCCGCTTGCCGAGACCCTCGGCCGTCATCAGGGCGATGTTGACCATCGTCATGTGCGCGCGCGCCTGGATCTTGTGTCGGCGGAGGATGTCGAACATCCGCCCGATCTCGGCGGTGATCTCCACGTTCCCCATGCCGCGGTTCTGCACGCTCGCGACGAAGGCGCACATCTCGCGCTCGTACGCCGCGTAGTCCTTCGTGCCGGTGTGCGGCGCGTTGTCGAAGAAGAGCCGCGCGACGGTGGGTCCGTCGCCCGTCGCGAACGCGAGGAGCGTCCGCGCGGTCGTGATCCGGTCCTCGTCCGTGAGCTCGCCGATCAGGCCGAGGTCGAGGAGCATGACGTGCGACGGCGCCGTGAAGCGCATGTTCCCGGGGTGGAGGTCCGCGTGCACGAACCCGTGCAGGAAGATCATCCGGCAGACGCAGCGCATCCCAGCGGTGACGATGCCGCGGACGTCGCAGTCGGACGCCTCGAGCTCGGCCTCGTGAACGCCGTGGACGAACTCCATCGTCAGCACCGCGTCCGTGCACGCCTCGGGGTAGAGGAGCGGGAAGTCGATGTCCGGATCGTCCGCGAAGTTCTCGCGGAAGCGCACGTTGTTCCGCGCCTCGTTGCCGAGCGCAATCTGCTCCGCGACCGCGTTGCAGAAGGCGCGCAGCGCCTCCTCGAGCGCGATCAGGCGGAGGGAGGGGACGATCTTCTCCGCGAAGCGTCCCACCGCGAGGAGGATCGAGCGGTCGAGAGCCACCTTCTCGACGATGTCCGGCCGCCGCACCTTGACGGCGACGGTCGCACCGGAGCTTCGGAGGACCGCGCGGTGCACCTGCGCGACCGAAGCGGCGGCGACCGGCTCGCGCTCGAAACCGTCGTAGATCTCCTCGAGGGGCCGGCCGAACTCCAGCTCGATCGTCCGGCGCACGTCGGCGAAGTCGAACGCGGGGACGCGGTCTTGCAGCGTCGCGAGCTCGGCGACGAGCGCGCGAGGCAGGAGGTCGCCCCGAGTCGAGGCGATCTGTCCGACCTTGATGAACGTCGCTCCGAGATCGGCGCAAAGCCAGGCCAGCGCGCGGCCGAGGGCGCGGCTCGTCGCCTGCTCGGCGCCGCGCGAGCGCTCGCGGGAGCGCTCGCGCACGAACAGCCACGCCGCGACGAGGGAAGCGCGCGCCATGTGCGTACTGCGCCGGGTGATGCGCCAGAACGAGGATCGAGCTCCGGGAGACATCGTGCAGGCCGCTCCATCTTCGGGACCGACGCACCGCGGGTCAATTCGCGTGCGGGATGCGCGCCGCGGCCGCCGTGCGCTATACCAGCCGACGTCGCGTCTCCCGCTTTCGGAGGTAGAGGATGGAAGCATCCCAGAGGCACTCGCACTCGTTCGTACCCGCGCTCGGGTTCGACTGGCTGACGCCGCTCTACGACCCTCTGGTCCGCCTCGCTCTGCGCGAGGACGAGGTGAAGCAGCGCCTCGTCGACCAGTCGCGCATCGCACCCGGGATGAGCGTCCTCGATCTCGGCTGCGGCACGGGCACGCTCACCTTGCTCGTCAAGCGATCGCATCCGACGGCCCGGGTCGTCGGGCTCGACGTCGATCCGCAGATCCTCGAGATCGCGCGCGGCAAGATCGCCGCCGCGGGCGTCGACATCGAGCTCCGACGCGGCACGGTGGAGGAGGCGGACTTCGTCCCCGCTTCGTTCGACCGCGTCGTGACGAGCCTCGTCCTGCACCACATGACGAGCGAGGAGAAGCTCGCGGCGCTCCGCGCCGTGCGCGAGGTCCTCTACCCGGACGGCGAGCTGCACGTCGCCGACTTCGGGCCGCCGGCGAACCCGCTGATGTGGCTCGTCTCGCTGCCGGTACGCTTCTTCGACGGCAGCGACCGCGTCGGCGGGAACCTCTCCGGCCAGCTCCCGGCGATCATGCGCGAAGCGGGCTTCGCGGAGGTCGAGGAGCGCGGCAGCGTGATGACGCCGTTCGGCACGCTGACGTTCTGGAGCGCGAAAGGAAAGCGCTGAGTCCGCGGCACGAAGCCTTGGGCGGCTCCGCTCAGGCTTCGGTCTTCTCCGCCACCTGCGCGCGCGCCCACGCGTAGTCGGGCTTGCCGGCCGGGCTGCGCGGGATCGCGTCGCGGAACACGAAGTCGACGTTCACCGGATCGCGGCGTCTCGGGGATCGCGGCGGCGACGGCTTCGTCGAGCTCGGCGAGGTTGGGCTCCATCGGGCGTGGTTTAGCGCTCGCTCTCTGCTACTTGGACGGCGTCCGAACGCGTCGTCCGATGGAACCTCAGCCGAAGATCGGATGGGTGGAGACCAGCCGCCTGATCCAGCTCGATCTCCGGACCTACGGCGCCTGGCTGCCGGGGCTCGGGGCCGAGTGGTCGCTCCTGCGCCGGGTTCTCTACGCCGTTCTCTGGTCGGAGATGTTCGGCGCAGCGCTCCTCTTCCGGCTGCAGACGTTCTTCTACGAGGCGGGATGGCCGTCGCTGGCATGGATGCTGAACGTCACGAACAGGATGATCTACCTCGTCTCGATCGGACGCGACGTGCGCGCGGACGGCGGGTTCTACATCGCGCACGGACACGTGGTGATCGACGGGCAGACGACGTTCGGGCGGAACGTCAGCGTCGGACCCTTCGTGACTCTCGGCTTGAACACCACCGTGTTCGACTTCCGCGGACCGACGCTCGGCGACGACGTGTTCATCGGTACGGGAGCGAAGCTCCTCGGACCGATCCGCGTCGGCCACCGCGCGCGCATCGGCGCGAACGCGGTCGTCGTCAGCGACGTGCCGGACGACCACACGGCCGTCGGCGTCCCGGCGCGCGCACAGCCCTCGCATGCGAGCAGTGCCACGCGAAGCGAGGACGCGCCCCGCGTCGTCTCGCTGCGCAGCTAGAGAACCCCACTCCCGGGTCGAAGGCCGTCTCCCCGGTGGTCGTGCCCACGCCGCGAATGCGGATGCTAGCCACGCGCCGGAGCCACGCTTGGCCATGCCCCTTGCGCTCCAATCCGACGCCTTCGCCCTGCCTGCTCGCGGCGGGCCGAGCACGCATGCCCGGAACGCCGCATTCGTCGCGACGTGCGACAAGGCCGCCTCGAGCTCGCTCGCCGAAGCGAGCTCGCCGGCGCCGGGCCGAACGGCTTCCTCCGAAGTCGCATTGCTCCGCCGCGAGGTCGAGCGCCTCCGCGACGAGGTGTCGGACCTCGCGGAGGCAAGCGGCGTCCGCCGCGAGCTCGCCGAGCTTCGCAGCCAGATCGCTGCGATGCAGGAAGGTCGCGCCGCCGCCCAGCAGCTCGTCCCTGCGGCTGCGGAGCAGGCCGAGCGCGATCGCGAGCTCGAGATGCAGGCGGTCGAGACACGCTTCCAGGAAGAAGCCATCGACGCGGTCTGGTCGGAGGGGGCTTCGGCGGCGGTGCTCGAAGCGCTCGAGGATCCGGAGACCGACGCGCTCGAGATCCGAAGCCTCGACTGCCGATCGAAGACCTGCCGTGTGGAGATCGCCGAGGACGAGAGCAGCGATTCGGCCGGGATGCTCCCGACGTTTCTCATGAGGCTGAACGAAGCGCTCCCGAGGACGGTCGCGAGCCGCATCGAGCTCGCGGACGGCAGCGCGAGCACCGTCCTCTTCCTGAGCGCGAAGAGCGTGGCGGATCAGCCCCAGGGGGGTGAGTCGGAGAGCGGGCCCCGAGGCGGGCTTCATCAGCGGCGCGGGCCTCACATCGACGGCGGCTACGCCGCGTAGGCAGAGCGAGGTCGACTGTCCGCGCCGGCACGGCGCGGCATACTCGGCGCCGGCACGGCGCGGCATACTCGGCGCCGGCACGGCGCGGCATACTCGGCGCCGGCACGGCGCGGCATACTCGGCGCCGGCACGGCGCGGCATACTCG
>VGTG01000044.1 GCA_016874795.1 Deltaproteobacteria bacterium | reverse complement strand
AACGTGATCGTCGACATCGGGCGCGCCGGGACGGCGCTCGTCAGCGAGATCGCGAAGCTCACCGAAGACGGGTTCAAGCGGAAGCTCGACTTCGTGCGCGCGGAGGCGAAGAGCCACGGCCGCGAGATCAAGCTCTCCTCGACGATCTTCATCCTCGCGATCACGAACACGCCCGCCGAAGCGGCGCAGCTCGCGGACGGGCTCGCCGCCGGCTTCGGCCTGCAGGGCGCGGCGACGCGCCGCATGCCGCTCGCGCTGATCGGCACGGCGGACGAGTGCGTGGAGGAGCTTCGGCGCCGCGAGCGCGAGTGGGGCGTCGAGCACGTGATCGTCTCCGGAACGGGCGGGGTCGAGATGACGGACCGCTTCGCGCGCGAGGTGCTGCCGCGGGTGTGAGCCACGGGCGGGCCCAGCGCGCGAGCGCGCGCGCGAAGCGCCGGTGCATCTCGGACGTCGGGTGGCCGTCGTCCGCGATCATCACGTCCTCGTAGGCCGGGAACCGCGCGTAGCCCCATTCCACCAGCGGCATCAAGGAAAGAAACGGTAGCCCGCGCTGCTCCGCCCAGCGACGCGCCTCGGCCTCGAGCGCGTGCGCATGATCGGAGTGGACCGGTCGTCCCGCCGGCGTGAGCGTCCCGATCGCGACGACCGACACGAAGAGCGGGATGCCGCGCTCGTCGAGAGCGTTCGCGAAGCGGTCGAGGTAGACCGCGCTCTTCGCCCATTCCCGCCGAACGTCGTCGGGAGCGAACACCCACGGGAAGCGCGCGTCCGGCGCCGGCGGGAGACCACCCGGTGACCGCGCAAGGTTCGAGCGGACGTCCTCCTCGAACGGCGTCGGGTGTGCGCTTCGCCAGAGGCGCCGCAACGCCGCGGCGAGAGCGAATCGCGACTCGACGTCGAGGAGCGGCATGCCGAAGTACGCCTGCTCGCACTTCCGGTCGTCCCACAGGTCGTTCTCGAAGAGGACGAGCAGCACCGCGTCGGGCTCGAGCGCGAGGTACCGAGGCAGGTTCGCGGCGTAGTAGATGGGGCTCGCGCCCTGCATCGCCGCGCTGACGACCTCCCAGCCTTCGCCGCGGAGCTGCTCGTCGAGGAGCGCTGGGAACGCGTCCTCGAAGGGTACGCCGTGCCCCTCCGCGATCGAGTCCCCGACGACGAGCAGGCGCCGCGCGTGCTTGGGCGCGACCTCCGGGCCGCGGAAGCCGCTCGAGTTGATCGTGTAGTCGACGGTGTACGAGGAGCGAGCCGCTCGGTACCGGGAGCCCGGCACGAACGTCCGCAGAAGAGGCCGGAACGAGACGATGAACGGATTCTCGCCGTACGGGTCGATCGTCCGCGACTCCGGCGCCGGCGGGAGGCGGAACGGGGCCGCGAACCGCCGTGCGGCGACCTCGAGGATCGCGAGCGTCCCGAGCGTGGCGACGAGTGCTGCCGCCACGAGCGCGGCGCCGCGCCGCAGCGTCGTCGAGCCGAGCCTCAAGTTCCGAGCCGCGGAGCGAGCCCCGAGAGCGTCGACGTTGACACGGCCGGCGTCGCTGGCCTACGAGTTTCGGATCGATGACGCCGCTCGTTCCAGCCGGCCGTCGCAGGGGAGCCTTCGCTGCTTTGAGAGGCGCCGTGCTGACGGGCGCGCTCCTCTCGGCGTTGTCCGCGAGCGCGAACGTCTACAGCTGGCAGGATGACGACGGCGCGCTCCACTTCACCAACATGGCGCGCCAGGTCCCCGAGGTCTACCGAACCGTCACGAAGTCGGACGGGGGCGCGACCGAGCCGGAGTGGAAGGTCGACGTCGAGACGGCGACGCCCGTGCCGCGAGCGCCGCAGAACGAGAGCGAGAAGGTCGCGGGGGGCGAGTCCTACGCGGACGGCGTTCGCGCGGGGCTCGAAGCCGCCACGGACAACGTCCGCGCCGTCGGCGAGGTCCTCGACCGCCTCCTCGATCGCGAGAGCGAGCGCCGGGCGAGCCGCGAGGCGGCGCGCGAGACGAGCCGCGACGACACGGGAAGGCGGGTTCCGATCCTCGACCCGGCGCCGCGGAGCGACGAGCCGCGCGTGATCGTCCGCGTCGTCGGCCGCGACGACGACCGCTTCGTTCGCTACGGCGCGCTCGGCCCCTACGCGATCGGCTCGCCCTCCTGCTGCTCGGACAGCCTCGGCTACGGGTTCGCCTACGGGAGCTTCCCGCCGCACTCGCACTTCGAGCCGACGCCGCAGAACCTGTCGCGCGCTCGCCTCTTCTTCCCGGACGGGCACTACTCCCGCGGCGGCTTCCTCTTCGGGCACGGCTACCTCGTCGACTGAGCGCTCGGAGCGCGGAGTCAAGCAATGGATGACTACGGCGGAAAGTTCGATCCCGAGTTCCACCCGGCGAAGCTCAGCCGCCGCGGCCTCGCCGTCCTCGGCCGCGAGTACATGCTGATCTGCCACCTGCAGGACCGCTCCGGCCTGCCGCAGGTGATGGGACGCTTCGGCGCCGACGAGATGCGCCTGATCGCGATCGACGAGTGGATGGCGGCGAGCCCGACGTACACGAAGCGCATGCAGCGCGCGCTCGGCTTTCCGGGCGAGGACGTCGCGACCATCTTCAAGGGGATTCAGTTCGACGTCGGCGCGCCGCACCAGTTCCTCGACTTCCAGATGCGCGTCACGGACGCGAACCACGGCGAGTTCTGGCTCGCGCACTGCGGCGCCCTGATGGACGTCGAGCCGATGGGCGAGGAGCACGTCCGCGGCATGTGCCACCAGATCGAGGATCCGACGTTCGACGCGACCGCGGTCGCGACGAACCCGCGCGCGCGTATGCGTCCGATCCATCGCCCGCCGCGCGTTCCCGCGGACCGGATGCCGCATTGCCACTGGAACGTGACGATCGAGCCGGAGAACGAGCCCGTCGAGGAGATCGATCTCGCTCGCGTCGTCCGTCGCTCGCGGCTCGCCTCGCTCGAGATCCCCGAGACTGCTTCGACGGAGCCGGGCGGGCTCTCCGACTACAGCGGCCCCTTCGATCCGGGGATGCAGCTCGAGGACCTCGCGCATCCGGCGCTCGTGCGCGTCGGCCAGGAGTTCTGCCTGCAGGGACATCTCCTCGTCCGCGCGCTGATGCTCGCGGTCGCGCAGCGTCACGGCGACGAGGCGGCGATCCCGATCGCAGCCTCGCAGTGGGTCGGCATCGCGGGCGTCGGAGCGGAACGGATCGTCCGTGCGATGAAGATCGGGGGCGACGGTCCCGAGGCGATCGCGAAGCTCCTCCAGATCCATTCCGCGTTCATGCCGCGTGCGTACATCGATCTGCACGTCGCGCTCGACGGCGACACGGTGCGCTGCTGGATCGGCGACTGCGAGGCGTTCGCGGAGAAGGACCCCTACTCGTGGCTCGCGCTGCCGGAAGGGGACCTCCACCGCGCCGTCGAGGCGATGGCCCGCGTCGTCAATCCCCGCGCTCGCGTGCGCGGCTGCTCGGTCCCCGGTGCGCGCGTCGCCTGGGAGGTCGAGATCGACCCGGACGCGCAGCCCTCGCGTGAGCCGCCCGAGGTCAAGCTCACGAAGTTCAGCTCGGGAGCGGCCTTCCAGTTCGCGGAGCGGCGCCCGCTGCGCGTCTGAGGGTCGCGCGTGCCCCTCGAGGCGACGGAACCGGCCGGCGGCTTCGCTGCGGAAGCGGAGTCCGTCGCCGCACGCTTCGCCGCCGCGTGGGCGAGCCCCGAGCTCGACCGCTTCATCGCGCTCCTGCATCCCAACGTGCGTCTCCTGCAGCCGGTGACGAAGCCGATCGTCGGGCGCGCCGCGGCGCGCGAGGAGTTCGCGAAGCTCCTCGCCTGGCTCCCCGACCTCCGGGGCACGGTCGATCGGACCGCGCTCGATCGGGAGACGCTGCTGATCTCCTGGCGCCTTCGCTTCACGCTCGGCCGGGCGCCATACGAGCTTCGCACCGTCGACCGGATCGTCGTCGAAGGCGGGCTGATCCGCGAGCGGGAAGCGTACTACGATTCGCTCGCGCTGATGCTGGCGCTTCTCGCACGGCCGAGCTCGTGGCTCGGCTACTGGCGCTATCGCGGTTACGTCTAGGAAGCGCTTCCGGAAGGAGTCATGCAAAGGGCCAAAGTCACCCAGAGCAGGGGCGCATGAGCGCTACTGCGCCGCCCTTGGTCCGAGCGCTCGAAGTGCCCGCGCCGCGCGCCACCATCCAACGGTGAGGTAGAGCGTCAACAGCGCCATTCCCACGAGCCACGTGAGCGGAGGAAGCGCGATCTCACCCGCGAGCGGCGTCAGGAGCAGCTGCATCGCCATGAGCTTGTACGGTTCGATGGCCTGGTACGCGGGATCGGCCATCATGGCGATGAAGGCGCGCCGACTCGGGTACCGGCAACGTCGGCGCGCCGATCCCGGCAACGTGTTTCCTGGCATCGCGGCGACAAGCTGGATAAGACCCCCGCGTGCCTTCGCCGACACGCCGCCGCCGATCTCGGCTCCGCGCGGTCTTGATCGGCGTCTCTTTCCTGGTCGCGCTTGCGGGGCTGTTGGTTCTGTGGCTGCGCGCCGAACTCCAACGCCCCTTCCCCACCGCCGGACCGACGATCTACACCGCCGCGACCATCATCACGATGGATCCAAAACGGCCTCGCGCGACGGCTGTAGCCGTCGATGACGGCATCATCGTCGCCGTCGGCGACCTCGACGAGGTGCGCGCGCAGACGAATGCTTCGGCACCCGTTTTCGACGATCGCTTCGCCGACAAGACCCTGATCGCCGGCTTCATCGAGCCGCACCTGCACCCTTCGCTCGCCGCGACCATCCTGCCTCTCGACATCGTCTCGGCAATGGAGTGGATCACCCCGCAAGGCCGATCGGCCGCCGTGCGCGGTCACGATGCCTTCCTGAGCCGATTGCGTGAGCTCGACCGCGCCATGGGCGACGATGAAGAGTGGCTGCTGACGTGGGGCTATCACCAGCCCTACCACGGGGAGCTGTCGCGCAGCTTGCTCGATGGAATCTCGGCGACGCGGCCGATCATGGTGTGGCAACGATCGGTACACGAGATGTACTTCAACACCGCCGGCCTCGAGCGTCTCGGGCTCACGGCGGCGGACTTCGACGCGCATCCCCAAGCCGACTGGGAAACCGGACACGTATGGGAGACGGGGATGCTCGCCGTCGCGCAGCCGATGTTGGCGATCCTCGCCTGGCCGCCGACGTACCGGCACGGTCTCGCCATGATGCGCGCGGTCATCCATCGCGGCGGGCTGACGACGGTCGCCGAGCAGGGGTTTCCGCAGATCTCGCCGAACGGCGAGCTGCTCATGCTGCATCTGGAGATGCGCAAAGCCGACACGCCGTTCCGCTTCGTCCTGGTTCCGAACGCCATGTACCTGATGCGGGAACACGGCAACGCGACCGACGCGGAGGAAGCCGCCGCCGCGTTGCTCGACCGCTCGACGGATCGGGTCCGCCTCATCAAGCACGCCAAGTACTACGCCGACGGAGCCATCTTCAGTCAGCTGATGCAGATGTCCGAGCCCTACCTCGACGGCCACCACGGCGAGTGGATGATGACGCCGGAGCAACAACGCGATGCCTTGCGCGCGTTCTGGCGCCGTAACTGGGACATCCACATTCACGTCAACGGCGATGCCGGCCTCGACCTGGTCCTCGACCAGATCGAGGAGCAGCGCGCCGCCGACCCGGCGCCGCAGAAGCGCGTCGTCCTCGAGCACTACGGGTACGCGCGCGACGACCAGCACGCGCGCTTGCGCGAGCTCGGGGTCGTGGTGTCGAACAACGCCTACTACGTGCACGAGCTGGCGCCGATCTACGCGCAGCACGGCCTTGGCCCCGAGCGCGCCGCCGACATCTCGCCGGTCGGCGGCCTGGCGCGCGCCGGTGTCCGCTTCTCGTTCCACTCCGACTATCCGATGGCGCCTGCCGAGCCGCTCAAGCTCGTTTGGGCCGCGGTCAACCGCGTCGGCAGCGACGGGCAGGTTTGGGGCGAGGATCAGAAGATCTCGCTCGATCTGGCGCTGCGTGCGGTGACGATCGAAGCGGCGTGGAGTCTGGGCCTGGAAGACGAGATCGGCTCGATCGAGGTCGGCAAGCGGGCGGACTTTACCGTCCTCGAGCAGGACCCGTACGCTGTCGATCCGATGGCGATCAAGGATATTCCGGTGTGGGGGACGGTGTTGGGGGGAGTCAGCTATCGGGTATCCGCTGAGAGTGATTCGTGATCAGCCTAGCCTCGTCTGCGCTCCCTTCGGCCAACGCCTGGGGAAGCGAAAGGAGTGAGCGTGTCGTCGAAGTGGGCGCGAACCTACCAAAGGCCGGGCGAACCTCCCGCGTGTAGGATGGGCGGCATGAAGGAATACGAGTCGTACGACGCGCTCGGCCTGGCGGAGCTGGTGCGCAAGGGCGAGACGAGTGCCGAAGAGCTGCTCGGCGAGGCGCTGGCGCGCACCGAGTCGCGCAACCCAGCGATCAACGCCGTGAACATGGTCTGGGCCGAGCAGGCGCGTGCGGCGATCCGCGCCGGCCTTCCCGATGGGCCGCTCCGCGGCGTCCCCTTTCTTCTGAAGGACCTGCACGCGCAGGTCGCCGGCCAGCCGCTCACGTTCGGGTCGAGACTTTTTGCGAATTTCGTGTCGGAGAGCGACAGCGAGATCACGCTGCGCTACCTGCGCGCGGGACTCGTGCTGTTCGGACGCACGACCTCGCCCGAGTTCGGCCTGACCGCGACCACCGAATCGACGTTGTGGGGCGCGACACGGAATCCCTGGAAGCTCGAGCACACCTCCGGCGGCTCATCGGGGGGAGCGTCGGCGGCGGTGGCGGCGGGAATACTGCCCGCGGCACACGCGAGCGACGGCGGCGGCTCGATCCGCATCCCCGCCTCGTGCTGCGGCCTGTTCGGCATGAAGCCGACACGCGCGCGTGTTCCCTCGGGACCTCACTCCGGCGAGGGCTGGGGCGGCATGAGCACCGCGCACGCGGTGACGCGCTCGGTGCGCGACTCGGCGGCATTGCTCGACGCGACACAGGGGCCGGACCTGGGGTCGCCGTACCAGGCGCCCGAGCCCGAGCGGCCCTACCTGGAAGAAGTCGCGCGCGCGCCGGGGCGGCTGCGAATCGGCCTGGTGACGGAGACGTTCAACGGCGTTGCCACCGATCCAGAGTGCCGCGACGCCGCGCTGGCGGCGGCGAAGCTCTGCGAATCCCTGGGCCACCGTGTCGAGCCGGTGAAGATCGGCGTCGATGCCGCGGCGCTCGCGCGCGCCACCCAGGTATTGATCGCGGCGAACGTCCAGGCGACGGTCGACGACCGAGCCGCGGCGCTCGGCCGCGAGGTCAGCACGGAGCTGATCGAGAACATCACCTGGTTCATGGTGCAGGGCGCGCGCGCCGCGACGGCCGCGGACTACGCACGCGCGATCCGCCTGATCCACGCCGTCGGGCGCGCGATCGAAGCCGAGTTCGAACGCTTGGACGTGCTGCTCTCCCCGACCATGGCGGCACCGCCCTCGAAGCTCGGCCAGCTCGCTCTCTCGAACGAGCCGTCAGCCGAGTACATTGGCCGCCTGCAGGCGGCGACCGGATACACGCAGCTCTTCAACGTGACCGGACAGCCCGCGATGAGCGTGCCGCTCGTGTGGAGCAGCAGCGGCCTGCCGCTCGGCGTGCAGTTCGCCGCGAAGTTCGGCGACGAGGCTACCCTGTTCCGCCTGGCTGGCCAGCTCGAGCAGGCACAGCCCTGGTGGGACCGACGGCCGAAGTCCGCGGCACGTTAGGCTGCGCTCAGCGAAGATCCGGAGCGTACCCGCCCGACGCGTAGGATTGGCAGAACGCGTCTTCGTCACCGTTGAAACGCGGATCCTCGGCCACCAGCGCCGGGCGCGCGAACGCCCACGCGCCGCCCGCGGAAACGGCGTCGCCGATGTCTTTCGCGACGATCACCATGTCGAGCCCCGGATGACCCGTGATGATCTGACCGAACAGCCCCAGCGCACTCCATACCCCGACGTCGTTCTCCTGCGTGCACTGATCGAGTCCGCAGTCGGACGATTCGGAGAGGCCGTGCGGGTGCTCGCGGAAGATCGACGCCGGCGCACAGGAACCGAAGAAGAAGTCACCCGGGCCGGTCGACAACCACGTGAGGTAGCCGTAGGACGGCGACGCATCTTCGAACGAGGGATGCGTCATCTTGTAGACCCAGTCTTCCGACAGGATCTGCTCGCCGCTCCACGCACCGCCGTTCAGCATCAGGAGCCCGAGCCGAGCCATGTCGCGCGTGGTCGCTTCCCAGGAGAACGCGAAGACCTTGTCCGGCCGCCCGCTCGTCCACCTCGAGCTCGTCATGCCGACGGGCTCGTAGAGGAAGCGGTGCGTGAACTCTTCGAGATCCTCGCCGAATCGTGCGGGGTCCTGGTCGATCGCGGTGTTGATCACATCCGAGAGGCGATTGATCTGGACCTCGCCGGCGGCGTCGTACGCGAAGCTCTTCTGCTCCAAGCCGAGGTTCTCGTTGTGCGCAACCATCGCAAGTACGTGGGCGACGCGAGCTTCCGGATTGAAGCTGAATTCGTCGAGCCAGTGATCGACGCGGTCCGTATCGGAGAGCGGACCCGTCTTCCGACCGGAGCGTGCCAGATCACGGGTTTCATGCGCCGCGATGCCCGTCACCACCGCACTCAGGGTCTTGGTCGCGGAGAAGACCTCGGTCACCTCGTCCGTGCCGCTCGGGTAGTACTCGTGACAGAGCTTTCCGTACCGCACGATCGCCCACGGGCGGTCGATCGCCGCGTTCGCCTGCTCGAGGAGGTCCGGATTCAGTCCGCACTCCTCCGCCACGCGGTCACGGGGCACGAGCTCCCACGGACCCCTGCCCGGGTCGGCCTCCTGCACCCCGCCCGGCGTTCCGTCGCCGGAGGAGGAAGAGTCACCACAAGCGGCGAAAGCCAAGAACGCGACGAGGAAAAGGGAGGCGGGAGATCGCATTCCCCTTCCTACCCCGAGGGACCGCTGCGAGCCAAGCCGGATTCGGGCTCTACTGGTCGGAGCCTCGGGCGGGCAACCAGCTCCCGTGCGCACCGAACGGCACGCGACGGGGGAGCCGCACCTTCGCGACCGGTGCCCCGGAGAAGTCCTGCGCGCTCACGATCACCAGGTACGACTCGTTCTCGTTCGAATCGTAGACGATCGACAGCATGAAGCCGTCGTCTTCTGCGGAGTCTGCCGTGCGGGGCGCGAAACACGGCTCGCCGCCATGCCATCCCTCGCCGAGATCATGCGTCTCGCGAGCACCCGTCACCAGATCGTAGCGGTAGTAGCGGCGATCGAACGTGAGCGTCGGCTGCTCACTGTCGATGCCCATGATGTAGCCGTACCTGGCCGGAAGGCCTACCCGGCGGTCGTCGATCCGCGGGAAATCGCCCGCCACGTCGTCGAGCTGCTCTTCCTTGACCGAGCCGCCCTTCGTGTCGATCGTCCAGCGCCAGAGGCGGGCGCCGTTGTCCTCGTCGCTCGCGATGTCCTGCATGCCGCCCTTCATCGCGTGCGGCTGCCGGCAGACGTGGAGGATGATCTTGTCGCCCTCTTCGTGCGCATTCAGCGGGTGGAAGACGTAGCCCGGGTTCACCTCGTACCAGGTCAGGTCCGCATTCGTGCCGTTGCGCGGCATGACGCCGAGCCGAGCGCCGTTCTCGGGACGCCAGGCAAAGCCGGGCCTGTCGCCTTCGAGCGAGAACACGAGCGGCAGATCCATGAAGATCACGTGATTCCGCGTGACGTTCCAGTCGTGCATCATCACGGGTTTCGGAATCTCGATGGGCTCGTTCTGCACGAGCTCACCGGTCGCGTCGATGCGGTAGTAGCGCACGTACGGTTCAGCGAACATCGTGTAGCCGAACGCCAGGAGCTCGCCGGTCTCGGGACACACGCGCGGATGCGCCGTGAACGGCGTGGTGAGGCGCCCGCCCCAATCGTTGGGCCCGACCGTGTTCAGGTCTCGATCGATCGCCCACGGCACGTGGGCCTCCTCGACGACGAGGATCTTTCCGGCGTGGGGAACGACGTGCGTGTTCGCGGGCGATGCCTGCGGCAGCGCGATCGCGTCCATCAGCTTCATGTCGTTCTCGTAGTAGGGCGTGCGAACGAACTTGTTCCGGTACGACGCCTTGCCGTCCTTCAACTCGACCGCATGCACCATCCCGTTGCCGAAGAACCAGTGCTCGGACCAACCGGACCGCGGGTTCATTCCGTTGCGCAGATACAACCCGCTCAGCTCTTTCGGGATCTCACCTTCGACGGCGAGATCATCCACGTTCAACTCGTCCTGAACCGGATGCCAATTACCCTTCAGGTGCCAGGGGAGTTCTTCGATCTGCCGTTCGACGGTCATGCGTGCTTTCTTTTCAGGCCGCGCTCCCAACCGGGCGCGGCGTCGTAGTGAGTCACGACTACGCTGATTCGAGAGCCCGCTCAAGCCCCGTCGCCTTGGTCGTGCATGTCGGTACCACGCCGAGACCCGCTTTCTCGGAGCCACGATGTCCGGGGCCGCTCTCGTCGGTCGCCGCGCTACGCCAGCCCCTTCAGCACTCCCAGCGACTCCTCGACGTGCTTCGTCGCCTGGAGCTGCGAGTTGAAGACGTGTCGCACGACGCCGCCCTTGTCGATCACGAAGGTGACGCGGCCCGGCAGGAGACCGAGGGTCGAAGGCACGCCATAGCGCTTCCGCACCGCGCCTCCCGGATCGGCGACGAGCGTGAACGGCAGACGGAACTTCTCGGCGAACTTCTGGTGCGATGCCTCCGAGTCGGAGCTCACGCCGATCACCTCGGCGCCGGCGTCCTTGAAAGCCTCATAGCTGTCGCGGAACGCGCAGGCCTCCTTCGTGCAGCCGGGCGTGTCGTCCTTCGGATAGAAATAGAGCACGACCGCCTTCTGGCCGCGGAAGTCCGCGAGACGCACGCGCTTGCCGGCTGCGTCCGCGAGATCGAATTCGGGCGCGGTGTCGCCGATCTTGACGTCGGGCGCTCCGGTTCCGAGCAGGCCGTCGAGAAGTCCCATGGTTTCCCTCCTCCCTCCTGCGGATGGCCGTAGCACGGCGCGTCTTCGCGTGGCAGAGAGCGAGGATGAATCCCGAGCTCGTCCTGCGCCGCGCCCTCGGCCTGAGCGTCGTCTTCAACGTGATGGGCGCCCTCCTTTTCGCGTTTCCCGACTCGCTGCCGGGTCGCCTCGCGGGACTACCGCCGGACGTGCCCGGCCTCTACCGCGGGCTGGTCGCACTCTTCGTCCTCCTCTTCGCGGGCTCGTACCTCTGGCTCGCGCGGAGCGCGAACCTCGACCGGGCGTTCGTCACGTTCGCGGCGATCGGGAAGACGAGCGCGTTCCTCCTGATCCTCGCCTTCTGGCTCTTCGGCGAAGCGCCGCTGCGCGGCGTTCTCGCGATGAGCGGAGACCTCGCGTTCGCGGCCGTCTTCGCCTGGTGCCTCTCCCGCTTGCCGTAGAAGCGGCTACCGCGGCTGCTCGTTCGACAGGAGCCAGTAGAACCCGAGGTCCGCGACCGCGCGCGAGAAGTTGTCGAGCTCGACCGGCTTCACGATGTAGCCGTGACGCCGAGCGCGTAGCTCTCGACGACGTCCCGCTCCTCGCGCGATCAGGCGCCCCATCTGCCGCGCGTTCTCACGGATCACGTCGAGGACGCGGTGGCCCTCCGCATCGAGCGATCGCGCATGGTCGTCGACGAGGATCCGCCCGTAGCCTTCGATCGCGCGCAGTGGCGCGCGCAGGTCGTGCGACACCGAGTAGCTGAAGTCCTGAGCGTCACTCGCACCCGAGCGAGAACAGCAGGTGGACGTCGCCGACCGCCGGCACGTCGAACGTGTTGAAGACGGCGCCGATGTACATCCCGGACGTCCCCTGCGAGAGGTCCGGACACGACAGCGGCAACCCCTGATAGCTCTCGCTGCCGAGCACGTCTCCCGGATCCGCGTCCTGATCGCGCAGGATCGCGAACGAGGTCTCGGTCGTGAACGGGATGCAGCGCGTCCCGATCGCGAACTGCACGTCGGTGCCGTCGCACGGCAGGGCCGCCTCGATGTCGACCGCGACGCCGATCTCGCAGCGCACGCCGCCTTCCCGGCTCGGTCCGCCCCCCGGCGAGACCTGGCCATAGTCGATGCACTGGCACTGGCAGATCTCGCCGTGCGCCGGCCGCCCGCGGCAGCTTCCCTGCGGGCACTGATTGTCGTTCGTGCACGCCGCCCCGTGGCTCGGGCCGCCGTCGCAGAAGCCTTCGCAGCCGCTGTCGTAGACCTGGGCGCCGAGGCTCCCGCAGTGTGTCTCGCACTGCGAAGCGCAGGCGGCGTGGCTCTCGCATTCGCCGATGTCGTGGTCCGCCTCGATCGAGTAGTCGAGCGAGTTTCCGCCATCGCACGACACCTCACCGAGAGCGCAGCCTTCCGCCGGACGGATGCAGGCGAAGCCACCGTCGACCTCGACCGGCTCGACGGTACCGAGCCCGCACTGGCAAGCCGCGCTCCCCGTGACGGGGTCGACGTTGCCGCATGCGATCGTCGCGGTTCCCGCGAGCGCTCCGTTCAGGAAGCCGACGCTCGTGTCGAACAGGAACCCGCTGAACTCGTCGAACGTGCAGGTCTGCGCGCCGATCACGAACGGCGGGCAGGTGTCGTTCGCCGTGCCGTCGTCGAAGAGGTCGCAGTCGACCTCGAGCCCGTCCGCCTCGTTCACCGCGACGCAGGCGCGGCAGAGAGCGTTCCGTTCGAGGCACGCGTGCGTCTCCTCGGCGTCGCTCGCGGCGCAGCCGGCGAACCCGGCTTCGAGGTCGACGTCCTTCGCGACGCACTTCTTTGCGATCGCACCGCGGATGCCGTCGACCTGGAACTTGCCGGGCTTCACCTCCTCGAGCAGGTCGCACTTCTTCGCGATCTTCCCGGCCGGATCGACCCCGAGGCACGCTTCGAGGCCGGCGGCGGAGTCGATCGGCGCTTCGGAGCTAGCCCTAGGGGGGTCCGCTCCTTCGTCCCAGTGCGCGGAGCGCTTCGCGAAGCCGGTTCGTCAAGCGAAGCTTGTCGAGGGTACGGCCCATCACGCCGACCGTCGATTCGAGCTCGCGACGCGTCGTCGCGAGCTCGTAGGAGAGAGCGCCGGTGGAGCGCAAGGCCTCGGTGTGGCGGTGCATCGTCTCGAGCGTCGCCCCGAGCCCCTCGCTCGCGCTCGCGAGCGCCCCGCGCAGCGCTTGGAGGGACGGCTCGCGCCGGCGGCGCGCCTCCTCGAGCGTGGCGATCTCCGCACTCCGCGCGCTGGAACGACGGCGTGCGAAGACGGCCGCGGTACGCGCGAAGACGTCCGCATAGCGGTCGAGAATCGAGCCCGGCGCTAGATCGCGAGCCATCGTCGCACCGCGAAGCCGCGCCCGCTCACGCATCGCCGGGAGATCGTCGAGCACGCGGGCGAGCGCTTCGGCGAGCGCCCGTGCGTGCGCCGGATGATTCGCGCGCGCGATCCGCAGGAGCTCCTCGCCGTCGATCGAGACGGGGTCGATCCGCGGGCCCTCGATCAGAGCGCCGGGCAAGGCGCCGGCGCACTCTCCTTCGCCCTCCCCCAGGAGGAAGCCCGCGTCGCCGGTACGCGTGAGCACGGCCGGGACGCCGGCCGCGAGGGCCTCGATCACCGAAAGGCTGAGCCCTTCGAGCACCGACGGCATCGCGAGCACGTCGGCGGCGGCGAGCAGCCGGTCGACGTCGGCGCGCTCCCCCAGAAGAAGGACGCGCTCGGCCAGGCCGGCGCGGTCGATCCGCTCCACGACGCGCGCGCGGTAGGCGTCGTCGCCGCTCGCGCCCACGATCCAGGCGACGAGCCTCGGACGCGATCGCACGAGTGCCGCCACGGCGTCGACGAGTGCGAGCTGGCACTTGATCGCATCGACGCGGCCCACCTGCAGGACGAGCTCTGTGTCTGCGGCGACGCCGAGAGCCGCGCGCGCCGCTGCGCGCTCGGAGGCGAGCTCCTCGGACCCGCGCTCGGACCCGCGCTCGGACCCGTGGACCGGAGCGGCTCCGCGATACGCGTTCGGGATCACGCAGATCCGCTCCCGCGCGATCGCGAAGCGCCGTGCGCAGAAGTCGGCGACGTACCGCGAGACCGCCGTGTACCCGGCGACCAGCGGATCGAGCGCCCGCATCTCGTCGACGGAGCTCGCGCCGACCCACGCGTACGCGTTGTGCAGCGTCGGAACGACGGGAACGAGGCGCGCCGCCGCCGGGCGAATGCCGAGCGTCGAGAAGTGCGGATTGAGGACGTCGATCGCGCGCTCCTCGAGGAAAGCGCCGAGCTCCGCCGCGCGATCGCGCGCGCGAAGGACGACGACCTCGACGCCGACTTCGCGGAGCTCGTCCGCGCGCGCGCCGCCGCGCTCGGTGCACACGACGACCGGCTCGATGCCGCTCGAGCCGAGCCCGAGCGCCAGGTCCGCGACGACGCTCTCGAGCCCGCCGCGGTCGAGCGAGCGGACCTCGAGCGCGAGACGAAGCCACGTCCCGCCTTCCGACGCTCTCGCGCGCGAGGGAGAGTGCGGCGTCGCGGGTGCCGTTGCCCATGCGAAATCGGGATCGCCCGCATCGAGGGCGGCACCTGCCGCGCGCGCCTCGGCGAGAAGCTCGTCCGCGTACGGAAGGAGCTCGTCGAGCCCCGCTCGCGCGACGAGGCGCGCGAGGTCGAGCGGCGCGGGCGGCGCGGCTTCTGCGGGAGCGCCCCTCCGCTCCGGGAACCAATCCCGAGGACGAAGCGTCGCGAGCGCGTTTCCGATCGCGACCGCGCGCTCGAGACGGCTCGGTTCGGGCTCGCGCTCTCCCGGCTCTCGTCCGCGCCAGGGCTCGCGGACCGCCGGAGCGGACTCGAGCACGAGCGCGCCTTCCGCGAGAAGCCGAAGCCAGAGGTCGAGATGATGCGCAAAGCGCAGCGAGGCGTCCCAGCTTCCGACCGCGCGCACGGCGGCCGTGCGCAGCAGAGCGCCGCCGCCCGGAAGCAGAACCGGCGAAAGGAGCGCCTCCGCCAGAGTCGAGGGCCATACGACGGAGCCGTCCTCCGGAGCGCCGACCAGCTCGCTCGGCGCGAGAACGCCGGCACAGTCCTCCGTCGCGGCTTCGAGCCGCCGCGCGAGCGCCCCCTCGAGCAGGGTCTCGCGCGGAGAGAGCGCGACGAGCCACTCCCCGGAAGCAACCGCGGCACCGAGCGCGAGAGCGCGCGCGACCCCCTGCGAGGGATGCGCGAGGAGGCGAACGCGAGGATCGCCGCGCTCGGCGAGGGAGGCGACGAGGTCGCGCGCGCCGCCGTCGTGGACGACGATCACCTCGACGTCGCTCCCCTGCGCGAGCGCGCTCGCGACCGCGTCCGCCGCGCCGGCACCGCCTTCCACGGCGGGAACGACGACGGTCACGCGCACGCGGCGATCGTCCGGCATCGCGCGAGTCCTATCCACCGTGCCGCGCGCTTTCAAACCCGCCTCGCGGCGCGACGCCGTGGAACGCGCGCCCGAGGCTGTTATGGCTCCCGTCGGGTGCGCGGTCTCTACAAGACAGCCGAGGACGCGATCGGCCCGCGTCTCCCGCGCCCGATCCGCACCCTCTGGCGACGCCTGATCGGACGCCCGCCGCTGCCGCCGCCGCGCATCGCGCCGGAGCCGCCGGCGGTCGAGAGCGAGGTCCCTTCGGGCCGCTTCGACGTCGTCTGCTTCCCGATCATCGCCTGGTCGTTCCGCTTCCAGCGCCCGCAGCAGCTCATGCGCGAGCTCGGACGCCGCGGCCATCGCGTCTTCTGGATCGATCCGGACGCGGTCCGCGACGGGACGGGCGAAGGACGCGGAGCCATGCTCGCGCCGAACGTGCACGAGATCCGGCTCGCGAGCGCTCGGCCGCGCGATCCGTTCCGCGACGCGCTCGAGCCCGAGGACGTCGCGCCGCTCCTCGAAGCGCTCGCCGCGCTCCAGCGCGAAGCCGGGCTGACGGCGGTCGTCGCGGTCGTGCAGCTCCCCTTCTGGGCGCCGCTCGCTCGCGCCGCCGCGGCGAAGCTCCGGTGGCGCATCGTCTACGACTGCATGGACGACCACGCCGCGTTCTCGACGAACGATTCGCGCATGCTCGCGGGCGAGGAGGCTCTGCTCGAAGGGAGCGAGCTCGTCGTCGTCACCTCGCGGCGGCTTCGCGAGCACGTCGCGGGCCGAGCCGGAAACCTCGTCGCAATCCCGAACGCGTGCGACTGGGAGCACTTCGCGAAGGCGGCGGGCGACCCCGCCTGTCCCGCGTCGCTCGCGACGGTCCCACGCCCGATCATCGGCTACGTCGGCGCGATCTCCGAGTGGTTCGACTTCGATCTCCTCCGCGACGCGATCGAGAAGCATCCCGAATGGAGCTTCGTCCTGGTCGGCTCGACGTGGGGAGCTCCGGAGCACGGCGACCTCGCGGCGAAGCCGAACGTGCAGTTCCTCGGCGAGCAGCCGTACGAGACGGTCCCCGCCCTCGTCTCGCGATTCGACGTCGCGTGCATCCCCTTTAGCTTGACGACGCTGATCGAGGCGACGGATCCGGTGAAGCTGTACGAGTACCTCGCGGCCGGGAAGCCCGTCGTCGCGAGCCGCCTACCCGAGCTCGCGGTTCACGCCGGCCTCGGCGAGCTCGTCTCCCTCGTCGACTCCGGCGAAGCGTTCACCGCCGCGGTCGCGGAGGCGCTTCGCACGGACGGTCCGGAGAAGCGCGCGGCCCGCCGGGCCTTCGCGCGTGCGAACACGTGGGAGGCGCGGGCGGAGGTCCTCGTCGGCGCCATCGAAGCGACGTTCCCGCTCGCGAGCGTCGCCGTCGTCACGTGGAACAACTGGGAGCTCTCGCGCCGATGCCTGGCCTCGGTGCTCGAGGACCGCACGTGGCCGGAGCTCGAAGTGATCGTCGTCGACAACGCTTCGAGCGACGCGACTCGCGCGGAGCTCCAGAAGCTCGCGGAGCGCGAGCCGCGCGTGCGCCTCGTGCTGAACGAAGAGAACCGCGGCTTCGCCGCCGCGAACAACCAGGCGATCGCTCTCGCTCGCGGGTCCTACGTCGTCCTCCTCAACAACGACACGGTCGTGCCGCGAGGCTGGCTCGCGCGTCTCGCCCGCGTGCTCGAGTCGGCTCCGCGCATCGGCCTTCTCGGCCCCGTGACGGACGGCGTCTGGAACGAAGCGCGCGTGGAAGGGCTCGCGATCGACGGCGAAGCGCGCGAAGCGCTCGACGCCTTCGCCGCGCGCTGGGCGCGCGATCACGCGGAGCGGCTCTACCCGATCTCCATGCTCGCGATGTACTGCGTCGCGGCGCGCCGCGAGGTGATCGACGCCATCGGGCCCCTCGACGAGCGCTTCGGCATCGGCATGTTCGAGGATGACGACTACGCGCATCGCGTGCGCGCCGCCGGCTACCGCGTCGTATGCGCCGAGGAGACGTTCGTGCACCACGCCGGACAGGCGAGCTTCGACATGCTCGCACGGAAGGACGCGCTCTGGGAGGAGAACCGAAGCAAGTTCGAGGAGAAGTGGGACACGACGTGGCGTCCCCCGGGACTCGGCACGCGCGCGCAGACGCTCGCGCAGCGCGACGAGGTGGATCGCTGGCTCCGCGCGAACGCCGCCGGTCGCCGGCCGGCGATCGTGCTGCGCGCCCGCGACGAAGGAGCGGTGTCCGATCCGGCGGAGACCGTCGCGGCGGTGCTCGCGGAGCTCGGACACGCGGTGATCGACGTCCGCGCGCCGGCGGCGAAGCTCGAAGCGCAGGCGCTCCGCGAGACCGGGCCCGGGCTGGCGGTCAGCACGCTTCCGCTCGAGGCCTTCGAGAGCCTCATTGGCGCGATCGTCCTTCCTTCCGCGGCCCGGACCTTCGAGCTCGCCTACTTCGCGGAGGCGCTCCTCCTCTACGTCGACGAGCCGCAGCTCGATTCCGTGCGCCGCCGCGAAGCGCGCGACGCCTTTCACCGCAGCGCGGTCGTGCTCTCCTCGCCCTTCGGCGAGGAACAGGTTCGCGCCGCTCTCGCGGCGCTCGAAGGCTCTCAGGCCGCGAGCGCTTCGAGATAGCCGCGCGCGACGGCGCGGGCCTCGAAGCGCTCGCGAATCCGCGCCGAAGCGGAGTTGACGAGCTGGGCGCGGAGCGCGCCGTCGTCGAGGACGCGAACGATCGCGCCCACCGCGGCTTCCGTGTCGTCGACGGAAAAGCCGAGGCCGTTCACGCCGTCCTCGACGAGCTCCCCGAGACCGCCGCTTCGCGCCGCGACGACCGGACAGCGGCACGCCATCGCCTCGAGCGCGGTCATGCCGAACGGCTCGAAGCTCGATGTCGGGACGAGGCATCCCCCGCTCGCGGCGACCGCGGAGTAGAGCGCCGGCATGCGCGCGAACGCGAGCGACGGCACCCAACGAAGCCGTCCCATCAGGTCGTTCGCGCGGACACGCTCGCGGAACTCATCCTTGACGGCCTGCGTCGCGGCGATCCCGCCGACGAAGACGAATCCGAGGTCGGGCCGCCGACGCGCGAGATCTCCGGCGACGGCGAGGAAATGCGGCCAGTTCTTCTGCGGCTCGAGCCGTCCGACCCACGCGATCAGCGGCGACGGAAGTCGCGCGTGCGGCGGAGCGAAGCGGAACAGCTCCGTGTCGACGGGGTTCGGCACGACGCGGATCGGCAGCTTCGCCGCAGTCACGGCCGGGTACTCGCGCCGGATCAGCTCGCCCTCGAAGGCGGACGGGACGATCAGGAGGTCCGTGCCGCTGTCGGCGATCCGCTCGAGGTAGCCGAGGTTCGCAAAGTTGTTCGAGTGCACCTCGGTCACGACGCGGCCGCGAAACCGGCTTCGCGCGACGACCGGGTAGACGCTCGGCGTGTCGATCGTCGCGACGACGTCGACCGTTCCGGAGTCGAGAATCTCGCGCAGCCGCGCCTCGTCGCGCACGCCCTCGAAGCCGTCGACGCCGTCGAACGTCGCGCCGCCGCCGAGATCCTCGAGCACCGCGATCCGCGCCGGCGCACCGAGGCGCGCGAGCCCGACGGCGCGGTTTCGCAGAACGCTCTCGACTCCGCCGAGCGAGCAGATCTGGTAGACGAAGAGGATCCGTGGATTCGAGGCCACGGAGCTCACACTGCCTTCAGGAGATCGGTGGAGTCGGCGCCGTCGAGCGCTTCGAGAAGGGCTTCCGTTCGCTTCGCCCAACCGCTCGCTGCGACGAAGCGAGCGATCCCTTCCGCGTCGAGCGGGCTCGCGACCGCTCGTTCGATCGCAGCCGCGAAGCTCTCGCGCGCGCAGCACGTGACGCCGGGCACCGCGGCGAGATGCGGCATGTCGACGACGACCGCGGGGAGCCCGAGCGCCAGGTACTCGTAGAGCTTGATCGGATCGACGGCGCGCGCGAGCGGGCCGGGCCGGAACGGCACGACGCCGACGCTCCAGGCGCGCGTCCTCTCGGCGAGCTCCGCGTGCGGCACCGGACCGGGCACGGACACGTTCGACGGGAGGGAGAGGTCTTCCGGCGCGCCCGGACCGAAGATCTCGAAGCTCCACTCGCGTCGCGCGGAAGCCGTCTCGCGAAGGAGGTCCCAGTCGAACCACGCCGGCGTCAAGTGCCCGAAATAGCCGACGACGACGCGCGGCGCGGCTTCGCGCGCTCGTGACTCGCCGCTTCTGCGGAGCGAGCTCACGTCGACGCCGTTCGGCACGAGCACCACGCGTCCGGATGGCCGACCCATGGCTTCGAGGCGCTCGACGATGCGCGGATGCGTCGCGACGACGACGTCCGCGTGGCGCGCGAGATGCGCTTCGACGGCGGGGTCGTACCAGTGCGCGTGCCCGGCACGTGCGAACTCCTCCCAGTCGTCGACGCAGTCGTAGACGGTGACGAAGCCGTGCGCGTTCGCGAGGTCGATCTGCTCGAAGAGGAACGCGTCCGGGAACTCGATGAGGAAGACCTTGCGGAGGCCCGCCGCGGCGAGATCCATCAGCGGCTTCTGCAGCCGGAAGTACTGGTCGATCGGCACCGGCAGGACACGCGCGTTCGGCGAAGGCGGGATCGCGTCGGAAAGGTGCCAGCGCCAGTAGCAGAAGACGACGTCGTGGCCGCGCGCGAGGAGCTCGCGCGCGAGCCAGGTCGAGCGCTGACCGTGCGTCTCCGAGTAGGGGTCCGTCGTGTACACGACCCAGAGCGTCGCCTCGGGCTTGGCGGCGACGCCCGCGAGGAAGCGCTCCGCCGCGGCGGCGTCGAGCGAAACGATCGGCGCGCCGTTCTCCGCGGCCGTCGCAGGCGAGCGACCCGCGAGAGCCGCGCGAAGGCGCGCGCCGAAGCGGAGCTTGTCGAGCGTCCGCTCCGCCGTCGACGCCGCCGTGCCGGCGAGACGCTGCAACGCTTCGGAGTCGCGTCGCGCTTCTCCGAGACGCGCGGCGAGATCCTCTCCCGGACGTACGAAGCCGCGCGCCGGAGCGGCGGCGGCCTCTCCGATCGCGCCGAGGAGCGTGCCGAGCGCCTTCTCCTCGGCGGCCTGCGCGGCACGCGCGCTCTCCGCCACGTGCGAAGAGAGAGTGCGCGCGCTCGCGTGCGCCGCGCTGCGGACCACCGCCTCGCGAAGAAGCGCGCGCACGAGCGCCGCGCGGTCCGATCCGCTCGTCGCGTCGGGCCACGCCGATCGCACCGCGATGCCGAGAGAGCGGGCGACCGCCGTTGCCGGATGAGATTCGTCCGCGACGAGCAGCACGATCTCCGCGTGCCCGAGCACGGCCCGGATCTCCGCCGTCGAGCCCTCGTGGCGCAGGATCTCGAGCGATGCCGCGACCTCCGGCAAGGCCGCTTCGTCCTCGCGCGAACGCGCGTGCACGACGACGAGGTCGATCCCGTCCGCGCGAAGATCCGTTTCCTCGAGGAACTGGGCGACCCGCACCAGGTCTTCGTGCGAGCGCGTCGCGATCGCGAAGCGCACGCGCGGCGGGAAGCCTCCGCTCGACGACGCGCCCGACGGCGAAGCGGTCGAGACGGGTACGTCGCGCACCGCTCCGGCGACGTCCTCGAACCATGCCCCGGGCCGAGCGAGCTCCGGCAGGAGCGTTCCGATCGCGGCAAACGGCTCGTCCGCGGGAAACGCCGCTCCCGCGGCGCGCGACTCGCGCACGAGCCGCTGCACGATCGGCCGCAGCGCCGGCAACTCCGTCCGCGCGAAACGCCGCGCGAGCTCCGCACGCGCGATCGCCTGATGCGCACGATCGTCTCGCTCCCCGCCGCCGAGCGAGCGGACGAGCTCCTCGATGCCTTCGCCGCGAAGCGACCGCACGAGGGCGCGCGCGTGCTCGGCGTGGTCGACGGCCTCTTCGACCGCTCGGATGCGCGGCCAGCGGAGACGCAAGAGCGGTGCCTCGAGCACGTCGACCGCGCGCGCCGCGACGAGGCGCAGCCAGAGATCGTGCTCCGGACGTGCCGCGAAGGTCGCGTCGAAGCCGCCGATCTCGAGCACGTCTTCGCGCCGGAGGAGCGCCGTTCCGAGCGGGAACGGATTCTCCTCGACGAGGTCCGCGAGAAGCGTGTCCCCCGCGGCGATTCGACGCTGCGCGTGCGCGAGCGCATCCGGCGTCGCGATCGGCGCGCCTTCGGGATCGACCACCTCGAAGCGCGACAGGATCGCGGCGACGTCCGCTCGCTCTTCGATGCGAGCGAGCTCCTGCGCGAGCGCGGTCGGCGCGAGACGATCGCCCGGAGGAAGGCAGCGGATCCAATCCGCTTCCGCGCCCGAGAGAGCGTCGTTCAGGAGCCCCCCGAGAGTCGTCTCGGAGCTCGCATGGCAGCGGACCCGATCGTCCGCAGGACGACTCGCGAGGACCTCGCCGCCGGCGTCGGCCGCGACGAGGACGTCGATCTCGACGTCGGGCGCGGTCTGATCGAGCACGCTCTGGAGCGTCGCGAGAAGCTCCCGGGCCTCGACTCCGCGCAGCACGGGCACCGCGACGGCGACGCGCGCCCTTCGTGCCGCGGCCGAACGAAGCTCGCCCCGCTCCTTCTCCTCCCGCGTCATCCCCGTCTCCGCGTAGCCCCCTCCGCACCCGAGACGCAAACGATCGTCGCGGCGACGGAATGCGCCTCGCCTCGCCTCGCCGCGCCTGGTGCGGATTCGCCGCTCGTGGCAGCCGCCGAGGGCTCGTGAAAGGACCGCGCGCCGCTCCTCGAGGAACGCTCCTGGCCGTCGCGGGCCTCCTCGCCTCCTTCGCTCCGATCGCCGGCTGCCGCTCGACCCCGGCTCCGCCCTCGTGGCCGGCGACGCCGAACGTCGTGTTGATCCTCGCCGACGACCAGGCGTGGACCGACTACGGGTTCATGGATCACGACGTCGTGCAGACGCCGAACCTCGACGCGCTCGCCGAGGGCGGCACCGTGTTCACGCACGGCTTCAACACGGCGAGCGTCTGCCTGCCGTCGCATCGAACGTACCTCGGCGGCATCACGTCGAAGCGCTGGCACGACACCTCGAACGCGGTCGCCGGCGAGCTCGGTGCGCCGCTTCCGCGACGCGGCGGCGGCGTCGCGCACATCCGCACGCTGCCGCGCGAGCTGCGCCGCCGCGACTACGTGTCGTTCGAGGGCGGCAAGATGTGGGAGGGCACCTACACGGCCGCCGGCTTCGACGAGGGCATGGCCGACATCGCGAAGGTGCCGCCGAACGTGAAGGGAGACGACTTCGGCCGCGCCGGCATCGGCGCGTTCGAGGACTTCCTCGACGAGGTCGGCGACCGACCGTTCCTCGCCTGGCTTGCGCCGAAGCTCCCGCATACGCCGTTCGACGCGCCCGACGAGCTTCGCGCACCGTTCGAGGGACGCGACCTGCCGCCGGAGACCGTCGACTACTACGCGAACATCCTCTGGCTCGACCAGGTCGTCGGAGAGGTGATGGACGCGCTCGCCGAGCACGATCTCCTCGGGAAGACGCTCGTCGTGTACGCGGCCGACAACGGATGGAACGTCGGGTGGGACCTCTACGATCGCGGCTCCCGCAGCTCGAAGGGAACGTTGAGCGAGCTCGGCTTTCGCACGCCGATCGTTTTCTCCTGGCCGGGCATGATCCCACAGGGCGAGAAGAACGAGAGTCTCGTCACGACGGAGGACCTCTACGCGACGATCCTCGACTACGCGGGCGTGGACGCGCCTCCGGACCGGCACGGCACGTCGCTTCGGCGCACGCTCGAGACGGGTGCGCCGTTGGGCCGCACCCACGTCGCCGGGAGCCAGCGCGGCGCGTGGATCCGCACGGCCGACCGCCGCCTCGTCGAGCAGCCCGACGGCTCGCGCACGCTCTATCGCATCGAGGAGGATCCGCACGAGTCGACCGACATCGCCGCGGAGGAACCGGACGTCGTGAGCGCTCTCGCCGCCGAGCTCGCGGCGTGGCAGCGAAGCGAGAGCACGCCTGCGGAGCGTCTCTACGTCGCAGGCGTGCTGCGCGACGCGGACGGCGCGCCGATCGGGGGCGCGGCCCTGCGACTCGACGGCGCGGGGATGCCGGCTCTCGTCGCGATCACGGACGCGCACGGCTGGTTCGAGCTCCGGAGCCTGCCGCACGGGGCCTACACGATCTCCGCGAAACGCGGCGTCTCGGATCTCGAACGCGTGCCACCGGCGAAGGGGCCGCCGGGCCGCGGCTTGCGGATCTCGCTGCCGCTCGCGACGGGCGGACAATTCGTCACGCTCTCGGGCAAACGAGAATCGGGTGAGGACCGCTCGGCCTCCGCCGAGCGCGGCGGGCTCCACGGCACCGTACGCGACGCGGTGACGGGGCAGCCGCTCCCCGGAGCGTTCGTGTCCGTGTACCCACGCGCGAAGGGCGCGGACGTCGCCGCGCGCAGCTCGACGGGAGGCGACGGCCGGTACGTCGTCGAGAACGTCCCGCACGGGACCTACGAGGTCCGCGCTCTCGCGCCCGGCTACGCGCGACGCTCCGCGGAAGTCGCGATCGAGTCGCGGCGGACGGCGCACGACGTCGCGCTGGAGCCCGTCGGTCCGGTCGGCCCCGTCGACGCGGTCAGGGCGGCAAGCCCGTCAGACGCACGGTGAACGTCGCGCCCTGCCCCGGCCCGGCGCTCTCGACGGCGATCGTGCCGGCGTGCTGGTCGATGATCTGCTTCGCGATGGCGAGGCCGAGCCCGAGGCCGCCGTGTCGTCGCGTCGTCGACGAGTCCGCGGTCCAGAAGCGGTCGAAGACGTACCCGAGGTCCTCGCGCGCGATGCCCTCACCCCGGTCCCGCACGCAGATGACGATCGAGGACCCACGGCGCGTCGCCTCGACGTCGATCTCGCCGTTCCTCGGCGAGAACTTGACGGCGTTCGAAAGCAGGTTGCCGAACACCTGCGTCAGCCGCTCCGGATCGCCCGACACGCGGCCGAGGCCGCGCACCGCGTGCAGCCGGATCGTCAGCCGCTTCTCGACGGCGGCCGCGCGCGCCGAGACGACGGCGAGACCGAGGAGCGGGCGGATGCTCACCGGACGCCGCTCGATCCGGAGGCGTCCGACCAGGCTCCGCGTCAAGTCGAGGAGGTCCTGCACGAGTCGCGTCTGCATCTCGCTGCTGCGGCGGATCACGTCGATCGCGGTGCGCGCGCTCGGGCCGTCGAGCTGCTCCTCGTCGTCGAGCACGTCGAGGGACAGCGTGATCGTGTGGAGCGGTGTCCGGAGCTCGTGCGAGAGCACCGAGAGGAACTCGTCCTTCGCCTTGCTCGCGCGCTCCGCCTCCGCACGCGCGGTCTGCTCGCGCTCGAGCGCTCGCTCGTAGGCGATCTCGGCGCGCTTGCGGACGTCGATGTCGACGAGCGCTCCCGTCAGCTCCGTGACGGCGCCGCTCGCGTCGCGCTGTGCGCGTCCGACGACCTCGAGCCAGCGCGGCTCGCCTTCGGGTGGGTTGCTCCGCACCTCGACGCGGAACGCGCCCGTCCCTTCGAGCGTCTGGCCGACCTGGTGCGCCAGCATGTGGCGATCGGCCGGGTGGATCCACTCGAGGACGTCGCGCAGACCGCCCTCGGAGGAGCGGACGCTCCCGCCGACGAGCGCCCCGGCTTCCGTCGACCATTCGAGGCGCTCGGAGGCGAGGTCCCAGCGCCAGACCCCGAGGTGCGCGGCCTCGAGCGCGACCCGGAGACGTGCCTCGGCCGCGAGCGCCGCGCGGCTCTCCGGCGCGCACGTCGTCACGCTGCGTACGACCGCGGACGCGCCCTCGATGCCTCCGCCCGTGCCAGCGACGGGCCCGAGCTGGATCTCGATCTCGTTGTGGCCCGCCGCCGCGATCACCGTCTCCTCGAGCGTCCGGCCCGCGAGGATGCGCGCGATCGCGGCCTCGAGAAGGAGGCGACCGTCGTTCTCGACGATGCTTCCGAACGCCGCGCCACGCAGCAGCTCGCCGCGCTGGACCAGCGACTCGAAGGGCTCGTTCCACGCGTCGATCCGTCCGGCGGAGTCGATCCACGCGATTCCGTCGTGCGTGCGATCGAGGAGCTGCGCGAAACGCGCGGGCGCGTCGAGGAGTGCCTGATGACGTGCCGATCGCGCGCGCGCTCCCCGCTCCTGCAGACGATCGACCGTGCCCAAAGCCCCCTCTCCGGACGAGCGCGCCTGCCGGCCCGGTTCGACCGGCCAGAGCCCGCTTCGGTTCGCCACGGCGCACGATTCCACGCGCGCCGAGTCGATGCGAGAAGCCGCCCCCGAATTAAATGAGGTCCGTCAATCGAGCTTCGCTATGACCTTCTCGGCGAGCTCCTCGAGGCCGGAGCGGATCGAGTCGGGATCGAAGCCCGGCGGCGGAATCGTGACGCGATGCGCGCCCGCGTCGCGAAGACGGCGATAGGAATCGAGGTCCGTGCCGCCGCCCATGCAGGTGACCTCGATCTCGGAGGGGTCGCGTCCGATCTTCGCGCACTCGTCGCGCACGATCGCGAGGAGCTCCTTCAGCCTCGTCGCGTCGGTACCGGGGAAGAAGCCGTCGCCGTAGCGCGCAGCGCGACGTGCGGCGATCTCGGTGTGTCCGCCGACGACGATCGGGATGCCCTTCTTCTGCACGGGCTTCGGGTTCGATTCGATCGGCTTCCAGCGATAGAACTTGCCGTCGAACGACTGCGGCCCGGGGCTCCACAGCGCGCGCAGCGCCGCGACGCTCTCGCGCGTGCGCGAAGCGCGGTCCTCGAACGGAAGCCCGAGCGCGTCGAACTCCTCCTCGAGCCACCCGACCCCGATGCCGAGGATCGCGCGGCCCTTCGAGAGCATGTCGAGAGTCGCGAACTCCTTCGCGACGTAGATCGGGTGGCGCTGCGGCAGGATCAGGATGCCGGTCCCGAGACGAATCTTCTCGGTGACCGCGGCCGCGTAGACGAGCGGCAGGACCGGATCGAGGAGCGCCATGTCGTCCGGCAGCGGCATCTTGCCGCTCGGATCGTAGGGATAGGTCGACGTGTAGCCGACCGGCACGACGGAGTGCTCGACCGTCCAGAGCGACTCGAAGCCGGCCTTCTCCGCCGTCTGCGCGAGGAGCTTGAACGTATCCGGCTCGCCCAGCGGCCCGACGTTCACGAACATGACACCGAAGTTCATCTGCGCCTCCTTGGCGGCGGCTCGCCGTGCGTCGTACGAACCGGCGGTCGTTCTCGCACACCGCCCCGCGTGAATCGTGGCGCCGCGCTCACGAAGCCTTCAGCAAATCGTAGGCGCGCTGGATCTCGAGCGTGCGGCGGTGCGCCACCTGGCGAAGCTCCTCCCCGAGCTCGGCGACGCGATCGGGATGATAGTGAAGGAGCTGCTGCCGGTAGGCGCGGCGGATCTCGCCCGGCGAGGCACCGCGCTCGATCCCGAGCACGCGGTACGGATCGAAGCCCGCCGGCGCGCGATCCGCGCTCTGGGCTCGCCCCGGATGCCCCCGTCCGACACCGGACTGGGCGCGGCGAAGGAGCCACCAGATCGCGACGGCGGCCAGGAGCAGCAGGACGAGCCGGCTCACTTCGCCTCGCGGTCCGGGAGCTCCTTCAGGAGACGGAAGAAATCTCCGTCCGGGGAGAGCACCACCGTGGTGCTGTCCGGAATCGCCTTCCGGTACGCCTCGAGCGTCCGCACGAGCTCGAAGAGCTCCTGGTCGAGCGCGTACGCCTCGGCGAAGATGCGCACCGCTTCGGCGTCGCCGCGGCCGCGCAGGATCTCGGCCTGCTTCTCCGCACCAGCCGTGAGGATCCGCACCTGCTTGTCCGACTCGGAGCGGATCTTGCGGGCTTCCTCGTCGCCTTCGGCGCGGAACTTCTTCGCGAGCCGCTCGCGCTCCGTGCGCATCCGGTTGAAGACGTTCTGCTCGTTCTTCTCGGGGAGGTCCGCGCGCTTGATGCGGACGTCCACCACCTCGATGCCGTACTCGCGGGCCTTCTCGTCGCTCTTCCGGGCGATCTCGCGCATCAGCTCGGCGCGCTTCGCGCTGACGATCTCTCGCAGAGTCTGGCGGCCGAAGTTCTCGCGCAGGTTCGAGTAGACGATGTCGTCGAGGCGCGACTGCGCGCCTGCCTCGTCGCGGACGGCGCGGTAGAACTGGAGCGGATCGACGATGCGCCAGCGGGTGTAGTTGTCGACGACGAGCTGCTGCTTGTCGCGCGTGAGGAGCTCCTTCGGCGTCGCGTCGTAGTCGAGGAGACGGTTGTCGAAGTAGATCACGCTCTGGACGAACGGGATCTTCCAGTAGAGCCCCGGCTCGCGGATCGTGCGCACGGGATCGCCGAGCTGCAGCACGATCGCCTGCTCCCACTGCGGGACGGTGAAGGTGGCGAGGTTCCAGACGAGGAAGAGCCCGCCCAGCCCGCCCAGCATCGCTACCCAGCGCTTGTCCATCTACGGCGCTTGTCCGGATGCCGCGCTCGGGGCGCTCGCATCGGCGGTTGCGCGTGCAGGGCGATCGAGCGGAAGGTAGGGCACGACGTCGCCCGCCGACTCGTCGATCAGCACCTTGTCGACCCGGGGAAGGATCTCTTCCATCGTCTCGAGGTAGAGGCGCGTCCGCGTCACGTCCGGGGCCTTGGCATACTCCTCGTGGAGTGCGGCGAAACGAGCGGCAGCACCCGTGGCCCGCTCGATCTGCGACTGCTGGTACCCGTCCGCCTCGTTCACGAGCTGCGCGGCGCGGCCGCGCGCCACAGGGACGACGTCGTTCGCGTAACCCCACGCCTCGTTGATCATGCGCTCCTTGTCCTGCTGGGCGCTGATCACGTCCTTGAAGGCGTCGGACACCTGATCGGGCGGCGATACGTCCTGGAGCTGCACGGCCTCGATCTGGATGCCGCTCCCGTAGCCATCGAGCGTCGCCTGGAGGACTTTCTGGGCTTCGCTCTGGATCCGCTCGCGCTCGTCGGTGAGAGCCGCGTCGATGTTGTTGCTGCCGACGACCTGGCGCATCGCCGCCTCGGAGACGACCCGCAGCGTCGTGCGCGGATCGCGCAGGTTGAAGAGGAACTCGCTTGCCGCTTCAGGCTCGGGCTTCACGCGGTACTGGACGATGAACTCCAGCTTCACGATGTTCTCGTCGCCCGTGAGCATCAGCGCCTCGGCGTCGACGGGCTGGTATCGCGCGGGCGGGCCGACCTCGACGGTGCGAAAGCCGAACTCCTCCTTGCGGATCTGCGTGACCGACGGCTTCAGCACCGCCTCGATCGGCCACGGGAGGTGGTAGCTCGGCCCCGGACCGACCTCGCGCACGACGCGCCCGAAGCGGAGCACGATGCCGCGCTCGTCGGGCCCGATGATGAAGATCCCGGTCGCGAGCCAGAGCGCGATCCCGATCGCGAGAAACGGCCAAGGGGAGAGGCTGGTGCCCTTGCCGCCACTTCCGCCCTGGCCGCCGCCTCCGCCGAGACGCGCGCGCAGCGAATCGAAGATCTCGCGCAGCTCGGCGAGAGGATCTTCATCGCCGCGCGCCGCGCCGTTCCCGAAGCGATCCGGCACTGGCATGCAGGCTATTTGGCTCCTGGCGGTCGGTCAACTCGTCCGGGACAGGGTTTGCTCGGAGCGCAGTGGCTCCCTAAGGGAGCGCGGTGGAGACGGACGAAAGGGGGAGCGCGGCGCCGGAATTCGACCTGGGCCGCCTGCTCACCGAGCACGGCCTCCTCGACGACGAAGCACCCGGGATCGAGCTCGCCGGCGACGGCAACATCAACTGGGTCTGGCGCGTCCGCTCGCGGCGCTCCGGGCGGAGCGTCGTGGTGAAGCACGCGCGCCCGGCGCTCGCGCGCTTCCCGCAGTACGAAACGAGCACCGAGCGGATCGTCTTCGAGCACCGCTGGTTCGAGATCGCGCAGCGCGTCGATCCGGCGAACGTCTGTCCCGCGATCCTGCACTTCGACGAAAAGCGCCGCCTCCTCGTGCTCGAGGATCTCGGCGGCGCCGAGCGGCTCGACGCGGCGCTGCTGCGCGGCGCCCCGGTCGAGGGCGTCGCGGCAGCCGAGGCCGTCGAGGGCCTCGAGGCGGGGCTCGTGACGCTCGCCGACTTCCTCGGCCGCGTGCACGCGGCCACGCGCGATGACGCTTCCTTGAATGCTCGGTTCCGGAACGACGACATCCGGCGTCTCCACGGCGATCACATCTTCGTCCTTCCGTATGCAGAGAACGACTTCCCGCTTGCGGACGAGGTCGCGCGCCGCGCTTCGGAGCTGCGTCGGGAAGGTCGCGTCGGGGAGATCGCGGCGCGCGCGTACGAGCGCTATCTCGAGCCGCAGGGCGCGCTGGTGCACGGCGACGTCCAGGCGGGGAACGTGCTTCTCGCGCCGGGCGGACCAAAGCTCCTCGACGCGGAGATCGCGCACGTCGGCGATCCGGCCTTCGACGTCGGCACGCTCCTCGCGCACGACTGGCTCGGCGCGCTCGCAACCGGGAGAGACGGCGCTTCGATCGCCGCACGCGCCGCTCGCGTCTGGGACGCCCATCGCGCCTCTTCGAGCGGCGGCTCCGCCGGCGAAGCGGTGGGCTTCGCCGACGTCGCGCGCTACGCGGGCCTGGAGATGATGCGCCGGACGATCGGTGCGGCGCGAGTCGCCGCCGTCGAGAGCGTCGCCGCTTCCCTCGCCGCGATCCGGGCCGCGGAGCGGCTCGTGCTCGATCCGCCGGACGATCCGCGGAAGGTCGCGCTCGCGTGAAGCACCGGATCCTCCTGGACACCGACATGGGGAGCGACGTCGACGACGCGCTCTGCCTCGCGCTCGCCCTCGCGATGCCGGACATCGAGCTCGCCGCCGTCACGACGGTGAGCGCCGACACGCGGCACCGCGCGAAGATCGCGAAGAAGATCCTCGAGCTCGCGGGCCGCGAAGACGTGCCGGTGTACGCGGGCGTCGTGAGGCCGTCCACGGCGGGCTCGAAGTTCGCGTGGACCGGCGAGGAAGGCGAAGGGATCCTCAGGCCGGAAGACAGGCCGCGCGTCGAGGAGGAGCCCGCGACGGACGCGATCGCGCGGCTCCTGCGCAGCGAGGACGACCTCGAGATCGTCGCGGTCGGCCCGATGACGAACGTCGCCGCCGTGCTGGAGAAGGATCCTTCGCTCGCTTCCCGCATCGAGAAGCTCACGATCATGGGCGGCCACGTGCGCGGGATCCGCTACCACGATTTCGTCTTCCAGCCCGGCGTCGACTACAACCTCTGCTCCGATCCCGAGGCGAGCCTCCGCGTGCTGCGCACCGACGTGCCGACGCGGCTCGTGACGGGCGACGTCACGCTGCAGGTCTGGCTCCGTCCGGAGGACCTCGCACGGCTCGAAGCGAGCCGGAAGCCGATCCACAAGGCGCTCGCCCGCTCGATCCGCATGTGGACGCCGACGCAGCGGCGGATCTTCGGCAGCCTCGGCGCGACGATCGGCGAGGAGAACGTCGCCTTCCTGCACGACCCGCTGGCTCTCGCGTGCGTCTCGGACGAGAGCTTCTGCACGTTCGAGGATCTCGCGATCGAGCCGGCAATGGCGGACGGGACCTTCCGCACGTTCGAACGACCGTCCGGCGCTTCCGGGGCGCGCACGATGCACACCGCGACCGCGGTCGACGCCGCTCGCTTCCGCGATTTCTGGGTCGAGCGCGTGCTTCAGCTTCCCGGTTGAGACAAGAGGGAGACAAACCCCATTCCCGGGGGAACCTCATGAAGCTCTACGTCTTCTCGTTGGCTCCGAACCCGAAGAAGCTACTCGTCTACCTGAAGGAGAAGGGACTGGACGTCCCTTGCCAGGAGGTCGACATCACGCAGGGCGCGAACCGAACGGAGGAGTTCCTCCGGAAGAACCCGCTCGGCGGCCTGCCCGTGCTCGAGCTCGACGATGGGTCGTGCTTGACCGAGTCGCTCGCGATCATCGAGTACCTCGAGGAGCTCCATCCGACGCCCTCGATGATCGGCGGGTCGCCGATGGAGCGCGCGCGCACGCGCGAGGTCGAGCGCATCGCCGACATCGGCGTCCTCACCTCGGTCGGTACGATCTTCCAGAACACGTCGCCGTTCTTCGCGGGCCGCGTGAAGCAGTCCGCCGAGGCGGCGGCGAACGCCCGCACGCGCCTCGCGAACGCGCTCGGCGCGCTCGAGAAGTCGATCGGCTCGAAGCCGTTCGCGGCGGGCGACCGGCCGACGATCGCCGACTGCACGCTCGTCGCGGCGCTCCAGTTCGGCGAGTTCGCGGGCGTCGACCTCGACCCGACGTTCCAGAACCTCCACCGCTGGTACGGGGCGTTCAAGCAGCGCCCGAGCGTGCAGGGGTAGCCAGCCCGCCGCCGGGACGATCTCATTTCCCGCACAGGCGGCCGCGACAAACCGAGATTCTGTCTTGGATGATCATGACAATCCAAGACAGAGGCGAGAGCTATCCGATCAGCGACCCGACGCGGCCCAGGGCCGGAGTGCCGGTCGCTCGATTTCCACAATCCCTCGCGGGGAAGTAGGCTGCCGACCATGCTCGACAAAAAGCTCATCGCCGAATCGCCGGAGAGCGTCGGGATCGACCCGACGAAGCTCGCGGCCCTCCTCGACCGCGCCGAGAAGGAGGTCCGCGAGGGCCTTCTCCCGTCCGCACAGATCGCGATCGCGCGGAACGGCAAAATCGCCGCGATGCGCACGTTCGGTCGCGCGACGTTCGAGGGACGCGAGGCCGACGCGACGAACGACACGCTCTACTGCGTCTTCTCGAGCACGAAGGGCATCACGTCGGCCGCCGCGTGGCTGATGATCCAGGAGGGAAAGCTCGACCCGAAAAAGCGCGTCGTCGAGTACGTTCCCGAGTTCGGCACGAACGGCAAGGACGTCGTCACCGTCGAGCAGCTCATGACGCACACGGCGGGCTTCCCGATGGCGCCCTTCCCGCCCGTCGACTTCCTCGACCCGAAGAAACGCCTCCAGCACTACGCGCGCTGGCGGCTCAACTGGGAGCCGGGGTCGATGTTCGTCTACCACCCGTCGTCGAGCATGTACGTCGTCGGCGAGATCGTCGAGCGGCTCTCTGGCTTGACGTACTGGGACTTCGTGCGGAAGCGGATCGCCGAGCCGCTCGGGCTCGACGACATGTGGGTCGGGCTACCGCGCCGTCTGCACGGCCGCCTCGCGGACATCGTGCACGTCGGGAATCCGATGACCGACGCGGACTTCCAGGCGCTCGGCATGGCACCGCCGCCGCTCACGGAAGTCACCGAGGAAGCGCTGACGCACTTCAACCGCGCCGAGGTGCGCGAGTCGGGCATTCCCGGCGGCGGCGGGACGATGACCGCGGCGGAGCTCGCCCTCTTCTATCAGGCGCTGCTGAACGGCGGTCGCGCTCTCGGTGGGCCGGAGATCTGGAAGCCCGAGACGATTCGCATGGCGCGCGAGATCCGCTCCGGCGATCTCACCGACCTCGTCTTCGGGAAGCGTGCGAACCGCTCGCTCGGCTTGATCATCGCGGGCGACGACGACCGGAACTTCCGCGGCTTCGGCCATTCGAACTCGCCGGCGAGCTTCGGTCACAACGGCGCCGGCGGGCAGATCGCGTGGGCCGATCCCGAGACGGGAATCTCGCTCGGCTACTGCACGAACGGCCACGACCGGAATCCGGTCCGGCAGGCGCGCCGCACGATCGGCATCTCGCGCCGCGCGGCCGCGTGCGCCGCGTAGCCGGCGACCGTCTATCGCGACCTCAGCGACCGCTCAGCGCAATTCGAGAGAGCAGCAGCGCACGCCCTGCTCGTACACGGCGACCACGACCTCGCCCGGCGCGCATTCGAGCCGGCGGTGCGGGTCGTGCGGCGGCGTGTCCTGGAAATGGCACGCGCCGAACGAGATGGCAGACGCTTTCGCCGTGACGGGCTGCACTTCGCTGGTCGTGCCGCCGTCCGGCTCGGCGACTCCCGCCGGCTCCATCGCAAAGGCCGCCGTTGCTACGGCCGACAGCATTGCAGCCGCGACGAGAGCAAGGGCGAGTGCGGATGCTCTCCGGAAGCGTGTACTCGGCTTCATCGGCTTCTCCCCGGTCTCACCGGCCCCGCGACCGGTACCGGAGCCATTAGACTCCTTGCGCCGGGCCGCGTCGAGACCCGCCGGGGCCGCCTCGGCCGCGAAGCCATGGTATAGAGGCGACCGGGGAGCGGAGGGTTGACGCGTCTCTCGACCAAGCTGTTCCTCGCGAACTCGCTCTGCATCGTCGCCCTGACGGCGATCGCGGTCTGGAGCCTGCTCGCGGTCGAGCGCCTCGTGCGCGTCAACCAGACGATCGCGGAGGACTCGGTGCCCGCGATCCGTCTCGAGGCCTCCCTGGCGCGGCGGATGCGGGACCTGCTCGGATACGAAAGGAAGTTCGCGCTCCTGGACCGCGACCCGGGCTACCTCCGCGCCTGGGGAAAGCTCGCCGGCGAGTTCGACGACGATCTCCGGCTCCTCGGGGCGCGTCTCTCCAAGGGCGAGGCCCCCATCCACCGCGTGGTCACGACGGCCTTCCTCGCCTACGTGGACGCGTTCGGGACCGACGCCTCCGCGGAGGCCGGAGCCGCGGTGTCGCGCGCTCTCGAGCGGTTCCGGGAGAAGACGTACGCGACGCTCGATCGCGTCAAGACCGAATCCGCGAGGCTCGAGCGACGCACGTGGAACGCTGTGCTGTTCGGGCTCTGCGCGGGCGTCCTGGCAGCGCTCGTGAGCTCGGGCTGGCTCGCGATCCGATTGACGCGCGACCTGCGCCGCTTGTCGCTCGCGGCCGGCCAGATCGCCGACGGCACGTTCGCCGGAACGCTGCCGATCCGGCGCCGCGACGAGATCGGCGAAGTCGCGGTCGCGTTCCAGAGCATGGCCGAGCGCTTGAAGGAGATCGACCACTCGAAGGAGGAGTTCTTCGCGCACGTCTCGCACGAGTTCCGCTCGCCGCTCACCGCCGTGCGCGAGGCGACGAGCCTCCTGCGCGACGGCCTCGCGGGACCGATCGAGCCGAAGCAGGAGCGCCTTCTCGGGATCATCGCTTCGAGCTGCGAGCGCCTCCTGCGGCTCGTCGACCGGATCCTCTCGATCTCGCGCCTGCGCGCCAAGCTGCAGAACATCGAGCGTCGTCCGGTCGGTCTCGCGACGGTGATGCGCGAAGCGGTCGACGGCCTCCGCCCGCAGGCCGAGGCGCGCGGTCTCGTGCTCGAAGCGGCTGCCGGCACGAAGGTCGTCGTCGACGGAGACGACGAGCAGCTCACGCAGATCTTCGTGAACCTCGTCGGGAACGCGATCCAGCACAGCAGCGAGGGCGGCCGCGTCGGCGTGCGCGTCCTCCGCGAGAACGGCGCGATCGAGATCGCCGTGCACGACGCCGGGCCGGGCATTCCCCCCGAAGCGCTGGCGCACGTGTTCGATCGGTACTGGCAGGCGCCGGGCGCGAAGGGCGGCTCGGGCCTCGGTCTCGCGATCGTCAAGAGCATCGTCGAGGCCCATGGCGGAACCGTCACCGGCGAGTCGGAGCCGGGCCACGGGACGCAGTTCACCGTCCGGCTGCCGCCGGGGGAGTCGAAGTGAAGCGCGCCGGGGTAGTGCTTCTCCTCCCGCTCGCGTCGCTCGCGCTGCTCGCGCTGCTCGCGGGCTGCGCCGCGAAGCGACCTTCGGGACCGCCTCATCCGACCGGGTCGCAGACGCTCGTCCTCCGCGCGCAGCAGCTGGCCGCCGACGGGAAGCCGGAGAAAGCGCGCGACCTCTATCTCGACGTGCTCCGCGAGCATCCCGACGATCCCGCCGCGTTCGACGCGCGCTGGGGCATGGCGATGCTGCAGCTCGCTCCGAGGAGCCCGCTTCGCGACTACCGCCTCGCGCTGATCAACTTCGAGCGGCTGATCGCGAAGTACGGCAAGTCGGGAAACCCGCGCATCGCGGAGGCGGAGGCGTGGCGTTCCGCGCTGCGCAACCTCGCGAGCTGCCAGGTCCAGGGCGCGAAGCTCGCGACCGACGTCGACCGCCTGCGATCGCTCGAGGCGGCCATCGACCGGCTGCGCGAGGTCGACCTCGGGCCGGAGGTCGCGCCTTGAGCCGTCACCAGCTCCTTGCCGTCGACGACGACGCAGCGATCCTCGAGGTCCTGGCGATGCGCCTCGACGCGATGGGCTTCGAGGTCACAGCGTGCGGCGATCCTGCGGCGGCGCTCGACGAGCTCTCGCGGCGTCCGTTCGACGTCGCGATCTTCGATCTCCGCATGGAGACGATGGACGGCATCTCGCTCGCGCGCGCGGCGCTGACGCTCCAGCCGCGGCTTCCGATTCTCATCATGACGGCGCACGGCTCGATCGACACGGCCGTCCAGGCGATCCGCTGGGGCGCGTTCGACTACGTGACGAAGCCCTTCGACACGCCGGAGCTGCAGCGGAAGCTCGATCGCGCGATCGCGGCGCGCCGCTGGGCGCGCGATCGGACGCTGCTCCGGAGCCTTGGCGAGACGCTCGCTTCGTCGAGCGCGATCGAGCGGACGCTCCGCGCCGTCGCACAGGCGACGCTCGAGGCGACCGAGAGCGGCCACGTGCACGTCTTCCTGACGCAAGCGGGGAACCTCGTGCAACGTGCGAGCGTCGGGATCGGCGGTCTTCCGGCCTCCGCGCCGAGCGCCGTGCAATCCGCGGTGCAGTCCGCGGCGCGGCGCGCGGTCGACGCGACCGAGCCGCTCCGGCTTCGCGAGGAGAATCGTGACGTCCTCGCAGCGCCGCTTCTCGTCGAAGGCGTCTCGCACGGCGCGCTCGTCGCGGAAGCGCGCACCACGGTCGCACCGACGGACGACGACCTCGAGACGCTGGCGCTCTTCGCGGGACAGGCGGCCGTCGCGCTGAAGAACGCGCAGGCGCTCTCACAGCTCGGGAACGACGCGCTCGCGGCCCTCGGCCGCGTCGCGACGCAGGTCGCGCATGATCTCAACAACCCGCTGAACGGGCTGAAGCTCCAGCTCTACCTCCTGTCCGAGCGCCTGCAGCAGCTCGGCGACGAGGCGGGCACCGACGTGACCGGGAAGATGGAGCGCACGATCGACCATCTCGCGGGTCTCGTCGGCGACATCCTCGCGTTCGGGAGCCAGCGCGAGCTCCGCCGCGAGCCCGTCGCGCTCGAGCCGCTCGTGCAGGAGTGCCTCGCCCTGCTCGCGGAGCGCTGCGCCACGCAGAGCGTCCGCGTCGAGCTCGATCTGGACGGCGTCCGCGAGCCGCTGCCACTCGACGCGACGGAGATCCGCCGCGCGATCGCCAACCTCCTGCAGAACGCGCTCGACGCGAGGCCCGAAGGCGGCACGCTGAAGGTCGTCGCGAAGCGGACCCCGACCGGCGTCGAGATCGCCGTCGCGGACACCGGCGTCGGCATGGACGAGAAGACCGCCGCTCGCATGGCGGACCTCTTCTTCACGACGAAGCAGCGCGGCACCGGGCTCGGCATGGCGATCGTGCACGGCGTCGTCGACCGCCACGGTGGCAAGCTCGACGTGACGAGCGCGCCGGGGCGCGGGACGCGCGTCCGGCTCGACCTGCCGCTGTAGGGCTCAGCGGTCGACGACTGCGGCGGTGCGCCGCACGGCGGTGCCTTGGCGGTCGGCCTCGCGCGCGGCGAGCTCCGCGACGATCCCGAGGATCTTGTCGACATCCGCGGGCTTCACGAGGTGGTGGTCGAAGCCGGCCTCGCGCGTCTTCAGCCTGTCCTCTTCGCGCCCGTAGCCGGAGAGCGCGACGAGCACGAGGTCGCCCGAGCGCTCCTGTTGCCGGATGCGCCGCGCGAGCTCGTAGCCGTCCATTCCGGGAAGGCCGAGGTCGGACACGACGACTGCGGGACGGAAGGACTCGGCCGTCCGCAGCGCGGTGAAGCCGTCCGCGGCGAGCTCGACCTCGTGCCCGCTCATCTTGAACATCGCGCCGAGCATCTCGGCGGTGTCCTGGTTGTCCTCGACGACCAGGATGCGAAGCGGCCCGGGAGCGCCGGGTCGCGTGCCCGGCGGCACCGCCGGACGCGGGGAGGCACGCGCGGCGGCGAGCGCGGGAAGACGCACGACGAACTCGCTGCCCTTCCCGACCCCCGCGCTCCGCGCCTCGACGCGGCCTCCGTGCAGCTCGACCAGCGAGCGCACGAGCGTCAAGCCGATGCCGAGCCCGCCCGTCGTGCGATCGAGCGAAGCGGTGCCCTGCACGAAGAGATCGAAGACGTGCGGCAGGAGATCGGGAACGAGCCCGACGCCGGTGTCCCGCACGACGACGATTGCCTCGTCGCCCTGCCGCTCACCGGTGACCCAGACCGAGCCGCCCTTCGGCGTGTACTTCGCCGCGTTGTTCAGGAGGTTCGAGAAGACCTGCGCGATCCGCACCGCGTCGGCTTCGAGCAGGATCGGCTCGGGCGGGAGCGAGACGGTGAAGCGCAAGCCGCGGTCTTCGATCACGGAGCGCGTCAGCTCGGCCGCGGAGTCGATCGCCTCGGAGGGCACGACCGGCTC
>VGTG01000043.1 GCA_016874795.1 Deltaproteobacteria bacterium | reverse complement strand
CTCCTTTTTTGTCTTGCCAGACTCCGTCCTTCTACAGGACGCTTGGAGGAGCCGCCGCTCCTACCTCTTCAAATCAGCATTCTCCGGGACATCCCCCGGCGAAGATCACGAACAAGCCGATTCCGAAGAGCTCTTCGTTCCCGCTGCCCTCGTCGCCTCCCACCGTGATCGGCGGCCAGCTCCGGTTCTTCACGCCGGGTGTCGCCGGCACGTACGAGCTGCTGACCCTGCCTGCAGGCCAGTGGATCGGTCTCGGTAACCCGGTCGGCAGCAAGGGCTACAAGTACCTCGGCGCGGGAAGCGTGACCGATCCGTGCCGTAGCGTCGTCCTCAAGCCGAAGACGATCAAGGCGAGCTGCCGCGGACCGAACAGCTTCGACTCGCCGTCGCCGTACGACATTCCCATCGGCGTCGATGGCGCCGCGTGGGAGATGATCATCGGCTCCGATCGCTACTGCGCGCTCTCCGCCGCTTCGACGGCAGCGATCGTGAAGAGGAGCGACGGCAGCAAGGGCAAGTACAAGGCGGTCAAGGCCCTCGCTCCTGCGACGTGCCCGGCGGCAGCGACGCCGACGCCGTCTCCCTCGCCGTCGCCCACGCCGAGCCCGAGCCCGTCGCCGACACCCACGCCGACTCCGACGCCGCCGTACGGGTCGGCTTCGCGCGCCTTCACGGCTCCGTCGGTGAATCTGCTGAGGTAGACCTCGTCGCGGCCCCGTGCCGCTGCGGGTGATCGCCGAGGCGGCGAGGAGCGATCCTCGCCGCCTCGTTCGTTCGTGCGCCGGGCACGGCGCGTTCCACTGGTTGGATTCGGCCGTTGACGCGAGCGGCGTCCGAAGCTCCGAGCGCGTCGCGAAGCGTATAGGGTCGAAGCAAAGTCTCATCTCGTGAGAGATCCGCGGATTCGCGAGCGCTCCACGTGGCGAGTTTTACACAATAGCTCTTGACGCATGCGTCGCCGGGATCGTAAGACGCCTGGGCGATGCCTGTACTCCCTAGGAAAACGGAGGTTTTGCGATGAAGGTGCGTTGGATCGCTCCTGCCCTGGCCATCGGTGCCCTGGCTTTCGCTCCGGCTGCGGTACTCGCAGTCGACATCAAGGTTGCCGCGAAGTCGCAGTCCATCAAGCAGAATGCGAATGACGGCTTCGTCGCGAAGACGGCGAAGATCACGATTAAGCCGATTTGTAAGAACTGTTCGTTCCCGCTGCCCGCGCCGCCTCCCACCGTGATCGGCGGCCAGCTCCGGTTCTTCACGCCGGGTGTCGCCGGCACGTACGAGCTGCTGACCCTGCCTGCAGCCCAGTGGATCGGTCTCGGTAACCCGGTCGGCAGCAAGGGCTACAAGTACCACGGCGCGGGAAGCGTGACCGATCCGTGCCGTAGCGTCGTCGTCACGACGAAGACGATCAAGGCGAGCTGCCGCGGACCGAACAGCTTCGACTCGCCGTCGCCGTACGACATTCCCATCGGCGCCGATGGCGCCGCGTGGGAGATGATCATCGGCTCCGCTCGCTACTGCGCGCTCTCGGCTCCGTCGACCGGGGCGGTCGTGAAGACGAACGACGGCGTGAAGGGCAAGTACAAGGCGGTCAAGGCCCTCGCTCCTACGACGTGCCCGGTGGCCCCGGCTCCGACGCCGTCGCCCTCGCCGACGCCCACTCCCACGCCGACGCCCACTCCCACGCCGACGCCCACGCCCACGCCCACGCCCACGCCCACGCCGGCTCCGACGCCGCCGTATGGCTCGGCCTCGCGCGCGTTCACGGCTCCGGCGGTGAACCTGCTCCGCTAGTCGAACCGATGCGGCCAACGGGCCGCTGACGCGAAACGTCGAGGCGGCGGGGAGAAATTCTCGCCGCCTCGATGCGTTTTGGCCCACTGACGCTACTCCCGGCCGAACATACCCCGTACAGCTTGCCGGTCGGACCCGAAGGCGCCGGCTGGGAGCTGATCATCGGCGGCGATCGCTACTGCGCCGAGTCCTCGGTGGACGCTCGCTGCTGCTTCGCGTGAGGGGAGAGGGGCTTCGGCTCCTCTCCTCCGCGCGGCCTAGTCTTCGTCGAGCTCGACGAAGACGTCCGTCTCGCCTTCGCCTGCGGTGCCGATCTCGTCGCGACAGACGACGAGGATCTCGTAATCGCCGACCCGCTCGTACACGTGCGTCGGGTTCGTTTCCTTCGCCTTCGGCGAGCCGTCACCGAAGTCCCATTCGCACTCGACGACACCGGTCGCGTCCTCGACGTTCGCGCGGAAGCGGACGCGGAGCGGCGGCGGGCCGTCCTCCGGTCTCGCTTCGGGCTCCACGTAGAGCTCCGGGACGAACTCGAGCCGCGACGGCGTCTGGCTCGGGTCGCGTGAAGCGTCCGGGCCGGCTTCGGGAGCCTCGCCCCCGCTCGAGCACGCTCCGGCGAGCAACGCCACGAGGCTGATGTCCACCCACCTTCTCCGTCTGCGCTCGGTCATCGGCCTCCCTCGTGGCGAGCCGCGGGTGCCGTTGTCAAGGTCGAGCGGAGTCCGCTAGGGGGTGGGGACCATGGAATTCAACTTCGCCGACGTTCACGAAACCGTCGCTCGCTCGATCCCCGAGCGCGAGGCGATCGTCTTCCGCGATCGCCGCTACACGCACGCGCAGCTCGCCGATCGGACGCGCCGGCTCGCGCGCTATCTGCACGGCCGCGGGCTCCGCCTCCACTCGGAGCGCGGCCAGCTCGCCGGTCACGAGTCCGGGCAGGATCACGTCGCGCTCTACCTCTACAACGGCAACGAGTACCTCGAGGGCATGCTCGGCACCTGGAAGGCGCGCCTCGGCGCCATCAACGTCAATTATCGCTACGTCGAGGAGGAGCTGCTCTATCTGCTCGACAACGCGAAGGCGCGAGCGGTGATCTACCACGCCGAGTTCGCGCCGCGGCTCGCCGCGATCCGCGATCGCCTGCCGAATCTCGAGGTCCTTCTGCAGGTCGCGGACGATTCCGGAAACGCGCTCCTCCCGGGGGCGATCGACTACGAGGGGGCGCTCGCGAGCGTTTCCGGGGAGCCCCTCGATCTGAAGCCGTGTCCCGACGACCTCTACATCGTCTACACCGGCGGTACGACGGGCATGCCGAAGGGTGTCCTGTGGCGCTCCGCGGACATCTTCGTCGCGGCGATGGGCGGTCGGAAGCCCGACGGCACGGAGCTCTCCTCGTACGAGGAGCTCGCGCAGCAGGTGCAGGGCGGTGGCTTCCTGCGCGCCTTGATCGGACCTCCGTTCATGCACGGCGCTGCGCAGTGGTCGAGCTTCATCATGATGACGATGGGCGGGACGCTCGTCGTGCCGGACGACGTCAAGCGTCTCGACGCCGACGACTTCCTCTCGCTCGTCGGCAGGGAGAAGATCACGACGATCACGATCGTCGGCGACGCCTTCGCGCGGCCGCTCCTCGATCAGCTCGCGCAGAAGGAGTACGATCTCTCCTCGCTCTTCATCATCGGCTCCGGCGGTGCGCCGCTCTCCGCGCGCAACAAGGCCGCGTTCCTCGAGAAGATCCCGAACGCGATGATCTTCGACGGCATCGGCTCTTCGGAGACGGGCGCGCAGGCGAGCAACATGAGCTCCAAGGACACCGGCGCGACGAGCGGCGACTTCAAGCCGGGCCCGGGCGCGTGCGTCATCTCGGCGGACATGAAGCGCGCGCTCGTGCCGGGGGACGGCGAGGTCGGGTGGTTCGCCCAGAAGGGTCGCGTGCCGCTCGGCTATCTCGGCGATCCCGAGAAGACGGCGCGGACCTTCCCGGTGATCGACGGGACGCGCTACTCGGTTCCCGGCGACCGCGCGCGCTACCGCGACGACGGCACGATCGAGGTGCTCGGCCGCGACTCGGTCACGATCAACTCGGGCGGGGAGAAGATCTTCGCCGAGGAGGTCGAGCTCGCGCTGAAGCAGCACCCGGCGGTGTACGACACCGTCGTCGCCGGTCGAGAGAGCGAGCGCTGGGGCCAGGAGGTGGTCGCGATCGTGCAGCTCCGCGAAGGCTCGAAGGCGAGCGAAGCGGAGCTCCTCGAGGAAGCCGGCAAGCACATCGCGCGGTACAAGCTTCCGAAGGCGTTCGTCTTCCGCGATCGGATCGAGCGAAGCCCGAGCGGGAAGGCGGACTACCGCTGGGCGAAGGCGCAGGCGACGGGTCAGAGCGCCTGAGCCGGCGCGAACGCGGAAGTCGAACACGAACGTCGAACACGAACATCGAACACGAACGATGAGCGTTCCCGGTTCCGAAGCGGCCGAAGCGCTGCGAAGGGAGCTGCGCGCGTGGCTCGAGGCGAATCTCGAGCCGCGGTTTCGCGCGGTGAGCTCCGCGCTCGCTGCTTCCGCGGACACGATCGAGGTCCTGCGCGAGTGGAACCGGAAGGTCGCCGATGCGGGCTGGGCGGCGATCTCGTGGCCGGCGGAGTACGGCGGCCGCGACGCGGGCGTCCTGGAGCAGGTCGCCTGGGCGGAGGAGATGGACCGCGCGCGCTCTCCGGCGCTCGTCAATCCGATCGGGCTCTCGAACATCGCGCCCGCGATCCTCGCGTACGGCACTCCCGCGCAGAAGGATCGCTTCCTGCAGCGGATGCGCCGCGGCGACGACATCTGGTGCCAGGGCTTCTCCGAGCCCGACGCCGGCTCGGACCTCGCCTCGTTGCGCGCGACGGCGCTGCAGGACGGGGACGACTTCGTCGTCAACGGGCAGAAGGTCTGGAACACGCTCGGAAACCTCGCCGACTGGTGCGAGCTCCTCGTGCGGACCGATCCCGACGCGCCGCCGCACAAGGGCATCTCGTGCCTTCTCGTCGACATGCGCCTTCCCGGCATCGAGGTGCGGCCGATCGTCACGATCACCGGCGAGGCGGAGTTCTTCGAGATCTTCTTCGCCGACGTGCGCGTGCCCGCCGAGGCGCTGCTCGGTCCTCTGCACCAGGGCTGGCGCGTCGCGATGACGACGCTCAACAACGAGCGCGGCGCCGTCGCGTCGCTGCACCTCGCGGTGCGGCGCAAGATCCGCGATCTCATCGAGCGCGCCCGCGCAACGCCGATGGGCGGGGCGAGCGCCGCCGACGATCCGGTCCTGCGGCGGCGCCTCGCGCACGTCTACCTCGAAGGCGAGCTGCTGCGGCGGCTCTCGGACCGGGCGCTCTCCGGCATCGTCAGCCAGCGCGCAGGCCCGGAAGGCGCCTTGACGAAGCTCGTGTGGAGCCAGACGGAGCAGCATCTCGCCGAGGTCGCCGCCGAGGTCGCGGGTCCGGAGGCGCTCGTCGGTGAGGTCGCACGCGCACGGCTCGCCTCGCGCTCCTACTCGATCGCCGGCGGTACGACGCAGGTGAACAAGAACGTCGTCGCGCAGCGCGTGCTCGGATTGCCGCGGAGCTACTGAAGTGGAATTCGACGAGACGCAGGAGATGCTGCGCGAGAGCGTGCGCCGCTTCCTCGCGGAGCGCGCTTCGATCACGGGGTACGTGCGGCCGCGGCTCGACGGCGACGGTCGTACCGACGACGTGTGGCGCGGGCTCGCCGAGCTCGGCGTCTGCGGGCTTCTCGCGCCGGAGAGCGCGGGCGGAGGCGGGCTCGGAATGGTCGAGACCGGCATCGTCTGCGAGGAGATCGGTCGCGCGCTCTATCCGGGGCCATTCGCGTCGAGCGCGCTCGGGGCCGTTGCCGCGATCCTCGCGAGCGGGGCGGAGGAGCGGGAACGGGCGTTGCTCGGCGAGCTCGCGAGCGGGAGGCGCGTCGGCGCGGTCGCCCTGCACGAGACGCGCTCGCGCTACGACTGGCGCGCCGTGGAGACACGCGCTCGCGCCCGGAACGGCGGCGGCTGGCGGCTGACGGGCGTCAAGTCGCCGGTCCCGGACGCGGCGGTCGCGGACGCTCTCGTGGTGTCGGCGGACGCGGACGGGGTGCTCGGCCTCTTCGTCGTGGAGAAGGAGAATGCGGGGATCGAGCCGCTCGGAGGTCTCGATCCGACGCGGCGGCTCGCGCGCGTGACGCTCGAGGACGCGCCTGCGCGGCGTCTCGGCGAAGGCAAGGGCGAACGCGACGCGAGCCGTGCGATCGCCGCGACCCTCGATCGGATCGTCGTCGGGCTCGTCGCCGACGGTCTCGGTGCTGCGGCGCGCGCATTCGAGCTCGCGGCGGCCTACGCGCACGAGCGCCGGCAGTTCGGGAAGCCGATCGGCAGCTTCCAGGCCGTCCAGCACGTTCTCGTCGACATGCTGCAGGACCTCGAGCTCGCGCGTGCGGCGACCTACCACGCGCTCTGGGCGGCCGACGCGGCGGACGACGCCGAGCGACACCATGCGGCGGCCGTCGCGAAGGCGTTCGCGAGCGAGGCGTTCCCGCGGATCGGCGCGAACGCGATCCAGGTGTTCGCCGGGATCGGCTACACGTGGGAGCACGACGTGCATCTCTACTACAAGCGGCTCCTGACGGTGCAGCACCTCTGCGGCGACGAGGCCGCGCATCTCGACGAGCTGGCGCGGCTCGTCGTCGATCGCGCGCCGCCGGCGTAGCGTCGCACGAGGGCGCTTCGGGAAACGAGACGAGTGGATCTCGATCGCTTGGTGGCTCGCACGCCAGTTCGGCCTCGCCTACGACCGGCGCACCGGGCTCACCGACGACCAGGTGACGAAGCTCGGCGTCGAGGCGCGGGTCGTGCAGATCGAGACCCACCCGCCGCGTGGCGTCGGGGGCGACGGCGCATAGGGCGTGCCGCGGGCTGCAACACGGACGCCCAATCGTTACGAGGAAGGCTTCCCGCCGTGTCCTCCCGGCCACGGCCCATCATCAGGAGACTTCGACGTGAGTGACGACCGCATTCCCGTGCTCATCGGTACCGGCCAGCTCGTGGAGCGCGACGTGGACCCGAGGGAGGCGACGGAGCCCCTCGCGATGCTCGAGAAGGTCGCGCGCGACGCGGCTCGCGACGCGAGTGCGGGCGAGAACCTGCTGCGCTCGATCGACACCGTCGCGGTCCTGAACGTCGCCGGATGGGAGGCGCGGAACCCCGCGCAGGTCGTCGGCGAGAAGCTCGGCTCGCACCCGAAGCACACGTTCACGAGCGAGATGGGCGGTCAGATCGGCGTCACCGCGGCGAATCTGATCGCCGAGCGCATCACGCGCGGCGAGACGCGCATCGCGTTCATCGGCGGCTGCAACAACATGCGCACGCTGATGCAGGCGATGAAGCAGGGCGTCCAGCTCGACTGGACCGTCGGCGGCACGACCGATCCCGAGATGATCGGCTCCGCGGAGCCGGGCAGCTCGGAGCTCGAGGGCAAGTACGGCATGGTGATGCCGCCCGACATCTACCCGATCTTCGAGAACGCGATGCGCGCCTCGCGCGGAAGCGACCTCGAGACGCATCGGAAGTCGATGGGCCGGCTCTTCAGCAAGTTCACCGACGTCGCGGCGGCGAATCCGTACGCGTGGTTCCCGGTCGCGCGGAGCGCGGAGGAGATCACGAACGCGACCCCGAACAACCGCATGATCGCGTTCCCGTACACGAAGTACCTGAACGCCGTGCTCAACACCGATCAGGCGGCGGGATTCTTTCTCGTCTCCGCGGAAGCGGCGCGTTCACTCGGCGTTCCGGAGAGCCGCTGGCTCTACTGGTGGGGCGGCGCGAAATCGCAGGAAGAAGCCTGGTGGCCGAGCGAGCGTCCCGACTTCGCGGCCTGTCCCGCGATGCTCGACGCGCACATGGGCGCTCTGCAGAACGCCGGCGTCGGCGTCGACGACATCGGACGATTCGACTTCTACAGCTGCTTCCCCGTCGCGGTCGAGATGGCGCTGAAGCAGCTCGGCATCCGGGAGGACGATCCGCGCGGCTTCACGGTGACGGGCGGTCTCCCGTACGGCGGCGGACCGGCGAGCGGCTACACGCTGCATTCGATCGCGACGATGGCGGACCGGCTCCGCGAGAGCCCCGGGATGAAGGGCCTCGTCACCGGCAACGGCTGGTACTTGACGAAACACACCGCGAGCGTGTGGTCGACGGAGCGGAAGCCCGGCGCCGCGCCGACCGCGGAGATGCCGGCGCGCCGCGCCTCGCACGATCGCGGTCTCACGACGGCTCCCGCGAAGGTCGACGAGACGGCGACGGGGCCCGCCACGATCGAAGCCTACACGGTCCTCTACGACCGCGAAGGTGCACCGGCGCGCGGGATCGTGCTCGGCCGGACCGCCGACGGAAAGCGGTTCCTCGCGAACACGCCGGCGGATCGCGCGCTCCTCGAGGCGTTCGTCGGGCGCGAAGAGGTCGGCCGCTCGGGGACCGTCTCGATCCGCGACGGGATGTCCGTCTTCACGCCGAGCTGAGCGAAGCACCGCGACGCGCGGAGCGAGGCTTCGCGCGGCACCGAGTTCGTGCTATGCTCCTTCGCGAGTGACTTCGCTGGTGCTCGCGTCGGCGTTCTTCATCGGGATCCACCTCGTGATCTCGGGGACGACGCTGCGCGATCGCTTCGTCGCGGTGATCGGCGAGGGCGGCTTCCTCGGCTTCTTCTCGCTCCTCTCGATCCTCGGGATGATCTGGCTCGTGCGCGGCTACGCCGGAGCGCCGCTCGTTTCGCTCTGGGGACCGCTGCCGTGGTTCCGCCCGATCGCGCTCGTCCTGATGCTGATCGCGTTCCTGCTCGTCGTGGTCGGCCTCACGACGCCGACTCCGACCGCGGTCGCGGGTGAGTCGAATCTCGACCGCGCCGAGCCGGCGACCGGCATCTTGCGCGTGTCGCGCCATCCGTTTCTCTGCGGCGTCGCGCTCTGGGGGATCACGCACCTGATCGCGAACGGCGACCTCGCTTCGCTGATCCTCTTCGGCGGGCTCACGATCCTCGCGGCGATCGGTCCGCGAATGATCGACGGCAAACGGCGCCGGCGCTTCGGCGACCGCTGGGAGCGCTTTGCGGCGGTGACGTCCGTCGTTCCGTTCGCGGCGATCGTGCAGGGCCGGAACGAGCTCCGTCTCGCGGAGATCGGCGCCGTGCGCGTCGTCCTCGGCGTGGTCTTGTACGTCGTCTTCGTCTGGCTGCATCCGCTTCTCTTCGGGACCGCACCGCTCTTCTGAAGCGTCCCGCGTTTGCACTCGCGTGGAGACGATCTCGCGCCTCGGAAAGGGACGCGGTAGGCTCGACGACCCCATGTCGAGCGCCGTCCCGATCGAGCCGTCTCGCGAAGCGGTCGACTCGGTCGCCGCCGAGGGCGAGCTGCGTCCGCTCTTCCGTCTCGCGTGGCCGGTGATCATCGCCGAGCTCGGCTGGATGGGCATGGGGCTCGTCGACACCGCGATGGTCGGCCGCGTGAGTGCGGAGGCGATCGGCGCGGTCGCCGTCGGCACCCACACGTTCTTCGTCGCGGCGATGTTCGGGATCGGCCTGCTCCTCGGGCTCGATCCGCTCGTGTCGCAGGCGTGGGGCGCGGGGCGCACCGAGGACGCGCACCGCGGCCTCGTGCACGGTGTGTACGTGAGCCTCGGGCTGGGCGTCCTCTCGATGGCGGTGCTGTGGTGGGTGAGCGCGCGCCTGAGTTGGTTCGGAGTCGACGCGGCGGTGCTTCCCGACGCGATCGGCTATCTCGACGCCGTCACCTGGGGCCTCGTTCCGCTTCTCCTGTTCGCGACGCTGCGCCGCTACCTGCAAGGGACGGGCATCGTCCGGCCCGTGATGGTCATCGTTCTCGTCGCGAACGTCGTGAACGCGCTCGCGAACTGGGTGCTCATCTTCGGGCATCTGGGATTTCCCGCGATGGGCGCGCGTGGCTCGGCGTGGGCGACGACGCTCGCGCGCGTCTTCATGCTCGGGGCCGTGGTGGCGTACGCGGTCGCGCACGATCGACGGCGTGCGGGCGGCGGCTTCCTGCGCGTGTCGTGGCGGATCGAGGCGCGTCTCCTCGACAAGCTCTTGCGGCTCGGTCTTCCGGCGGCGGTGCAGGTGACGCTCGAGGGCGGCGTCTTCACGGCGGCGACGCTTCTCGCGGCGCGGCTCGATCCGACCGCTCTCGCCGCGCACCAGATCGCGCTCGGCGCTGCCGCGTTCGCGTTCATGGTGCCGCTCGGCGTCTCGTCCGCGGGCGCCGTTCGCGTCGGGCAGAAGCTCGGCGGACGCGACCCGGAGGGCGCGCGGCGCGCGGGTTGGACGGCGCTTCTCCTCGGAGGCGGCTTCATGAGCCTCTCGGCGATTTCCTTCCTCGTCGTACCGCACGCGATCCTGCGGATCTTCACGAGCGAGGCGTCGGTCATCGAGGTCGGAACGGGCCTTCTCGCGATCGCGGCGGCATTCCAGCTCTTCGACGGCGTTCAGGTCGTCGCGACGGGAGCGCTGCGCGGCTCGGGGGATACGCGGACGTCGATGCTGACGTCTCTCGTCGGCTACTGGCTCGTGTCGCTGCCGCTCGGCGCGTTCTTGTGCTTCTCGCTGGGCCTCGGCGTTTACGGCCTGTGGGCCGGGCTCACCTTCGGCCTCGTCTTCGCCGCGATCGCCCTCGTCTGGGCATGGTCACGCCGGACGCGCCGTCTCCCCGAGCTCGCCGCCGTCGCCTGACGCGCGGCGATCCGTCACTGAATCGGCTGTCCGACGTCGATGCGGCGGCGGAGGAGATCGGCGCGGAGCGGGTCGATCGTCTCGAGCATCTCCACCTGCAGTTGCGCTTGGTCGGTCTGCCCGAGGCGGAGGTACGCGATGCCGAGGTTGAAGTGCGTGTTCACGTCCTCGGGCTCGATCCGGAGCGCGCGCTGATACGAGTCGACCGCCTCGGGGAAGAGGTCCTGGTAGAGGTACGCATTCCCGAGCGTCGTGTAGGCCTGCTCGTACTCCGGGTCGATCCGGATCGCTTCCTTCACCGCGAGCACCGCCTGCGCGTGCTCGCCCTGGCTCGAGTACGCGTAGCCGAGGCTGTTCCAGGCCTTCGCGTAGTTCGGGTCGATCCCGACGGCGCGCCGCAGGACGAACGCCGCCTTGTCGGGCTGTCCGGAGTCCGCGAGGGCCAGGCCGAGGTTGTTGTAGGCCTTCAAGTGGGACGGATCGAGCGCGATCGTCTTGTTGTAGGCCTGGATCGCGCGTTTGTAGTCGCCGATCCGGCGAAACTCGTTGCCGATGTTGTAGTAGGCCTCGGTCAGGTCCGGAGCGATCTTGATCGCCTTGCGGTACTCGACGATCGCCTCCTCGTGGCGGCCCGCTTCGGCGTGCTGCTGCGCGAGAACGAAGTGCTGCTCGGCCGGATCGGGACCGGGCGGGGGCTCGGGCTTCTTGGGCGCGGAGCAGCCGAGGGACGACAGGGCGGAGAGCGCCGCGAGAAGCAGGAGGAGCCGGCATCCGGGCGAAGAAACGCAACGAAACGTGTGCAAGGTTGTGCCTCGACGCGGATTCTCTCTGTCGACGCGCCGATTGTCGAGCCGAACGCGTCTCGTTGCTCCCGATCTCGCGGGACTCGACTTCCCTCGCCGACCGCCCGATACTCGTTGGAGCCGGCCGGGAAATCCCCGGTTCGGATCGGAGGTAGCGGATGAGTACGGTCGAGGTCCTGGCGAAAGCCCGGGCGGCACGGGGGGAGCGCGAGAACGGTACGGGCGAGGCGGCGCCCAGCGTCGGAGACGGCGCCGGCGCGCGGACGGCAGCCGCGGACGCGGCCGTCACGACCGAGCCGCGCCCCCAGAAGATCGACCTCCAGAGCCCGGAGTTCTACCTCAACCGCGAGCTGACCTGGCTCGCGTTCAACTCGCGTGTCCTGCACGAGGCGGAGGACCCCCGCAATCCGGTCCTCGAGCGGCTGAAGTTCCTCGCCATCGTCAGCGCGAACCTCGACGAGTTCTTCATGAAGCGGATCGGCGGCCTGAAGCAGCAGGAAGCCGCCGGCGTCCGCCGCGTGACCGTCGACGGGATGAGCCCGGGCGAGCAGATCGAAGCGTCCTACGCGATCGTGCACGGGCTCGACCGGCGTCGCGCGGAGATCTTCGACGAGCTCCGGCGTCTTCTGCGCAAGCATGACATCCGCCTCGTCTCGATCGATCATCTCGAGGAGCGCGAGCGCGAGGCGCTGCGCGAGGTGTACCTGCGGACGATCCATCCGCTCGTCACGCCCCAGGCGATGGACCCGGCGCATCCGTTCCCGTTCGTCTCGAACCTCTCGCTGAACCTGCTCGTGATGCTGCGCTACGAGAAGGATGCGGACCACTCCCTGGCGCGCGTCAAGGTCCCGATCGGGGCCGGCGTCCCGCGCTGGATCCGGGTCGGCCATCAGGACGTGTTCGTGCCGCTCGAGGACGTGATCGCGGAGAACCTCGACGTGCTCTTCCCGGGCATGCAGATCGAGTCGCGCGAGCTGTTCCGCGTCACGCGGAACGCGAACACCGAGCGTGACGAGGAAGACGCGGATGACCTGCTCGCGCTGATCGAGTCCGAGCTGCGCGAGCGCAAGTTCGCTCCCGTCGTCCGGATGGAGATCGGGACCGGCATGTCGCCGCAGCACCGCGGCATGCTCGCGAGCGAGCTCGGCCTCGACGAGGTGACGGAAGTCACCGAGGTGAAGGGCCGGCTCGGCCTCGCCGACCTGCACGAGATCGCCGGCCTGAATCGCCCGGAGCTCCGCGATCCTACGCACCACCCGATCGACAGCCCCGAGCTGACGAGCGATCGCAACATCTTCCACGTGATCCGCGACGCGGGCTCGATCCTGCTGCAGCACCCGTACGAGTCCTTCACCTCCTCGGTCGAGCGCTTCCTCTACGAGGCGGCGACCGACCCGAAGGTGCGCGCCGTCAAGATGACGCTCTACCGCACCTCGGCGGAATCGAAGGTGATCGAGCACCTGATCGAGGCGGCGCGAAACGGCAAGCAGGTCGCCGTCGTCGTCGAGCTGAAGGCGCGCTTCGACGAGCACTCGAACATTCAATGGGCGAGTCGGCTGGAAGAGTACGGCATCCACGTCACCTACGGTGTCGTCGGCCTGAAGACGCACTGCAAGGTGATCCTCGTCGTGCGACAGGACTACAGCGGGCTACGACGCTACGCGCACATCGGGACCGGCAACTACCACTCCGGAACGGCGCGCATCTATGCCGACCTGGGCCTCCTCACCTCCGACGAGAGCATCGGCGAGGACCTGACCGAGCTCTTCAACTACTTGACGACGGGGTACAAGCCGCGCCGACAGTACCATCGGCTCCTCGTCGCGCCGACGACGCTGAAGCAGGGAATCATCTCGAAGATCGAGCGCGAGGTGGAGCACCATCGCGCCGGCCGTCCGAGCCGCATCCAGATGAAGATGAACGCGCTCGAGGACGCGGACGTCACGCTTGCGCTCTACCGGGCTTCGCAGGCGGGGGTGAAGATCGACCTCGTCGTGCGCGACACCTGCCGTCTCCGCCCGGGGCTTCCCGGCATCTCCGAGACGGTCCAGGTCGTCAGCATCGTCGGCCGCTTCCTCGAGCACATGCGCATCTTCCACTTCGCGAACGGCGGAAAGCCCGAGTACTGGATCGGCTCCGCGGACTGCATGAAGCGAAACCTCGAGAGCCGGGTCGAGGTGCTCTGCCCGGTCGACGATCCACGACATCAGGAGGAGCTGCAGGCGATCCTCGACCTCCAGCTCGACGACCGCCGCAGCGCGTGGGAGATGCGACCGGACGGGAGGTACGTGCAGCGTCGCCCCACCAAGGAGAAGCACCTGATCGGCTCGCAGCAGATCCTGATCGAGCGCGCGGAGAAACGACTTCGCTCGGCGACCCGTCTGCGGCGCCGCAAGCCGAAGGGCTTCGCGCGCCGCACCTTCACGACCTGACGAAACCCGTCCGAACACATGCTGGGCCAGCTGCTCGCTCCCGAGATCGAGGAGTACCTGACGCGCCGCGACTTCGCGGGCCTGCGCGACGCGCTCTCGCGTCTCGATACTCCGGAGATCGCCGACCTGGTGGGCGAGCTCCCGTCCGAGCAGCGCGCGCTCGTGTTCCGGATCCTGCCGCGGATGCTCGCGACCGAGACGTTCGAGTACCTCGAGCCCGAGCCGCAGAAGGACCTCGTCGCGACGCTCGCGCAAGAGCAGGTCGCGGCTCTCTTGAACAACATGTCGCCGGACGACCGCACGGCGCTCCTCGAGGAGCTTCCCGCCGCGGTCACGCGGAGCCTCTTGAACCGGCTCACGACCGAGGAGCGGAAGGTCGCTTCGTGGCTCCTCGGCTACCCGGAGGACAGCATCGGGCGTCTGATGACGCCGGACTACGTCGCCGTCGAGGCCGACTGGACGGTCGAGCGCGTCCTCGAGCACATCCGCCAGCACGGTCAGGACCGCGAGACGCTCGACGTCATCTACGTGATCGATCCGGGCGGGAAGCTCGTCGACGACCTCCGCATCCGCGAGCTTCTCCTCGCGCGTCCCGAAACGCGCATCGGCGACCTCTCCGATCATCACTTCGTCGTGCTGAAGGCGACCGAGGACCAGGAGGCCGCGGTCGACGTGTTCCAGGAGTACGACCGCGTCGCTCTTCCCGTCACGGACAGCGACGGCGTGCTGATCGGGATCGTCACGGTGGACGACGTCCTCGACGTCGCCGAGGAAGAGGCGACCGAGGACATCCAGAAGATCGGCGGCTCCGAGCCGCTCGCCGACCCGTATCTCGAGACGCCCGTGTGGTCGCTGATCCAGAAGCGCGCGCGCTGGCTGATCCTCCTGTTCCTCGGCGAGATGCTGACGGCTTCCGCGATCTCGTACTACGAGGTCGAGCTGACGCACGCCGTCGTGCTCGCGCTCTTCATCCCGCTCATCATCTCGAGCGGCGGCAACAGCGGCTCGCAGACGGCGACCTTCGTGATCCGCGCCATGGCGCTCGGCGAGGTGCAGCTGCGCGACTGGCGCCGCGTCCTCTGGCGGGAGCTCCGCTCGGGGCTGGCCCTCGGTATCGTGCTCGGGCTGATCGGAATGCTGCGCATCGCGATCTGGGAGCAGGCGTTCGGCGCGTACGGACCGCACTGGATGCGGATCGGCATCACGATCGGCATCGCTCTCGTCGGCGTCGTCCTCTGCGGTACGCTCTCGGGCTCGATGCTGCCGTTCCTGATGCGCCGTCTCGGGCAGGATCCTGCCGCTTCCTCGACGCCGTTCGTCGCGACCCTGGTCGACGTGACCGGGATCCTGATCTACTTCACGGTGGCTTCGCTCGTGCTCTCGGGTACGCTGCTCTGAAGGAGGTCGTGGCCATGCGAAAGCCGTCCCGTTCGATCGCCGCCGTCCTGCTGGCGCTCGCGCTCGCGAGCTGCACGGGGACCAGCGCCGCGGATCTGCTCGACACCGCGCAGCTCGAGGAGAAGCAGGACAACGTGGCGCACGCGCGAAAGCTCTACGGCGAGATCCTCGAGCGCCATCCCGACTCGCCGGAGGCGAAGATCGCGCGCGAGCGCCTCGCGGCACTCGACGCCGCATAGAGCGGATCGCTCCCTACCAGTCGACGACGAGGTGGTCCCAGTCGACGTGCGCGGCTTCGGCGCGCTCGCCGAGCCATGCCGCGGAGAGCCCGATCCAGCCGGGCGGGATCTCGAACCCGATCGGCGCGACGAGATCGGAGAACGGCATCGTCACGCGCGCGCTGCCGCCCTGCGCTCCGTCGTCGGGGACGACCGGCAGCCAGCGCCGTGCCGGCGAAGCCCAGCGCGCGACCTCGTACGCGTACGTGTCGACGCCCGCGACGACCGAGCGCTCGATCGAGATGCGGTACCAGCCCGCGGGAAACGAGTCCTGACGGCCGCCGACGCTGAACGGAAGGAACGACGCCCCGACGAGATGGTTTCCGCCCGCACCCTGCGCGGAGACCTCGACGGCGAAGCCGACGCTGCCGTAGGGGATCTCCTTCGTCCCGGCGCCGAACGAGCCGGCGATCACGCCGTACCAGCGGTAGGCGCCGGGATGGCCGGGAATTCCGCCGAAGCTCGTCGCCGCGTCCTCCGCGGTCTCGCATCCCGGCCCGTCCCGCGGGCATGGGGCGACGGCGGTGAGCTGCAGGTTGTGCATCACGAGGTAGTGCTCGCCCATGCCGCTCTCGGGCACGTCCTCGGGGACGTGCAGGTCGACCTGCAGGCGGCCGAAGCGCGACGTCTGGCGCTCGCGCGTCGACAGGATCTCGAAGACGTCGTCGTTCGGCCGAGGGAAGTGCGGATCGAAGACGTGCACGGCGACCCAGTCGTTCGCGCCGGCGATCTCTCCGGGCGTCGACGGCGCTTCGGGCGCTGGCGCTCCCCGCGCTCCCGCGGCTTGCTCGGGAGAGGTCGCGTGCGCGCGGCTCCTTCCTCCGATCCAGAAGCGCACCTCGGCTCCGTGGCACGCGCCCGCGCTCGTCCGGCGAACGAAGAGGCTCCGTCCCGCGGGGCATCCCGCGACGTCGGCGCATCCGGACGCCTGCGCGCCCGCTTCGACGCACGCCGGCTCCCACGGCCATTCGAACCCTTCCCGGATCTGGAGCGCGCTCGCCTCCGAAGCGAGGAGCAGCGCGACGGCCGCTTGCAGCGCCGCACACGGGACACGACGAGGCGCGCGAGCGCGCGCGGGTGCCGCCGTCATCGCGGTCGGCTGTATCGACCTCCAAGCGAGGCCGCAAGCGGCCCGGCGTTGGTGCTGCGAGCGCGACCGTGCTCTTGTGGAGCGACCCCGAGGCCGTGCCGGCCCGTCGGACGAGAGGAGAAGAACGATGCGGAGTCCCATTCGAGCGAAGGCGTGGCTTCTCGGTTTGCTGATCGGACTTCCGCTCGTCGCGACGGCGCGCGCGGACGAGGAGCACGCGAAGCTCCCGCCTGGGCCGATCAAGGACCGGATCGAGTTGATGGAGCACGTCGGCGACGACGCGGAGGCGATCAACGATGCGCTGAAGGCCGGCAAGCCGGCCGACGCGGCGGATCCGGCGGACCGCATCGCCGCCGCGATGCCGAAGTTCGACGCGCTGTTTCCCGAGGGCAGCACGGGCGAAGGCTCGCGCGCGAAGCCGAGCATCTGGACGTCACGCGACGAGTTCGACGCCTTCTCGACCTACCTGAAGAAGGACGCGGAAGCGGTGGCGGCGGCGGCTCGCTCCGGCGGCGACGTGAAGACGGCAAGCCGGAAGATGTTCAAGGCGTGCAAGTCCTGCCACCAGAAGTTCCGTCAGCCCAAGGAGGGCGAGGAAGGCTGAGAAGCGCTGGCTGGGCGGCGGGCGCCGCGTCGGTGCGGATCGCCTCTTCCGTGCGCCGCTCGCATGACTCGAGCGCCGCGACGAGAGCGCGGATCGCGAGCGGCTTGCTCACATCGGCATGCGTCGCCGCGGGGATGAGTCGTCGTTTCTAGGGCGCGATCGAGAGAACCCAATAGAGCTTGCGGTGCGAGCCTCCGCCGGGTGGATCGATCTTCAGGTAGATGCGGGTCTCCTCCGAGACCTTGGCGAGGTCTTCCGCCTTCGCGGTGCAGACGATCGGGATCGTATTCTCCGGGCCGAGGACGAGCCCGTTCGGTGCCTCGCAGGTCGTCCACGGGTGGTCGGAGAGGAACGAGAGATCGACGTCGGTTCCGTACTTCGTGTCGAAGGTCATCGTGCCGCGCGCCTGGAGCGCGCCCTTCGCACCGTCCTTCGGAAGAGGCGTCGTCAGCGTGAAGCGGTCCCCGGAGAGCGTGCTGCCCGCGGGGGCTCCCTCCGCGTCCCACGTCGCGCCGGTCAGCATGGCGCGTGCTGCAGCGTTGCGGACGAAGCCGGGCATCGCGAGCAGGATCAGAGCGAGGACGAGCATGCGTGCGGTCATGAACGATCTCCAGGGGTGCCGTGGACGATCAGATGGCGGTCGCTGACGACCTCGACGGTGAGAGGATCGAGCCCGGCGCGAGCGAGCTGATCGCGTACCTCCGCCGGCCGGTAGGCGGCGTGCAGGGATTGGAGGAAGTCGCGCCGAAGCACGTCCGGCTCTCCCGCGGCATGCTCGTCGACCAGGTCGCGAGCGGCTTCCGGGGAATGGGGACGAAGGAGATCCATCACGAAGACGGCGGTGGCCGCTTCCGCGTGCTGTGCGATCGTCGACCAGAGCGTCGCGGGATCCGCGAGGTGATGGAGAAGGCTGTTCGAGGTGATCGCGTCGAACGGGCCGCCGTCGATCGGGCGCGCGGGCAGATACGTGTGCCGGAGCTCGACACGCTCCGCGAGGCCCGCCTGCCGATTGATCTCGTTGCCGATCGTGAGCATCGCAGCAGCGCCGTCGACCCCGACGACGCGGCAAAGGGGCCAGGCGCGCGCGAGGCGTCGTGAGACGTCGCCCGGACCGCAACCCAGGTCGAGCACGGTTCGCGGCGAGAGGTCCGGAAAGCGCTCGCGGAAGAGCTCGACGAAGTGCTCGTGCGGCACCGAGAAGTCCGCTTCCGCGTAGGCGCGCGCCTGCGCTTCATCGTCCATGAGCTCGGGCTCGGGCGTGCGCTCCATGCCACGTCCGTCTAATCACGGTGCGCCGATCGTGGCCATCCCGAGTGGCCCGTCGCGCAGACAACCGATACCTCGATCCGGTGAGCCGCGCGGCCGAGATCGCCGGAGACGAAGCCTCGAACGTGCAGGCCTGGGCCGTCGCCGCGGTCGCGGCCACCGTCGCGATGTGGGGCTACAGCGCCGTCGCGATCAAGCTCGTCGCGACGAGCGGCCTCGTCGTCGCGTTCTATCGCGTGTGGTTCGCCGTGCCGCTGCTCTGGCTCCTCGCAGCGGCGGTTCCGTCGATGCGCGGGAGGCTCGGGCGCGACTGGCTCCGCGGCTGCCTCGTCGGCGGGACGCTCTTCGGCATCCACCAGGTCCTCTTCTTCAGCGCGATGAAGATGACGAGCGTCGCGAACGTCACGATCATCGGCGCTCTCCAGCCCGCGCTCGTGGCGCTCGTCGCGGGTCCGCTCTTCGGCGAGCGCGTACGGCGGCTCTCCGTCGGCTGGGCCGCGCTGGCACTTCTCGGAACGGCGCTCGTGGTGCTGGGCTCGAGCGGGACGCCGAGCGCGAGCCTGCAGGGCGACGTGCTCGCGTTCGTGAACCTGTTCGCGTTCACGGCGTACTTCCTCGCCTCGAAGCGCATCCGCGAGAAGGTCGGCTCGTGGGAGTACGTGATCGGGATGAGCACGGTGTCCGGGTTCGTCGTGACGGCCGCGGTGGCGGCGACCGGGCCCGCCCTCGCGATCCCCGGCTTCACCGACTTCGTGATCCTGATGTCGCTCGCGATCTTTCCCGGGACGCTCGGGCACGTGCTCACGAACTGGGCGCACGCGCACGCTTCCGCCTTCTCGATCTCGATGATGCTCCTCGCGGTGCCGGTCGTGTCGTCGATCTCGGCGACGTTCGTCCTCGGCGAGACGCTCTCTCCGCTGCAGGTCGTCGGCGGGGTGGTCGTGCTCGCTTCCATCGCAGCCGTGGTCGCGACGGTCGCCGCCACTGCCGGCGAGAAGGCGGCGGACGAGCTGGCGGAGAGCGCCGCGGGGACGGACGCGCCCTGAAGCCGACTCGCGTCCTCGTCCTCGCCGTGATCGCGCTTGCGCTGTTCGGCCTGCTCGCGGAGGTCGCGCTTCGGCTCTACCTCGTGCAGAGGATCGTCTACGACGTCGAGATGGTGCGCTACGCGCAGCTCCTGAAGGTCGACGCGGAGAACCCGCGCATCGGCCACGTCCATCGCCCCGGCGCGGAAGCGCGGTTGATGGGCGTCGACGTGCGCATCAGCTCCGATGGGCTCCGCGACGACGAGCACGACCGCGAGCCGGGCGAGCGGCATCGCATCGTGATCCTAGGCGACTCGTTGACGTTCGGTTGGGGCGTCGAGGAGGACGAGACGTTCGCCACGATCCTCGAGCGCGAGCTCTCGAAGGAGCGGCCGACCGAGATCGTCAACCTCGGAACGGGGAACTACGGCACGGTGCAGGAGGTCGAGCTCTTCCTCGAGAAGGGGCGCGGCTACCGGCCGGAGCAGCTCGTGGTCTTCTGGTTCATCAACGACGCGGAGCCGGTTCCGGCGAAAGCCCGCTGGGCCTTTCTCGCGCACTCGCGAGCGGTCACGCTCTACTGGTCGCGCCTGCGGCGGCTCTTCGCGGGAATCTCTCCGGAGCGCTCGTTCCGCGAGTACTATGCCGGCTTGTACGCCGACGACCAGCCCGGCTGGAGGGAGGCGCAGGCCGCGTTCCTTCGCCTGGCGGAGACGTGCCGCGAGGACGGAATCCGTCTCCAGGTGGTTCTCCTCCCCGAGCTGCACGAGCTCGCGAGCTATCCGTTCGAGCGCGAGCACGCGCTCGTTGCGGGCTTCCTCCGGGAGAACGGGATCGAGACTCTCGACCTCGCTCCCGCGTTCGCAGAGGAGACCGATCCGCGCTCGCTCTGGGTCGCGCCCGACGACGCGCATCCCAACGCGCGCGCCCACCGTCGGATCGCCGAGGCGAGCCGCGACTTTCTCGGGACGGAAGCCGGGGCGGGGAGTCCCTGAGATGCGGCGGCTCTGGCGGCGGTACCGCTGGTGGATCCTCTTCTGCCTCCTCGTGTACGCGGCGATCTCCGGTTGGCTCTTCCTCGCGACGCGGAGCTCCGAGGAGGCGCCGTTCGAGTACCAGGTCTTCTGAGGCCTCCCGTCGTGCACGACGCGTCTTGACTGGGCGGCCCGGGCGCGATAACAAACGTTCGTTGCCACGCCGGCAGCTCTCGGGAGGAAGGTCCATGGAGTTCGACGTTCTCGATCCGAACCTGTACGCGGGCGATCCGTTTCCGGCGTACGCGGAGCTCCGGCGCCACGCGCCGATCTACTGGGACGCGAAGAACGAGTGCTGGGTCCTCTCGAAGTACGAGGACGTCGTCTACGTCTCGAAGAACCCGAAGATCTTCTCCTCGGCGCAGGGCGTGATGGCCGACGCGGACATCATGATCTCGATCGTCAGCATGGACGACCCGCGCCACGCGCAGCTCCGGAAGGTCGTCAGCGCCGGCTTCACGCCGCGCATGGTGCGCGCTCTGAAGTCGCGTATCGACGAGATCACGACGAGCTGCATCGACGCGATCGCGGACCGCGGCGAGTGCGACTTCGTCCACGCCCTCGCGGTCCCGCTGCCGCTCCTCGTCATCGCCGAGATGCTCGGCGTCCACCACGAGGACTACGCCCGCTTCGAGCACTGGTCGGACACGATGATCGTCGCCGCCGGCCAGAACGACAACCTCGAGATCCTCGAGCGCGCTTCGCAGTCCTACGTCGAGTTTGCCGAGTACATGCAGGGCGTGTTCGCCGAGCGGCGCGTCGAGCCGCGCGAAGATCTCGTCACGGTCCTCGTCGACGCGGAGCGCGGCGGGATCCTCGCGACGAACGAGGACAACATCTCGCTCGACGAGCTGCACATGTTCATGACGCTGCTGCTCGTCGCCGGGAACGAGACGACGCGGAATGCGATCAGCGGCGGCTTGCTGGCGCTCTCCGAGTGGCCCGAGGAGAAGGCGAAGCTCCTCGCGAACCCGGGGCTGATCGACAGCGCCGCCGAGGAGATCCTCCGCTGGGTCTCGCCGATCGTCGGCTTCCGCCGGACGGCGACCGAGGACACGGTGATCCGCGGCCAGAAGATCGAGAAAGGCCAGAAGGTCGTGATGCTCTACCAGTCGGCGAATCGCGACGAGGACGTCTTCGGCGACGCCGACGTCTTCCGCATCGACCGGAAGCCGAACGACCACGTCGCCTTCGGGATCGGCGCGCACTTCTGCCTCGGCGCGAATCTCGCGCGCTTCGAGATCCGCGTCGCGCTGTCCGAGGTCCTGCGCCGGCTGCCCGACATCCGCGTGCGTCCCGGAGTGGGCCCGGAGCGGGTACTGTCGCCGCTCGTGCGCGGCATCCAGAGCCTGCCCGTCGTGTACACGCCGGAGAACCGCTCCGCGGCGACCTGAGCGGCGGCGTCGGTCGGCCGCCGTCTCTGCTATCGTCGCCGGGTGCTGGACGTTCGCGTCCTCGACCTCTCGACGGAGATCGCAGGCCCGTACTGCGGCCGGCTTCTTCGCGACGCGGGCGCGCAGGTCCTCAAGGTCGAGCCTCCCGAGGGCGATCCGCTGCGCCGCTGGACGGCCAGCGAAGGACCGCTTCCTTCGGGAGCCGACGGCGCTCTCTTCCAGTACCTGAACGGCGGCAAGCGCTCGCTCGCGCTCGACCTCGAGGCTGCGGCGGGACGGGAGCAATTGCTCTCGCTCGCGGCCGACGCGGACCTCGTCCTCGAGAGCTTCGGTCCAGGCGAGATGGCGCGGCTCGGCCTCGACCACGCGACCCTGGCGCGCGCGAATCCGGCGCTGTCCCTCGTCTCGATCTCGCCCTTCGGCGGAGACGGCCCGTGGGCGCGCCGCCCGGCGACCGAGTGGACGCTGCAGGCCGCGACCGGAGCGATGGCGCGGCGCGGCTTGCCCGAGCGCGGCCCGGTCGGGATCGGCGGGCGCGTCGGCGAGTGGGTCGCAGGTGCCTACGCGAGCTTCGGCGCGATCTGCGCTTGGCTCTCCGCGCGACGCACCGGGCGCGGGCAGCACGTCGACCTCTCGACGTTCGAGACGATGCTCCAGTGCGGCACGCAGTACCACGACCTGAATGGGCAGTTTCAGGGAACGCCGCTGTCGCAGTTCGTCGACACGCCCTCGCTCGAGCCCGCGCGCGACGGCTGGGTCGGCTTCGCGACCGTCACCGCGCAGCAGTGGCAGGACTTCTGCGTCATGATCGGCCAGCCCGAGCTCGCCGAGAACAAGAAGTACCACCACACCGACGGCCGGATGCAGGACCTCGACTTCATCCACGGGCTGATCCGCTCGTGGACACGCGAGCATTCCGTCGACGAGATCGTGTCGCTCGCGACCGCGCTCCGCATCCCCGTTGCGCCGGTCGGGAACGGCGAGAGCGTGCGCCGGATGGACCACTTCGTCGCGCGCGGTGTCTTCGAGCCGCATCCGGGAGGATTCGTCCAGCCGCGCGTCCCGTATCGTCTCGAGCGCCCCGTCGCGTCGGCGTCCGGGCCGCAGCCGGCGCCGCGTCTCGACGAGCACGCGGGAGCGCGTTTCCCGGCGCGGAGCGGCGGATCGATCTGCGAAGACGCTTCTCCGTTTCCCTTCGACGGCCTTCGTGTGCTCGACCTCACGGCCTTCTGGGCGGGCCCGTTCCTGACCGAGCACCTCGCGATGATGGGCGCCGACGTCGTCAAGGTGGAATCCGTGCAGCGACCCGACGGCATGCGCTTCGTGAACGCGATGCGCAACAAGACGTTCTGGGAGTGCGGCTCGATCTTCCACGGCGCGAACTGCGACAAGCGAGACATCACGCTGCGGCTCGACTCGGAGGAGGGACGCGACCTCTTCCTTCGCCTCGTCGATCGGGCGGACGTCCTCGTCGAGAACTTCTCCGTCCGCGTCCTCGCGAACCTCGGGATCGATCCGGCGGACCTTCGCCGCCGGAATCCGCGCTTGATCGTGATCCGCATGCCGAGCTGGGGCCTCGACGGACCGTGGTGGGACCGCGTCGGCTTCGCGATGAACGTCGAGCAGGCTTGCGGCCTCGCGTGGCTCTCCGGCTACGAGGACCTGCCGATGATCGTCAACGTGTGCGACCCGATCGGGGGGCTGCACGCGTTCGTCGCTCTCGCGATCGCCCTCGAGCAGCGACGTGCGACGGGGGAGGGCCAGCTCATCGAGGTCCCGCTCGTCGAGACCGGGCTCTGCATGGCCGCGGAGCAGGTGATCGAGCACTCCGCGTACGGGCGAACGCTTCTGCGCGAGGGAAACCACGGACCGCACGCGGCGCCGCAGGGAATCTTCTGCTGCCGCGGCGAGAACGAGTGGCTCGCCCTCGCCGTCGCGACCGAAGTGCAGTGGCGCGCCCTCGCAACGGTGCTCGGCGAGCCCGAGTGGACGCGCTCGCCGGAGCTCGAGAGCCACGCCGGCCGGCGCGCGGCTCGTCGCGAGCTCGAAGCACACCTCGCGCGCGAGCTCGCGAGCCGCGACCGCGACGACCTCGTTCGCGCGCTGAACGCGGCCGGCGTCCCGGCGCAGGAGCTCGTCAACGCGCACTTCGTGATGCCGAACCCGCAGCTCGAGCACCGCGGCTTCTACCAGGAGCTCGACCACCCGTTCGTCGGCCGGCGCCGCTACCCGGTTCTTCCGATGCGCTTCTCGGCTTTCGGTCCCGCGTTGCACCGCTCGCCGCCGCCGACGCTCGGCCAGCACAACGACGAGGTTCTCGGCGGCGAGCTCGGCCTCGACGCGGCGGAGCGCGAAGCGCTCCGCGAGCGGAAGATCATCGGCGACCGGCCCGCCTGGCGCTGACGCGGCTCAGTCCTCGTTGAGAGCGCGGACGACGTCGAGCGTGTGACCGATGTCGTAGAAGTCGACGGTCACGAAGTTCGGCAAGCTGCCGTTCTCCCCCATGCACTGGAGCGCGCGCGAGAGGAACAGCGGATTCCGGTTGATCATCCGCGCGAGCTCCACGTTGCCGGTGATCCGCGTCAAGAAGTGGTTCAGGATGAAGAGCGAGTTGTCCGGATCGCCGCGGTTCGGCGTGCACACGAGGTCCTCGGGCGACTCGAACGAGAACGGCGTCTCGTACGCGTAGCTCCAGACGTGATGGTAGCCGGGGAAGCCGCCGCCGCCCGCATCCGTGAACACGACGAGCCGCCGCCCGCTCTCGAGCATCTCGCGGAGCGTCGGCCACGGCGTGCCGAGCGGCTGCACGTGCAGATAGGGCAGAAGGCCTGCCGCCTCGAACACCGCTCTCGTGTCGGCGGCGGAGACGTAGCTCTCGAAGATGATCGAGACCACCTCGTACGGACGCTGCTCGAAAAACGTGCGGATCTCGACCAGCGTGTCCAGGAGCGGGCGGTTGCCGATCCCGCAGAGCGAGTGGCAGAGCGTCACGACGCCCTGGCGGTAGTGCGTGTCGAGCATCAGGGAGCGGATGCCGTCGTCGAGCTGGCGCGGAACCGCGAAGCGCTGGTTCGGGAAGAGGAAGCCGTCCTCCTGGTTCGCCATCGCGTTGTGCGTCGTCGCGTATGCGACCTCGTCGAAGCGGCGATCGCAGAGGGCGAGCGAGCCGTTGCAACCGGGAAGGATCCGCGAGGCGACGCAGAGCTCGCGCTCGGAGCGTGTCTCGAGGGTCCTCGTTCCGAGAGCGGTCGTCGCCGTCGCGGTGCCGCGCTCGGCGCGCGTCTCCCCGGGCGCGGGACGAGCGTCGTAGCAGGCGAGGTGCCAGGAGGGATGCTCGAGGGCTGCTCCTTCGACGCTCGCGGCGGCGCAGAGGCGCCGTACGCGCCCGAGGCGAAGTCGCTTCGAAGCGCCCGTCGCGTCGGTCACCTCGGCGGTCGCGCCCGCGAGCGAGCCGGAGCCGGCGTCGATCGCGCGGTAGCAGCGGTACGCGTCCGCGGCGGGAGGAGCGGGCGGAGGCGCTTCGCCGATCGCCGTGGGCAGGAGAAGCAGATCCGGCGCACTGCTGTTGACGGCGCTCTCCTGCAGGACGTTCTCGATCGGAGTTCCGCGGCGGCGCCACTTGCCGTCGCGCACGCGCGCGACGTGCCCGAGGAGATGCGTCGGCTCCTCTCGCGGCGGCGTGCCGTCGAGCGTCACCGCTTCGCAGAGCCGGCTCGGTGCGAGCACTCTCACCGGACCGCTCCCGAGCTCGTCGCGTACGGCGAGCTGCCTGCCGTCCGAGCCGTCCGGGTCCTGCGCTCGCGTGCAGAGGAACGCGTCCGAAGCGTCCGGCTCGTCTGCGGCTCGCGCCTCGGGAGCTGCCGCGAGGAGCACGGCCGCGAGGAGAAGAGCGAGGCGGGGCAGAAGGGTCCGGGGGTCCAGAGCCATGGGCGCCGACTCTAGCGCACCCGGCCGAAGACGTTGCAACCCACGAAGTCGTCCGGGCGACGGCCTCGCTCGCTTTGCCCTAGTGAAGCGGGATGCTCTGGCCCGCGAAGCTTCCGCGGAGGCGAACGCGTCCGGTGTTCACCAGATAGGTCACCGTCGCGAGGAGCTCGGCTTCGTCCTCCGTGAGCGAATTCATCATGGCAACCAGATCGAGAAGAGTCGTTTCGATGGGGTTCGGCATTGGGACCGTCTCCGCGTTGGCCTGTCTAGCCGCCCCGCAACCGCCGTGCCACGCCGCTCGTGCGATCGTCGCGAGGCGGTTCGCCGGACGACGCGCGAGAGCACATGGCCTTCGCCGAAGCTTGGCGGAGGAACTGCCGCAGGGGCCAGCGCATCGCGCACGACGGCTGCGTGAGACGACGCCGGTCCGAGCTGGCTCCGGAGGAGGCCGCCGAGACCGTGCGTTTCGATCACACTCCTCCAGGTCGTGCAGCTCCGCCCGCTTCGAGGGGGCAGGTGCTCCGCCGATCAGGCGCGAAAGCGAAGGAGGCGAAGCGCGTTCCCGACGACGCCGAGCGTGCTTCCTTCGTGCAGGAGGATCGCCGCTCCGATCCCGGCGATCCCGAGCACCGAGAGCGGGACGAGCACCGCGACGACGCCGAGCGCGACGACGAGGTTCTGCACGATGATCCGCCGCGTCTCCCGGCCGAGACCGATCGCGAAGGGAAGGACGGCGAGGTCGTCCGCCATCAGGGCCACGTCGGCCGTCTCGAGCGCGACGTCCGTCCCGGCCGCGCCCATCGCGATTCCGACCGTCGCTCGCGCGAGCGCGGGTGCGTCGTTCACGCCGTCCCCGATCATCCCGCAGGTGCCGAACCGCCGCGTCAGCTCGTCGACGGCGGCGAGCTTGTCCTCGGGAAGAAGGCTCGCGCGAACCTCGTCGAGGCCGACGCTCTTCGCGATCGCCGCGGCGACGCGCGGATTGTCGCCCGTGAGCATGACGAGCTCGTCCACGCCGAGCGTCCGCAGGCGTGCGAGCGTTTCCGCCGCGTTCGGGCGCGGGCGGTCGGCGACGCCGAGCACGCCGAGGATGCGATCGCCGCGGCGCACGACGACCGCGGTTCGACCGCCGTCTTCCAGATTCCCGACCGCGCGCGCCGTCTCGTCCGGTAGCGAGACGGCCGCTTCGCGTACGAGCTCCGGCGTTCCGACCCAGACCGGCTCGCCGCCGATCCGCGCGCGCAAGCCGCGACCCGCGAGCGTCTCGACGGCTTCCGCGTCCTCCGGGCGGAGGTCGCGCTCGCGCGCCGCGCGCACGATCGCGCGCGCCAGCGGATGCGTCGAGCGGCCCTCGACCGCCGCGGCCGTGCCGAGAAGGTCCTCCGGCGCGACGCCGGGCTCCGGCACGACGTCCGTCACCGCGGGCGCTCCCGTCGTGATCGTTCCGGTCTTGTCGAAGGCGAGAGCGTGCAGGCGTCCCAGGTTCTCGAGGTGAACTCCTCCCTTGACGAGAACGCCTCCCTTGGCGGCGCGCGCGATGCCCGAGAGCACGGCCGCAGGAGTCGCGATCGCGAGCGCGCAGGGCGAAGCCGATACGAGCACCGCCATCGCGCGCAGAAAGGCCTCCGACCAGCCGAGCCAGCCGAGGAGCGGCGGCACGATCGACACCACGGCGACGCTCGCGAGCGTCGCGGGGACGAAGAAGCGCGCGACTCGGTCGACGAGCACCTCCGTCGTCGACTTCTGTGTCTCCGCCTCCGCGACCAGCGCGACGACGCGCGCGAGCGTCGAATCCGAAGCGAGCTTCGTCACCTCGACGTCGAGCGTGCCGTCGCCGTTGACGGTACCGGCGAAGACGTGTCTGCCCGCCGTCTTCTCGATGGGAACGCTTTCGCCGGTGATCGGGCTCTCGTCGACCGCAGAGTGTCCGCTCTGGACGACGCCGTCGACCGGGACGCGCTCGCCTGCGCGTACGACCACGACGTCGCCGCGCAAGAGCTCCGCGACCGGAAGCTCCGCGGTCACGCCGTCGCGGCGCACGCGCGCGGTTCGCGGCGAGAGCTCGCCGAGCGAGGTGATCGCGCCGCGCGCGCGGTCCATCGCCTCCTCCTCGAGCGCGTGGCCGAGGCTGAAGAGGAAGAGGAGCAAGCCGCCCTCGGCCCACTCGCCGAGGAACGCGGCGCCGAGCGCGGCGAACGTCATCAAGAGGTCGATCGTGAAGCTGCCCTTCACGAGCGCGCGGAGCCCGTGCCGGGCGACGTCGTAGCCACCGAGCACGTAGGCGACGACATAGGCCGGGAGGAAGAGGACGGGACCGAGCCCCGCCTTCTCGAGGCCGAAGCCGATTGCGAGAAAGGCTCCCGCCGCGAGCGAGCGCGCGAGCTCTCCGTGGCGATCGAGCCAGCCGCGCGCGGGTTCGATCGTCGTGCCGACCTCGTATCCCATCGAGGCGACGCGGGCGACGATCTCGTCGCGGGACACCGTCGTCGCGTCGAACTCGACGCGCATCTTCTCCGCCGCGTAGCTGACGGAGACCTGCAGCACGCCGTCCGTCCTCCGGATCACGTGCTCGATGCTCTGCGCGCAGTCGCCGCAGTCCATGTTGGAGATGTGCAGCGTCTCGTGGCGATAGCGGCGTGTCAGCTCGGCGCCGGCGTCGTGCGCGAGCCTCTCGACCTGCGCGAGCGCGACGAGATTCGGATCGTAGTGGAGGCAGAGACGCGGCTCGGCCTCGTCCCCGAGGTGCGCCGTCGTGATCCCGCGCAGGCCGCGCAAACGCTCGACCAGCCGATCGATGCACTGGTCGTCCTGCCCTTCGATTCCGGGGAGAACGACGGGAAGCTCGAGCGAGACCGAGGGCTCGCCGCCGTGCGTGGCGGACGCTTCCGAATGCACGTGATGGCTCATCGACGCAGGAGAGCTTGTCGGAACGGCCGCGTCGTCACAAGTTGACTACGGAGCGCTTTTTCTTCTCGCGAGGAGAGGTTACGAAGAGCTTTCGATGGGCCGCGCGGCGGGCGTCTTCCTCGCGTACTCGGTCGTGACGGCATGGTGGCTCTGGCCGCTGCCGCAGCTCGCGTCGACGCACCTTCTCTACGGCGCGGGCGAGAGCCGCCTCGTCCACGCGGACGTCTACCTGATCGTCTGGAGCCTCGCGTGGGACACGCACGCGCTTCTCACGGCGCCGTGGAACCTCTTCCACGCGAATGCGTTCTACCCGGCGCCGTTCGCGCTCGCTTACTCCGAGCACTTCCTCGGCTGGGTGCCGCTCTTCGCACCGTTCTATCTCGCGACCGGAAATCCGGTGCTCGCGACGAACGCCGTGGTCTTCCTCCTGCATCCGCTCTGCGGGATCGGGCTCTTCCTCCTCGCGCGGCGCTTCGTATCGGCGCCCGCCGCGTTCCTCGGCGGGCTCCTCTACGCCTTCTATCCGGCGCGCCTCGAGACGCTCCACCACTTCCACGTGCTCGGCGTCGGCTACTTGCCGCTCGCCCTGCTCTGCACGGAGCTCTGGCTCGAGCGCGGGCGGACGCGTCATGCGGTCGGCCTCGCGGTCGCGCTCGGGCTGCAGATGCTCTGCTCGTTCTATCTCGCGTACGGCTCGGCGTTCGCGTACGCCGCGTACCTGCCGCTCGCGCTCTACCGCTGGCGCGCGCGGCTCGACGGACGTCGCGTGCGCGGTCTCGGCGTGGCGCTCGCCGCAGCTGCGGCGCCGTTCCTCCTCGCGAGCCTTCCCTACGTCTGGCTCCGAAGCTGGGGTTTGATTCCCTCGTACGGCGCAGAGGGTCTGCCGTCCTTCGGCCTGTCGCCGCAGATCGCGAACGCGGCGGTTGCGCAGCATCTCCTCGGCGGCGGCATCGGCTGGATCGGAACGGCGCTCGCGATCGCGGCGCTCGCGCCGCCGTGGAGCGGCGCTCGGTGGCCGCGCATTCTGGCGATCGCGCTCCTCGTGCTCGGGACGTTCCTCGCGCTCGGGCCCGCGATCCTGATCGAGGGCCAGCGCTTCGCGAGCCCGTACGTCCTCCTGCAAGAGTGGGTTCCCGGCTTCGGCGCGATTCGCAGCACGCGGCGCTTCCTCTTCGTCGCGCAGCTCGGCTTGGCGCTCCTCGCCGCACTCGGAGCCGAGCGTCTCCTGCGCGCGCGACCGCCGCGCGCCGCGTGGGCGGGTGCGCTCGCGATCGCGGCGCTCACGCTCGCTTCGTACGCGCCGCTTCCGAAGAACGAGATGCATCGGCGTCCTTCCGGAGCCGAGGTCGGCGAGGCGTACCACTGGCTCGCCGAGCACGGCGAGGGACGTCCGCTGCTCGAGCTCCCGCCGAGGGGCTTCCTCGAAGCGGCGCGTCGCATGTACCTGAGCACGTTCCACTGGCTTCCGATCGTCCAGGGGTACAGCGCCTACAGCCCGGACAGCGCGACGTATCTCGTTTGGCGAGGAATGGGGCTGCCGAGAGAGGAGTCCTTCGCGCAGCTGACCGACGCCGTCGACGTCGGGTGGATCCTCGTGCACCGCGATCAAATTCCCGACGGTGGCAAGGCGTGGGACGGAGCGCTTCCCGAAGGGCTCGAGATCGAAAGAAGCTTCGGCGGCGATCTCCTCGTGCGGGTCGGGCGGCGAAGCGTGAGCGATGCGCGGGCGCACCTGTTCGACACGGAGCGGACGCTCGGCGGAATCCCGCTCGAGCCGATCGGCGAGGCGTGTCCGGGCGAGATCCGCCTCACGGCCCCGATCTACGGCGTCCAGCCCGCGGGGTCCGCGCTTCCGGTGAAGGTCACGATCGAGAATCGTGGCGAGCGCACGTGGCCGGGCCTCGGCTTCGTGCCGCGGCACCTCGTACGCGCGATGGCCTGCTTCGGCTTCGCGGGCGAGCCGTGCGTCGCCGAATCCGAGCCGCTCCTGCAGGACGTTCCGCCGGGCGGCTCCGTGAAGACGATGCTCCTCGTGAAGGTCCCGAAGGCGGCAGGCGACTATCGGCTCTTCGTGCGTCTCCTGCAGGTCGGTGACGGCTTCCTCGAGGAGTGCGGCGTTTCCGCTCTCGAGATCCCGATCCGCGCCGCTCCGCGCCTCGCGGACGGTCCGCCGGGCTCGTACTGGGAGAGCTGCGGCGCCTGCACGTGGGACGGTACGACGCTCGCATGTACCTGCGCGGACGGGAAGGGCGGCTTGCGCGAGACGCGCCGCTCGCAGCGATGCGCGAAGGGCTACGCGAACCGCGACGGTGATCTCATCTGCGAAGGCGAATGAAGGAGCCCGCTTCCGGAGGAAACCGTCTTCCGAACCCGCTAGAGTCGCCGCATGGAAATCGGCATGACGTTGCCGACGATGGTCTCCGGCCTCCGCCGCGAAGACCTCCTCGCCTGGATGCGCGCGACCGACGCGGGTCCGTTCTCGTCGCTCGCCGGCGGCGAGCGCATCACGTACCCGAACCAGGAGCTCCTGATGACGATGGCCGCCGCGGCGTCGGTGACCGAGCGGATCCGGCTCGCGCTCACGGTCGTCGTCCTGCCGATGCACAGTACGGGCCTGATCGCGAAGCAGCTCGCGACGCTCGACGTGCTCTCCGGCGGACGGCTCTCGGTCGGCGTCGGCGTCGGCGGTCGCGAGGAGGACTACAAGGCCGTCGGTGCGTCGTTCGGACGCCGCCTCGCGCGCATGGAGGAGCAGGTCGCACTTCTCCGTCGCTCGTGGGCGGGCGAGCCGATCGAAGGAAACGCCGCGCCGATCGGACCGCGACCCGTGCAGGAGGGCGGACCCGAGATCCTCGCGGGCTCGCTGATGCCGAAGTCGATCCGTCGCGCGGCGCGCTGGGCGGACGGTCTCTGCGGCTTCAGCTTCGGACCGGCACAGGACGAGATCGCGAGCGCGTTCGAGGTCGCGCGCTCCGCGTGGCGCGAGGAGGGCCGAACGAAGCCGCCGCGTCTCGTGACGAGCTGCTGGTACTCCCTCGGGCCGAACGCGCGCGGGCAGATGGACGACTACGTCGGCCGCTACCTCGGCTTCCTCGGGAAGGAGGTCGCGAGCGCGATTGCCCCGACGTGCCGAGCGACCTCCGCCTTCGCGCTGCGCGAGATCTTCGGGCAGGTGAAGGACGCCGGCGCCGACGAGCTCATCCTCGTTCCGACGAGCGCGACTCTCGACCAGCTCGAACGGGTCGCCGAGATCGTGTGAGCGAAGCGAGCGTCCGCGGCGCACCTTCGGGAGCGGGAGGGGAGCCGGCGAGCGCGGCCGACGGCTGGATCGCCGCCGCTCTCGGCCTTCTCGCGGCGCTCGTGCACCAGCCGCTGCTCTACCGCAGCGCCGGCGGCTGCGACGAGTGGCACGTCCTCCAGATCGGCGCCAACATCCTCGACGGGCACGTTCTCTACCTCGACTCGAACCACATCGCGGGTCCGTTCGGCTTCTACGCGACGGCGGCGTTGCTCGCGCTCTTCGGCGAGCACTTCGAAGTCGGCCGCTGGGCGATGCTCCTCATCTTCTCCGGCGTCGTCGCTGCGATCTATCTCTTGACGCGTCGTCTCACCGGACGCACCGCCGCGGCCCTCGCGGCGCTCTGGCTGATCGCGTTTCGCCTGTGGACGTGGCCGCACTTCCACATGCTGCACTACGCGACGATCGGGTTCGCGCTCGTGACCGCGGCGTTCCTCGTGCTGCGTGCGGAGCGGCCCGCACGTGTTTCGCACGCGATCGCGGCCGGCATTCTCGTCGGCCTCGCCTTCGTGACGAAGCAGGACTCCGGCGCCTTCGGATCGATCGCGTGCCTCGCGGCTTTGCTCGTCGGCCTGCGCGTGCGACGGCGAGCCGGCGGCGAGCCCGAGAGCGGGAAGCCACTCGTCGCGCTCGTCGTCGCCGGCGCCGCGCCGTTCCTCGTCGCGTGCGCCTGGTTCGCGGTCCATGGAGCGCTCGGACCGTACCTCTGGCAGACGCTCTACGACCCGATCTTCCTGAATCCGCTCTACGACAGCGGCGGCGGTCCCGCGGCCGGCGATTACCTCGACATGCCGCCGCTCTTCCCGCTGGCGGGGCAGGACCCCGAGGTGCGTCGTTTTCTCTTCAGCTGGATGCCCGGGCTCCTCTGGGACCTGCACTGGCGGGACGTCCTCGGAAGCTGGGTCGTTCGCGAGACGAACCTTCTCGAGCTCGTCCTGAAGGGTGGCTATCGACTTCCTTATCTCGCCCTGATCATCGAGCTCGTCGCGGTCGTGCGCGGCTGGCGTCGCCTTCGCGCGCATCCGGAGGAGGGGCGTGACGTCGCGGCGCGCGCCGTGCAGCTCGTCTGGGCCGGCTGCATGTGGGCGGCGTTCTCGAAGCCGCGCGACTGGATCCACCTCTCGATCCTGCTCGTTCCCTTCGTGCCGATGGCGACGCGGCAGCTCGTCGATCTCGTCTCCTGGCTCCGCGGCGGCACGAGGCGGGTCGCGATCGGCGCGCTCGCGACGGCGGGCATCGCGTACCTCTTCGCCTCGCTGCGACTCGCGCTCGGCGCCGTCGAGACCTACTCGACGCCGGTCGCGGGCGAGCGCGGGACCGTCTGGGTGCGGTCCGAGGACGCGGCGACCTACTCGGGCATGATCGAGGCGCTCGCGCGCACGCCCGTAGACCGGCCCGTGCTCGTCGTGCCGTGCTTGCCGGTCCTGAGCTTCCTCGCCGACCGTCCGACGCTCGGTCGCTTCATCTGGCTCTGGCCGCGCGACGCGTACGCGGATCGCGATCAGCAGATCCTGGCGCAGCTCCGCGAGCATCCGGACGCGAGCATCGTGTACGTCTTCCTGCACACCCCGTTCGCACCGCGGCCGCAGTTCAACGTACCGGAGCTCTACGAGTACCTCGCCGAGAACTACGAGCTCGCGGAGGTCGTCGGGCCGGCTCCGGAGCGCCTGATCTGCGGCCTCGGCGAGCCGCGCGCGCCCGCGGCGGAGGACGTCGCGAGAGGTGTGCGCCGCTTGACGGACGATCTCGAGAGCGCGCGAGCGCGCCGCGCGCGTGCGGGCGAGACGAGCGACGCGACGGTCGGCGAGGTCGCCGGCGTCGCGACCTGGCCGCTCACCCCGCGCGTGCTGCACGTCACGCCGGGCGAAGGCGGCGGGAGCGAGGTCGCGATTCCGCTCGCGGTCCCGGCCGGCGCGCGCCTTCGCCTTCGCGCCGGCGTTCATCCGGATCTCTGGCAGAGCCTCGGGCCGTTCCCCGTCCGTCTCCGCGTCGCGGTGCGCAGCGAAGGCCGCGATGACGTCCTGCTCGACGTGGAGAAGGACGTGTACGCGCGGCCGAAGGATCGCCTCTGGACGCCGCTCGACGTTGATCTCACCGCGTGGGCGGGGAAGCCGATCGAGATCGTCTTCTCGACGGAGGCGCTCGCCTGGAAGCCCGGCGGTCCGGAGATCGCCGGCTTCGAGGATCCGCGGATCGAGTCGGCGGCGCCGGTGCGGAGGTTCGCGCCTCAGCTCGGAGCGGGCGGCTCGGGATAGGGATCGGGGCCGGACGGCGCTTCGTCGCGGAACGAACGCACCTCGACCGAGACCGTACGCGATGCGAGCGGCGCGGCCTCGCCCCACTGCACGAGCTCGACCTCGAGCCGCCAGAGCCCGTCGCGTCCGGACGGCGGGACGACGACGAGCGTGTCGCGAACCTTCTCCTTCGGCTCGACGGTGGCGACGAACGGCGAGAACGGCGCCGGCGGATAGACGAAAGGCTGCCCGTCGGGATCGGTCCAGCGGTACGTCAAGCCGACGAGGCCGCGCGCGTGCACGCCGAGGGTCGGCCAGCGGCATTCGCTCTCGTTCTCGAGCTCGACCGCGACCGGCAGCGGCACGGGGACCATCGCGATCACCTCCGGTGCGTCGACGGAGAGGATCCGCGCGGCACGACACGCTTCGCCGAGCGGCGCGGTCGAGATGCCGTCGAACGTCTTCTCCTGCGGTCCCGTCATCGCGGCGAGGAGAGCCTTGCGCCAGTCCCGCTCCGGCGGGCGCGTCACCCGGAAGACCTCCGCTTCGCCGATCTGCGCGACCGGCGCGAGGCCCTCCGCGTCGACGTTCTTCCAGAGCGCCTGCTCGTGCGGCAGGAGCGCGTCGCGATGCAGGACGATCCAGCGCACGTCGACCACGTCGACGAGGAGACCGAGCGCTTCGGGATCGGGCAGCCGCCGCGTGATCGCGTTGTAGAAGCGCGCGATCGGCGGATTGTGTCCGGTCACGCCGTTCAGGATCGGCCGCCAGTGCTGCGTGCTCGCGAGCATGTAGGCCGCGTTCCGTCGATTGCCGACGACGTCGTGGTCGGTCGCTGCGGCCGGCAGCTCGAGCACGGCGTCGTTGCCCGCGTGATCGCGGAGCCAGTCGTACACGTCGGGCGTGCTCGTCCCGAGCTGCGCCGACATCGTCCGTGCGGGACGCGGCGCGGCGACGAGCGCGCACGCGACGACGGCGGCGAGCGCGGCGGCCGTCGCGCGCTTCGCCGTCCATCCCGCCGACCAGCGCGCGAAGGCGAGGCCCGCGATCGCGCACAGGCAGACGAGCACGATCATGAAGAACCGTCCGGGGCCGCGCACGACGGCGAACCCGGGGACGATCTCCGCGAGAAGCGTGTACGGCGTCGGGATCGAGAGCCCGCCGGGAAGGCGGAGCGAGGGACCGGCGGAGAGGATCGCCGCGATCGCCGCGACGATCCAGAGCGCGCGCTCGCAACGCCACGTCTCGAGGACCTGCGCGCCGCGGACGCGGCGCACCGCGCGGATCACGAGATCGAGAGCGACGATCGCGAGCACGACCGCGCCGGCACGGTGGAGGAACGGAGCGCCGACGTACCACCACGGCTTGAACGACCAATCGCCCCACGCCGCCACCTCGTACGCCGGGATCATCCCCTGTGCGCGCGCCATCCAGTACGGGATCGCGACCGGTGCCGCGGCGAGGGCGCCTGCGGCGCCGCCGGCGAGCAGTCCCAGCGCCGCTCGTCCGCGCTCCTCGCGCACGTCGGCGAGCCGGACGAGCGCGTACACGGGAACCAGGAGAAAGGCGAAGTAGCCGAGATAGAGGCTCGCGAGCGCTTGCAGCGCGAGGGACGCCGCGAGCAGGGCGAGCGCCGCGAGGCGTCGTCGCTCGATCCACAGGTCGACGCCGAGCAGCGCCAGTGGAATCCACTGGATGCCGAGGTACTGCGGATGCGGCACGTTCTGCACGCGCCACGGCGCGAGCGTGAACGCGGCTCCCGCGACGAGCGCCGCCGCGAAGCTTCTCGTGTGGAAGTACACGAACGCCCACATCGCGAGCCCCGAGAGGACGAAGCTCTCGAAGACGACCGCCTTCAGCACCGCGAGCGCGCTTTTCGTCGCCATCCACACCGGCGCCGAGACCGGAAGGTGCGCGAGCATGTTCTCCGAGCCGGCGACCGCGTTCGGCGCGGGGTGGAAGATGTTGCCGGCGAAGATCTCGCCCGGGGACGACGTCGCGGCGCGCGCGATCCACGCGAGGATCCACGCGTTCAGGAGGAGGTCCGTGTCCTCCATCGTGCCGAGCGTCAAGTCGCTGGCCGGCAGCTCGTCGTCGGCGAGGAACCACGGGCGAAGGACCCAAGGCGTCGCCACGGCGAAGACGAGTGCGGCGACGACGGCGAGGAGCGCCACGCGGGACGCTCGCGCCGGCGGCGCGCGAGAGGGCAGGGCGGTCATCGCCGAAGGCCCATTGTGTCGGTCGCCCCGTCCCTTCCGCAAGGGAAGCGGACGTGTGCTAGGCAGACTTCGCCGTGGGCGGGATCAAGATCGGAATCGGCTTCAGCGTGGCGCGCGGCAACCTGCCGACCGCCGAGCAGATCTGCGCGTTCGCCGAGCGCGTCGAGGACTTCGGCATCGACTCGATCTGGCCGAGCGATCACACGGTCTCGCGCCAGCCGAGCCTCGACGTGCACTGCCTGATGGCGCTGTTCGCGGCGCGGACACGCCGGGTGAAGATGGGACCGAGCGTCCTCTCGATGCCGTCGCGCGATCCGGTCCACGTCGCGAAGATCTACGCCTCGCTCGATCACCTGACCGGCGGGAGACGGCGCGTGATCTGCGCCGTCGGTCTCGGCGGCGATGCGCGAGAGAGTGACGTGGTCGGCGTGCCGCGGGACGAGCGCGGCGCCCGCATGCGCGAAGGCGTCGAGGTGCTGCGCAAGCTCTGGTCGGGTCCGAACGTGAGCCACGCGGGGAAGTTCTACCGCTTCGACGACGTGACGATCGAGCCGCGTCCCGCCGGCGGACCGCTCGACGTGTGGATCGGTGGCAACAGCGACCTCGCTCTCCGCCGCGTCGCCCGGTACGGCGATGGCTGGATGCCGTCGTTCATCACGCCGGGCGAATTCTCCGACGGGATGAAGAAGCTGCAGGGATACACGCAGGAGACCGGGCGGACGATCGAGCCGGATGAGGCGGGCGTCCTGATCCTCGCACACGTGTCGCGCGACGCACGGCGCGCGGCCGAGCTCGCCGAGCGTTTCCTGCGTCGCGCGCCGATCCCGCCGGAAGCGTTCCGCGAGCGCTCCGCGATCGGCACGCGCGAAGAGGTCCTCGAGCGCGTCCAGAGCTACGTCGACGCGGGCTGCACGAAGTTCGTGCTCTTTCCGGTCGCGGGCGCCGACGATCTCCTCGAGCAGGTCGACGCGATCGGCAAGCAGGTCGTCCCGCACTTCTCCTGAAACCGCGCAGGCCGTCGAGGCAACGAAGGAGCGAAAGCGGATGGTCCGATTCGAACGCCGAGGGAACGTCTTCGTCCTCCGGCTCGACGCCGGCGAGAACCGCTTCACGCCCGCAGTGCTGCACGCGCTCCGCGAGGGACTGGAACAGGTCGAGTCCGCGGGCTCGCCTGCGGCGCTCGTCACGACGGGGACGGGGAAGTTCTACTCGAACGGCCTGGACCTCGATCACATGGGATCGCTCGGCTCCGGCGGCGCGAGCGACTATCTGACCGAGGTCCTCGCGGTGCTCGCGCGCATCTTGACGTTCCCCGCGACGACGGTCGCCGCGGTGAACGGGCACGCGTTCGGCGCGGGCGCGCTGATGGCCATCGCGCACGACTTCCAGGTGATGCGCGCCGATCGCGGCTTCTTCTGCATGCCCGAGGTCGACATGCGCGTGCCGCTCCATCCCGGCATGACGGCGCTCCTGCAGGCGCGTCTACCCGTCCGTACCGTCCACCGCGTGATCGCGACCGGGAAGCGCTTCGGCGGCGAGGAGGCGGTCGCGGCCGGCATCGTCGATC
>VGTG01000042.1 GCA_016874795.1 Deltaproteobacteria bacterium | reverse complement strand
GCGCCGCCCACGTTTTGCGCCGTCCCGGCCCCGACCGCACGCGCCACCTTCGCTCGAACCAGCTTCGCGTCGCCGCGCACCAGCTCGCCGTTCACGAAGAACGTCGGGGTGCCCCGCACCTCGTTCTCTTTTCCCTCGCGCCGATCCTTCTGCACCGCGGCCCTGGAAAAGGGCGAGGCGACGTCCTTTTCGAACTGCGCCATGTCGAGTCCGATGGACTCCGCGACGCTGCGAGCCTGCTCCTTGGAGGGCGTCGGCGCGGCGAACATCGCGTCGTGGAACTCCCAGAACTTGCCCTGTCGTCCTGCGGCCCACGAGGCTTGGGCCGCGTAGCGCGCGTTCTCGTGCCGACGTAGCGGGAAGTGCTTGAACACGACTGCGACCTCGCCCGGGAAGTCCTCGACGAGCTTCTTTCCGAAGCCCGCGGACCGCTTGCAGTATGGGCACTCGAAGTCGGCGAACTCGACGACTTCGATGCGCGCCCCCTCGGGCCCGAGCCGCGGCGACTCGGCCGTATCGAAGCGACCCTTTCCCGTTCGCGTCCCGCCCTGCGGCTCCATGTTGATGGTGAGACCGCGTCGCGACATGGAGTTGATCGCGATCTTCACCTGCTTGATCTCCTTGAGGAGCGCTTGCTGGGTCTCGCGGATCTCGTGGAGCACCTGGCTCTCGCTCGGGGCCTCGCTTTGGCAAGCCGCCATCGTGAGGAACGCGGTCGCGGCGAGGGCGTGGTACGCCATGGTCTGGAAAGTCATTCGGTTCATGTCACTCCTGTGGAAATCCGGAGCCGGGCTCGGCTCCTCGCGGCGAGAGAGCCACGATAGCACGAGCAGAAGCGACGGCGAATGACGCACTTCGCACGCTGCTTCCTGCTCGTCTTCGTGCAGCTCGGCGTCGGCGGCCTTCTTTCCCTGGCGGTGCCGCCGTTCAACGACATCGCGCGCGGCTTCTACAAGTCGAGCGCCGGTGTCTTCTTCACGATGGCTCTCGCGGGCGGCGGCGGCTCGATCTACCTGCGCTCGACACGCGGCGCGGAGGCGGTCGGCACGGGCGAGGCGATCCTCTGGGCGGTCTTCCTGGTGCTCTTCGCGCTCTACCTCTCGACGCTCTGGGGGGACGCGATGGTGGCCCGTGCGCGCCTCTTCGTCGCGTCGCTCGGGATCGGGATCCTGGCGCTCGGAACGAGCGCCGTCGCGGTGGCGGGCGGCGACGGCGGGCTCCTCGCCGTGCTCGCGGTCGCGAACGCTCTCGCCGGCGCGGGAGCTCTCGGGTCGGTCACGTCGGGGATGCTGATCGGTCACTGGTACCTGATCGATCCGGGGATGGAGATCGAGCCGTTCCGGCGCTGCTTTCGCTACTTCGTCGCGACGGTGGTGATCGAGCTCGGCCTTCTCGCCGTCGTCGCGATCGCGGTCCTTCTCGGCGCCGCTCAGGGCGGCGCGGAGCGCTTCGCGGCCTACTGGCACCTCGCGGCGATGCGTCTCGTTCTCGGCCCCTTCGCGACGCTCGCCATGGCGGCGATGATCCAGCGCGTCCTCGCGATCCCGCAGACGATGGCGGCCACGGGCCTCTTCTACATCGCGACGCTCGCCGTCCTCGTCGGGAGCTTCCTCGGCCGCTACTTCACCTTCCGGACGGGATTACCGTTCTGAAGCGTCTGCTTCCTCGAGCGGGCGGATCCACGTGACCCGGAGCCCGCGCGACGTCCAGCCCACGTCGAAGCCGATCCGCACGCCCTCGTGGAGGAGCCGTGCCGCCCGCTCGCCCGCGCCGATGCCCGCGACGCGCACGAAGCGCAGGTCGAAGAGGATCTCGCGCCCCGAATCGCTCCGCACCGCGCCGACGCCGCGCCCCGGCGAGAAGCGGGAGATGGAGCCGAGATAGTGCGGCGTCCCGAGCGGCTCGACCGCTCCTTCGTCCGGGGAGTCGGTCTCGTCGAGCCTCACGTCCGCGTGAAAGCAACTCTCCCGAAAGCGCGCAAGCTGCCGCAGACGCTCCGCCTTTCGCCTCCGTTCCCGATTGGTTAGGTGCTCGGGGTGCTTCTCTGGATCCACCTGGCCGCGACCGGCCTCTACCTCGGAACGACCGCCGGCCTCGCCGCGTTCGCGCTGCCGAGCGCGGCACGCGCGGAGACGCCGCGCACGCGACGCCGGCGCCTTGCACGGGTGCTCCGCGCCTACGATCCGATCGCGATCGGGCTGCTCGGCGTGATGGTCATGACCGGCGCGTGGACCATCACGGGCTACAAGGAGACGCTCGGGGAAGCGTATTTCGAGACGTTCGGCCGGCAGCTCGTGTGGAAGCTCGGCCTCGCGTTCCTGGTCGTGATGAGCGGCACCTACGTCGCGATGGGCCTCGGCCACCGGATCGTGCGGGAAGAGGACTGGGGCGACGAGGTCGACGAGGGCAAGCTCGGGGGGATGGTCTCGCGGCTGCGGGGCGCCGCCTGGATCACGATCGCGGTCACCCTGGCGACGGTCGTGTTCTCGATCGTAAAGTAGGATCGATGGGAGCCTTCGCGACGGTCTCCGAGAAGGTCGCCTTCTCCACCGAGAAGATGACCAAGCAGAACGTGTTCGACTCGACGCACATGTTCTGCGACGTCTACGGCCTCGAGCCCGGCCAGGAGCAGAAAGCGCACGCCCACGCAGGCTCCGACAAGGTCTACTACGTGCTCGAGGGCACCGCGGACGTGCAGATCGGCGACGAGACGCGCCGGCTCGAGGTCGGCGGCCTCGCGCATGCCGCTCCCGGCGTCGCGCACGCCGTCAAGAATCCGGGCCCGGCGCGCGTCCGGTTGCTGGTGTTCATGTCGCCGAAGCCCTGAGTCGGGCGTCGTCGTCGAAGTTTTTCCATCGAGGAGGTTTCAATGATCATCTCCGCCACTCAGCTCCGTGCAGGCATGGTCCTCATGCACAAGGACGAGCTGCACCGCGTGATGAACGTGACTCACGTGACGCCCGGAAACTGGCGCGGCATGGTGCAGACGAAGATGCGCAGCATGCGCAGCGGGAACTCGACGGAGCACCGCTTCCGGTCGGAAGACAAGGTAGAGCGCGTCACGCTCGAGCAGCACGAGATGGAGTTCCTCTACACGGACGGCGACCAGTTCCACTTCATGAACACCGAGACGTTCGAGCAGATCGGTCTCTCCTCCGACGACCTCGGCGAAGCGCAGAAGTTCCTCCTGCCGAACTCGAAGGTGAACGTCGAGTTCCACGACTCGAAGCCGATCGGTGTGTCGCTTCCGAAGAGCGTCGACTTGACGGTCACGGAGACCGCGCCGGGCTTGCGGGGCGCGACGGTGACGAACGCGCTCAAGCCGGCGACGCTCGAGACCGGTCTCGTCGTTCAGGTGCCGAACTTCATCGACGTCGGCGACGTGATCCGGATCGACACGGAGACCGCCGCGTACGTCTCGCGCGCGAAGGGGGACTGAGCGGGTCGACCCGCAGGACGCTCAGCGCCCCTTCCAGACCGGCTTCCGCTTCTCCGCGAACGCACGCGGACCCTCGAGGCAGTCTTCCGAGCGAAACAGGTCGAGGACCGCGGGGTACTGCTGGACCGCGACCGCTTCGCGCAGCGGACGATCGAGGCTGTTCAAGGCTGCCTGCTTCGTCGCGCGCACGCTGAGCGGCGAGCACTCGCAGATCCGAGCGGCCCAGCGCTCCGCCGCGGCGGGAAGCTCGGCCGCGCTCACGACCTCGTTCACGATCCCGAGCTCCGCTCCGCGCGCCGCCGAGATCGGCTCGCCCGTCAGCATCATTCCCATCGCGATCTTGAGCGGGATCTGCCGCGGCAGGCGCTGCGCGCCGCCCGCCGCCGCCATCAGCCCGACCTTCGGCTCGGGCAGGCCGAGGCGCGCGTGCTCCGCCGCGACGATCAGGTCGCACGACATCGCGAGCTCGTAGCCGCCGCCGAGGGCGAATCCGTTGACGGCCGCGATCACCGGCTTCGTCAGGTCGAAGCGGTTGCAGAGGCCGCCGAATCCGCCCGGGGGCAGCGGAGGCATCTTACCGCCGTTCTGCGCCGTCCACTTGAGGTCGTTCCCGGCGGAGAAGGCCTTCTCCCCGGCTCCGGTCAGGACCGCGACCCAGAGCTCGGGGTCGGCTGCGAAGTCGTCCCAGATCGCCTCCATCCGGTCGTGACACGGCGGGTGGAGCGCGTTCATCACCTCGGGGCGCTGGATGGTGACCCACGCGACGCGGTCGCGCTTCTCGTACCGGACGAACTCCTCGCTCATGAGAACCTCCCGGCCGGGCCTCGGCCGGAGGGACGGTATTCGAGGTCTGGCGGAGGCCGCAAGCCCGTTCGCGTCTCTTCCTTCGTGGCGACGCGGGGAGCGTTCCGAGCGCTCCCTTTCTGGACTCCCATCGGGGATCGGCCTATGATTCACGCAACGGTCCGGGTGAAACAGGACCCGTGAACCGGCTCCGGGGGAACAGGTCCCTCGGGGTTGGTGGGCCGTGCCGGTTCGAGACAGTCGGCGGTCGAGAGCCGGGGGCGGGACTGGGACCCGCGAGGATGGCGGCCGCAGCGAAAAGCGGTCCGTCGGCGCCGAGAAAGGGGGTGATCGTACAGTGGGTAGTCTTCAATCGGTGATCTGTGAGGTGGTGGCCTCCTAGGCCAACCGCGTTTTTTCGTGGTGGCCTGGAGAAACCAGGCACCACCGACCCCGAGGGCTCCTCGCTGCACCGGGCGAGGCCGAACGATCTCGCATACGTTCGCGAAGGCGCCCTCGGGGTTCTTTTTTCCCGCTGCTCAGCCGATCATCGCGGCGAGATCGGGGCGCATGTTCACGAACTTGACCTCGACCCAGTCGCCGGTGAGCTCGAGCGCGGAGAGCGCGCCGTTGTCGAGGCGAAGACGCCGCAGGTGGAGCAGGTCGAGCGCCAGGCATGCGGCGAGGACGACCCGCAGCGGGTCGCCGTGCGAGACCACGAGGGCCGGCTTCCCCCCCGAGGCGGCGAGGACCCGCTCGAGCGCCGGGAAGACGCGGTCCCGGACGTGCTCGAGGCTCTCTCCCCCGCCCGGGATCGCCGTCCGCACGGGATCGTTGCGAAGGAGCTCGAACTCGGGCTCGCGGACGAGCTCGTGGAAGTGGCGTCCTTCCCACGCCGCGTAGTGGACCTCGGTCAGGCCCTCCTCGTCGTGGACCGGAAGGCCCCCGAGCGCGGCTGCGAGGATCTCCGCGGTCTCACGCGCGCGGGCGAGCGGGCTCGTCCAGATCGCGCCGATTCCGAGCCCCTCGAGATGCGGCGTGAGGAGACGCACCTGCTCGCGGCCCGCGTCCGAGAGCGGAACCGCGGTACGCCCCATCACGCGGCGCGCGCGGTTCCATTCCGTCTCGCCGTGCCGCAGCAGGAAGAGTCGGCCGCGGCCCGCGAACGGCTGCATCGAGATTCGCTCTTGGCCCGGACGGAGCGCGGGCGCAGAGCTAGGCGCTCGCCTCGGCTCCGTGCCCGCCGCGCAGACCGCAGAACTCCTCGTAGTCGATCAGCTCCGTGACCGTCGGCCGTTCGCCACACACCGGGCAGTCGGGATCCTTGCGCAGCTTCAGCTGCTTGACCTCCATCGCGAGCGTGTCGAAGTGGAGGAGCCGTCCGATCAGGGGATTGCCGACGCCGAGGATCAGCTTGATCGTCTCGACGGCCTGCACGCAGCCGACGAGGCCGGGCAGCACGCCGAGAACGCCGGCCTCCTGACAGGACGGCGCGGCTCCCGGAGGAGGAGGCTCCGGGAAGAGGCATCGGTAGCAGGGGCCCTTCCCCGGATGGAACACGGTCGCCTGTCCCTCGAACTGGAAGATGCTGCCGTGCACGTTCGGCTTGTTCATGAACACGCAAGCGTCGTTCACGAGGTAGCGCGTCGGAAAGTTGTCGCAGCCGTCGACGATGATGTCGTAGTCGGCGAAGAGGCGGCGCACGTTCTCGGAGGTGACGCGCTCGCGGTAGCCGATCACGTTCAAGTCGGGATTGAGGCCCTTCAGCGTCAACGTCGCGGACTCGATCTTCGGCATGCCGACGCGATCGTCCGTGTGGAGGATCTGGCGCTGCAGGTTCGAGCGGTCGACGACGTCGTCGTCGACGATGCCGAGCGTCCCGACGCCGGCCGCCGCGAGGTAGTAGGCCGTCGGCGAGCCGAGCCCGCCCGCGCCGATCAGGAGGACCTTCGCGTCGAGGAGCTTCGCCTGCCCCTCCTCTCCCACCTCGGGCAGGATGAAGTGGCGGCTGTAGCGCTGGAGCTGGTCCGGCGTAAACTGGCGATCGGCGACCCACTTGTTGCCGCCGCCCTTCCACGCGCCGAAGCCGCCCGTCATCGAGCTCACGTTCGTGTAGCCCATCTCCTTCAGCGCGCAGCCCGCGATCAGGGACCGAGTGCCGCCGGCGCAGTAGGCGATGATCTCGGCGTCGCGCTCGGGAACCGCTTCCTCGACCTTCATCTCGAGGAACCCGCGCGGCACGGAGAGGGCGCCGGCCAGGTGGCCTTCGCGGTACTCCTCGCGCTCACGCACGTCGAGAAGCACGACGTGCTTGCCGTTTCCGGCGAGCCGGTCGCGGACCTGGTCCACCGAGACCTCGGGCACGACCTCGCGCGCCTCTCTCATGATGTCGTCGAACGTCTTCTTCATGGTGAGCCTCCAGGGGCTGATTCGACGTGTAGCATCGCCCGCCCATTCACGCCGGACCGGGTGTTTCCACGGTCGGGGCGGCGGTCTCAGTGTCTCGGTTCGTTCTCGCCGAAACCAGGCCCGAGACAGGCCTGCTCGGCCAGGCGGAACTCGATGATCTCGATCAGCCGCGAAGCGCGGCGATTCGTCTCGGCACATTCGAGGAGGGCGAGCTTCTCGACCTCGCCGAACGGCAGCCCGAACGAGAGCAGGTTGACGAGCTTGTCCCACTCGGTGGGAAGACCGCTCCAGATCTTCTCCGCGCGGCTCCGGCCCCCTTCGGCGAGGAGGCCGAGAGCGCCCTGCCGAAGCTGCTCACGGACGCCGGGCGGAGCCTCCTCGGGCGCGGTCGGCGTCCAGCGTACGCGAGCACGACGGTAGGCCCGGCCGCCGAGCTCCTCGACGATCTCGAAGCGCTCGAGGCCCTGCAATACGAGGTTCGAGCGTCCGTCGGGCAGGAGGTCGAACTTCTCGATCCGGCCGACGCAGCCGATCGAGTAGACGTCGGGGTGCGCGTGGTACTCGCGCCGCCAGTCGCCGCGCAGGAGCACCATCCCGATCAGGCGGTCCGCCTTCATCGCGTCCGCGACCATCTCTCGGTAGCGCGGCTCGAAGATGTGCAGCGGCAGGTCGACGGTCGGGAACAGGACGACGTTCGGCAGCGGAAAGAGCGCGATCTCCTCGGGCAAGCTCATCGCGGCCTCAATCCATCGCACGCGGCGACGTCGCAGGTCGACAGCCGCGGCAGAGACCGAAGTACGTCACAGCGACCGCTTCGATGCGATGTCCGCCGAGACCGCGCGGCGGCTTCGCGACGGGAGCATCCGCGCGATGGACGTCCACGAGATCCCCGCATGCGGTGCAGACGAAGTGATCGTGCGGCTCGACGCGTCCGTCGTAGCGCGCCGAGCGGCCGGCGACGGGAACGACGCGGATCCGCTCGTCCTCCACGAGCTTCTGCAGGTTTCGGTAGACCGTCCCGCGGCTCGTCGACGGAAGCGCGGCTCGAACGCTGGCGTAGACCTGCTCCGCCGATGGATGATCGTCGCGTTCGCAGAGCGCGCGATACGTCGCTTCGAGCTGACGCGTCGAGCGGCGCTCGCGCCCCTCACCCGCGGCGTACGCGCCGGCCTTCACGCGGCGAGATCCCGCGCGAGGCTCGCGCGCTCGTCCTCGCTGAGCGCGTGGCCGGCGCGGTAGCGTGGATGCTCGATCTTGACCTCGACGCGGCTTCCGGCGCGGGCGAGCTCGCTCGCCGCCTCCTCGGAAAGCGCGAAGCGCACGTACTGGACGGCCGAGAGCCGGTCCTCGGTGCTCTGCCCGGGAGCGAAGTGCGCCGGGAACTCCTTCCCGTTCACGACGAAGCGAACGCACTCGTCGATTCCGACGAGCGAGTGGAGGTCCTCCACGATCCTCGTCGGGTCCGTCACCTCGATCAGGAGCGTTGCGGAAAGCTCGCGCTCCGAAGGCAGGAGCTCGTTGTAGACGCGGATCTCCTCGCGAACCTTGTCGATGTCGACGATCCGCTCGACCAGACACATCTCCTGGATCTGGTACAGCACCGTATCGAAGTTCTCGAACACGAGCGTCACGCGATCCCCGAGCGGGATGCGCCGGTGACGCTTGATCTCGATGATGCGCCGGCGCGCGTCGTCGCGCACCTTCGCGTAACGCTCGATGCCCGACACGTCGTCGAGCGAGACCTTTCGCATGTGAGCCGTCCTCAGACCCTCGTCTGCCGCGAGAGAGGACGGCCAGCGCAGCGGCCGTCCTCTCCCCGCGGAGCGTCTCACCCGAGGCCGTCGAGGCCCTTCTGGAAGCGGCCGGCGTGCGACTTCTCGGCCTTCGCGAGAGTCTCGAACCACTCCGCGATCTCGTTGTACCCCTCCTGCCGCGCGATCTTCGCGTAGCCGGGATACATCTCCGTGTACTCGAAGGTCTCGCCCGCGACGGCGGCCTTCAGGTTCGCGTCGGTGTCGCCGATCGGCAGACCGGTCGCCGGGTCGCCCACCTCCTTCAGGAAGTCGAGGTGGCCGAACGCGTGTCCGGTCTCCGCCTCGGAGGTGTCACGGAAGAGGCCTCCCACGTCCGGATACCCCTCGATGTCGGCGCGCCGCGCGAAGTAGAGGTAGCGGCGGTTCGCCTGCGACTCGCCGGCGAAGGCAGCCTTCAGATTCTCGTGGGTCTTCGACCCCTCCAGCTTCGGCATGATCGTTCTCCTCCTTTGTTCGTGCCGGGAGCCCGCAGGCTCCTATCGAGAATAATTCTCGTTTGGCGAACCTATCGACGAAGGTGCGGTGCCGCAAGCCGCGCTCAATCCCGCCGCAGCATGCGCTGGATCACCGGACCGCAGCGCTTCGAGCCGCACGGCCCCGTCGCGGCGCGCGTCCGACGGCGCACGTCGTCGATCGTCGCCGCCCCGTCGTCGATCGCACGCTGGATCACGCCGCGCCGGATCTTGTTGCAGATGCAGACGACCTTGTACGACTCGACGATCGCGAGGCGCCGCCGCTCTTCCTCTTCCGGATCCATTCCTCTTCGTCCAGCCGGCTTCCTTACGATCGACTTCCTACCATGCGCGCCGCGTCAGGCCGCATTCTCGGGTCGCTGATCTTGACTCGCCCGCGCACCGGCGGCCAGTCTCCCCCGGAGCATGGCGGGAGACCTGCGGATCCTCGGGATGGTGATGGCGGGCGGCGAAGGGACCCGCCTCCAGCCGCTGACGCGCGAGCGTGCAAAGCCGGCGGTGCCCTTCGGCGGCAAGTATCGGCTCGTCGACTTCGTGCTCTCGAACCTCGTCAACTCGGGGATCCTGTCCATCTACGTGATGGTGCAGTTCAAGTCGCAGTCCTTGATCGAGCATCTCGCGGCCGGCTGGCAGCTCGGCGGCCTTCTTCGCGAGCACTTCGTCTCGCCCGTGCCCGCCCAGATGCGCCGTGGAAACGTGTGGTACCAGGGCACGGCCGACGCGATCTTCCAGAATCTGAACCTGATCGAGAACTATCGGCCGGATCTCGTCGCCGTCTTCGGGGCCGATCACATCTATCGGATGGACGTGCGTCAGATGGTCGAGCAGCACGTCGCGACGCGAGCCGAGGTCACGGTCGCGAGCCTTCCCGTGCCGCGCGCGGACGCTTCGGGCCTCGGCATCCTCGAGGTCGACGCCGAGCGCCGCGTCGTCCGCTTCGACGAGAAGCCGTCCGTGCCGCCGGAGATTCCCGGGCAGCCGGGCCTCTGTCTCGCCTCGATGGGCAACTACCTCTTCGACGCGGAGTTCCTCCTCGACAGCCTGACACGCGTCGGCGGGCAAGCTTCGCACGACTTCGGGCGTCACTTCATCCCGGATCATCTCGATCGCGCGCGCACGTTCGCGTACGACTTCACGTCGAACCGCCTCCCCGGAACGACGGTCGAGAGCAATCGCTACTGGCGCGATGTCGGCACGCTCGACAGCTACTACGCGGCGAACATGGACCTGATCGCTCCGCTGCCGGAGCTCGACCTCTATAACCCGCGCTGGCCGCTCCGCACGGCACCGTTTCCGAATCCGCCGGCGAAGTTCGCCGACGCCGGCGGCGGACGCTCGGTGGAGGTGCGCGACTCCCTCGTGTCGGAAGGCTGCATCGTGAATGGAGCGCGCGTGATCCGCTCCGTGCTCGGTCGGAACGTCGTCGTGCACGACGGCGCCGAGATCGTCGACTCGGTCGTCTTCGAGAACTGTGCGATCGGCCGGGGCGCGCGTCTCCAGCGGGCGATCCTCGACAAGAACGTGGTCGTCGAGGACGGCGGTACGCTCGGCCACGACCTCGCCCGCGACCGCGAGCGCTACACCGTCACGTCCGGCGGCGTGGTCGTGATCCCCAAGAACAACCGGCCTGACGTTTAGAGAGAGCGGCGAGCAGCTCCGCGCGCGCAGCGCGCGGCCGAAAGCGAAAGCGAGCGCGGGAGTGCGGCACGGCTCAGGCTTCGCCGCGCGGGGCGGGGGCGCGTGCCCCTGGTTCAATCAAATCCCGTCGAGGCGGCGGACGCTCTCGCGCTGGCGCAGGCGGTCGATGTAGCCCCGCAGCGCACGCGTGCCCTCGGGGAGCTCGACGTTCCGGCTCATCAGGAGGAGAAGCCTCGGCGCGAAGGCCGCATCCGCCAGGGTGAACTGGTCGCCGCCGAGGAACTGGCGCCCGCCCTGCAGCTCGCGCTCGAGCAGGAGAAACGCGCGATCGACCTCTTCCTTGGCGCGGCGGAGGCGCTCGACGTCACGCTCCTCCTCACGCTTCACGTGCTCGGTGAGGAGGTTCCCGGCGGGCAGCACGAACGCGATGTCGGCGTAGTCCTCGAGCTGGCGGATCCGGCTCCGCGCCGCGGAGTCGCCCGGGGGTGGAAGCAGCGCGGGCTCGGGGTACTCGTCCTCGAGATACTCGTCGATGACCGTCGAGTCGTAGATGACCGTCGGGTTCTCTTCGCCTTCTTCCTCTTCGACGAGGACCGGAACCTTGTGGAACGGATTCAGGGCGAGGAACGACGGGTCGAACTGCTCCCTCTTTCTCAGGTCGACGATGATCTTCTCGTAGTCGAGCTGCTTCTCCGCCAGCACGATTCGCGTCTTCTGGCTGAACGGACATTGAGGGTAATCGTAGAGCTTGAGCATCCGCTTCCTCCGGACCCACCCGCGGGTCGGTTCGGGGCCGGGGTGTCCCTACGGGAAACGGGCCGGCGACGCAATTGCTACGGCGATCGAAAAAAAACGTAACGCTCAAGTTTCGGGCACGTGCGACCACGCGTGGTACGAGCTTCGTACCAGCGGGCCCGATTCCACGTGTCGAAAGCCGAGCGTACGAGCCGCTTCGCCGAGGCTCCGGAACTCGTCGGGATGGAGATAGCGCTCCACGGGCAGATGGTCGCGCGTCGGCTGCAAATACTGACCGAGCGTGAGAACGTCGCAGCCGACCTGGCGGAGATCGCGTAGAACCGCGAGGACCTCGCTCTCTTCCTCGCCGAGCCCGAGCATCAAGCCCGCCTTGACCAAGAGGCCAACGCGGGTCTCGCGCGCGACGCGCAGCACGTCCAGTGAGCGCTCGTAGCGCGCTCCGGCGCGCGCGCGCTTGTAGAGACGAGGCACGGTCTCGAGGTTGTGGTTGTAGACCTCGATCGGCGCACTCGCGACCTCGCGCGCGCTCTCGCGCCGACCCTGGAAGTCGGGCGTCAAGACCTCGATCCGACACGACGGCACCCGCTCCCGCACGGCGCGCGCAGCGGCCGCGAAGTGGCTCGAGCCGAAGTCCGCGAGGTCGTCGCGATCGACGGAGGTGATCACGACGTGCGCGAGACCGAGTCGCTCGACCGCGGTCGCGAGGCGTTCCGGCTCGAGCGGATCGAGCGGCTTCGGGCGTCCGTGCGAGACGGCGCAGAAGCCGCAGTTCCTCGTGCACGTATCGCCCATCAGCATGAATGTGGCGGTGCCGTGTGCCCAGCACTCGCCGAGGTTCGGGCAGCGGGCCTCCTCGCAGACCGTGGCGATCCCCGACTCGGCGACGATCGCGCGCGTGCGGCGGTAGCCCTCCCCGGAGGGCATCCGCGCGCGGATCCACTCCGGGTGCCGCCGCGCGCGCGGAGCGGAGGTCGCGCTCATCGGGCCGCCTCCGCGAGCTCGTCGAGCGCGCTCGCGAGGCGCGTCGCAGCCGCTTCCGCCGCGACCTCGACCGTGGGCGATCGTCCCGTTTCCCTCTCGACCGACGTCATCTCGACTCCCTCGATACCGCACGGAACGATCGTTTCGAAGCGGCGGAGATCGACCGACAGGTTCACCGCGAAGCCGTGCATCGAGATGCCGCGCCGGACGCCGATCCCGATCGAGGCGATCTTCCGCGGCGCGACCGGCGCGTTCGGTGCTGCACCGAAGACCCAAGCTCCCGTCCGTCCGGGCCAGCGTCCCGCCAACACGCCGAAGTCCTGCAGGCAACCGAGGACGCCCGCCTCGAGCGCGCGGAGGAACCGATGCACGTCGCCGCCGCGCGCGCGCAGATCGACGAGAGCGTAGCCGACGAGCTGTCCCGGTCCGTGATAGGTCACGTCGCCGCCGCGGCCGATGCGTCGCACGGGGACGTCCCCGATCCCGTCCTCCCTCGATCCGGGAAGGTTCTCGATCTTGCCCAACCGTCCCGTCGTGTAGACCGGCTCGTGCTCGAGGAGGAGCAGCGTGTCGCCGCAGCGCGCGTGCTCCCGCACGATCTCCTCCTGCAGCGCGAGCGCCGACTCGAAGTCGATCCGTCCGAGCCAGCGAGCGCGAAGCTCGCGCGCCGGAGCGTGGGCCGAAGCGACGCTCATGCGCTGAGACCCTCGCCGAGCGCGTTCAGGGCCGCTTCCATCGTTCCCTCGGCGAACGTGGGGTGCGCGTGCACGGTGTGCGCCATGTCCCAGATCGTCCCTTCGAGGTTCATCAGCATCGCCGCTTCCGCGATCACTTCGGTCGCCGAGCCGCCGATCACGTGGCAGCCGAGGAGCTCGCCCGTGCGCGCGTCGGTCACCACCTTGACCATGCCCTCGAGATCGCCGCTCGCGACGGCGCGTCCGAGCGCGCGGAGAGCGAACGTGCCGCAGCGGACGTCGTACCCGTCCGCCTTCGCCTGCGCCTCGCTCCGTCCGATCGTCGCGACCTCCGGATGGCAGTAGACGCACGCCGGGATCCGCGTCGCGTCGAGGCGGCCCGGCGGACGGCGGCCCAGCGCGATCTCGACCGCGGCGATTCCCTCCGACGAAGCGACGTGCGCGAGCGGCGGCGAGTCGATCAGGTCCCCGATCGCGAGGATGTGCGGGACGCTCGTCTCGTAGCGATCGTTCACGCGCACGAGCCCGCGATCGACCGCGATGCCGGCTTCCGCGAGACCGAGCTCCGCCGCCCGCGGTCGCCGCCCGACGGCGACCACGCAGCGCTCCGCCGTGATCGCTTCCTCGCCCTTCGGACCGCGCACCCGAACGGTGACGCTCGACTCTCCGCTCTCGAGGCTCGCAAAGGCACACTGCGTCTTGACGGTGACCTTTCGCTTCGAGAACGACCGCTGCAGCTCGCGCGCGATCGTCTCGTCGACGCCGGGAAGGAGATGCCGCTCGAGCTCGACGATCGTCACCTCCACGCCGAGACAGGAGAAGACGTAGCCGAACTCGACTCCGATCGCGCCGCCGCCGACGATGACCACGCTCGCGGGCAGCGTCGCGTCCGCGAGAAGCTCGCGCGAGGTCATCACACGCGGGGGATCGACCTCGATCCCCGGAAGGAGCCGCTCCGCGGAGCCCGCCGCGAGGAGGATCCGCTCCGCATCCACGACGTCCTTGCCGTCGACGACGAGCCGATGCTCGCCGTCGATCCGCCCCTCGCCCGCGACGACGTCGATGCGGTTCTTCTTCATCAACGTCTGCACGCCGCGCGAGACGCGGTCCGCCGCTTCGCGGCTGTGCGCGACGATGCGCTCGTAGTCGAAGCGAAGCCCGTCGGCGACGATCCCGAGGCTCTCGCCGCGGCGCGCGAGGTCGTAGATCTCGGCGGAGCGGATGATCGCCTTCGAGGGAATGCAGCCCCAGTTGCCGCAGACGCCGCCGAGCTTTTCCCGCTCGACGAGCACGGTGCGCATCCCGAGCTGCGCCGCACGGATCGCGGCCGTGTAGCCGCCCGGCCCGCCGCCGACGACCGCGAGGTCGTAGCCCTCGTCCATCATGCCTCTCCGGTCGGGATCACGAGGAGCATCGGGTTCTCGAGCCGTCGCCGCAGGTCGGCGAGGAACTCCGCGGCGCGGACACCGTCGACCGCGCGATGATCGCAGGACACCGTCAAGTGAAGAGTATGGCCGGGGCGGATCTGCCCGTCGCGGACGACCGGCACCTCCTGCACGGAGCCGACGGCGAGAATTCCCGCCTGCGGCGGATTGATCACCGCGATGAAGCTTTCGACATCGTACATCCCGAGGTTCGAGACGCTGAAGGTCGCACCGGAGAGGTCTTCGCGCGTGAAGCTCCGCTTGCGGGCCCGCTCACCGAGCTCGCGCGCCCGTGCCGCAATCTCGAAGAGGCTCAGGCGGTCGGCCGCGTGGATCACCGGGACGATCAGCCCTTCGGGGACGGCGGTCGCGACGCCGAGGTTCACCTCGGGCAGGACCTCGATCGCGTCGCCCGCGAAACGTGCGTTCATCTCGGGGATCGCGGCGAGCGCGTCGGCGCAAGCCTTCAGGACGAGGTGGTTGTACGTGACGCCCGCGGCGGCTTCGCCGCCTTCCTTCAGGGCGGCGCGGAAGCGAACGGCCATGTCCATGTCGGCGACGGCCGTGACGTAGAAGTGCGGCGCCTCGCGCTTGCTCTCGCTCATGCGGCGCGCGATCGAGGCGCGCATGCCGGAGAGCGGGATCCGGCGAACGTCGCCCTGGGCGGCTTCCGGAGCGGACGCGGGCTCCCGCGCGACCGGCGGGGCCGCGCGGTCGACGGGACGGACGCGTACCGTTCCCGAACCCGTTCGTGGACGCGGTTCCGGCGCCGGTGCGGTGCGAGCCTTCTCGGTCGCGCCAAGCTCCCCGGGGGCGCTCGCGGCGCGGCTCGCATCCTCGACGTCCTTTCGCGTCACGCGACCGGCCGGGCCGGTGCCGCGGATCGAGGTCGGATCGATCCCGAGCTCCGCCGCGCGCGTGCGCGCGAGCGGCGAGACGCGAGCTCCGGCGCGCGGTGGCGGAGGAGCGCTGCCGTTCGTCCTCTCCGCGTCGGCCTTCGTTCCCTCGACCGGAACGTCCGCCGCCTCGGCAACGGACTCGCTTCCCTCGTCTTCGCGCCTCTCTTCTCGCGCGTCTCGGGCGGCGCTCCGCGCCTCGGCTCGCGCCTCGTGCCTCGCCTCGTCTTGCGTTTCCTTCTTAGCTTCCTTCGACGGCTCTTGCCGAGGGGCCTCGCGCCGGGCCGCGGGCTGCTCCTTCGGCGCGTCGGAGGCACGCTTCGAAGGTGCAGACGCGGCGCGGCTCTCGACGTCGCCGGTGTCGATCACCGCGATCACCGCACCGACCGGTGCCGTGTCGCCCTCCTGTAGCCGGATCTCGCGCAGCACGCCGCCCTGCTCCGCCTCGATCTCCATGTCGGCCTTGTCGGTCTCCACCTCGACGAGGATCTCCCCCGCGGAGACCTGCTCGCCGGCTTCCTTCAGCCAGCGGAGGATCTTGCCCTCCTCCATCGTGTCGGAGAGCTTCGGCATCGTGATGTCCGGCATCGCGTCGACTCCTCCCGCTCCCAGTGTACCGGCTCACGCGCGCTCAGTCCCACGGTCGCGACCTCGTTTTCTCGTGCCGGTTGCGGCGCGCGCGCACGCCTGTTGAATTCCCCCCGAGGAGGGCCGCCGTGGCGCCAGAGAGCGATTTCGACCGCGACTTGATCGAGGGAGTCCGAACCTTCGTCGAGAAGGAAGTCAAGCCCGTCGCAAACGAGCTCGAGCACGCGAACGAGTATCCGCAGGCGCTCGTCGACCGCATGAAGGAGCTCGGCCTCTTCGGTGCGACGATCCCGGAGGCGTACGGCGGACTCGCGCTCTCCGTGTCGACGTACGCACGCATCGTCGAGGAGCTCTGCCGCGGCTGGATGAGCCTCTCCGGCGTGCTCAACACCCACCTGATGATCGCTTACACGATCCGCACCTACGGGAACGAAGAGCAGAAGCAGCGGTTCCTCCCTGCGATGGCCCGCGGCGAGAAGCGCGCCGCGTTCGGCTTGACGGAGGCGCACGCCGGCAGCGACGCGCAGCGCATCCGCACCGTCGCGAAGCGTCAAGGCGACCAGTACATCGTCAACGGCACGAAGATGTGGTCGACCAACGCCCGCACCGGGACCATGTTCGGCCTCGTCTGCAAGACGGACCCCACCGCGAATCCACCGCACAAGGGCATCACGCTCCTTCTCGCCGAGAAGGGAGCGCCGGGCTGCACGATCAGCCGCGACCTTCCGAAGCTCGGCTACAAGGGCGTCGAGTCGGCCGAGGTCGCCTTCGAGGACTTCCCCGTTCCCGTCGCGAACCGCGTCGGCAACGAGGGTGAAGGCTTCCAGTACGTCATGGCGGGGCTCGAGGTCGGCCGCGTGAACATCGCGGCGCGTGCCGTCGGCGTCGCGCAGGCGGCGTTCGAGGACGCGCTCAAGTACTCGACGGAGCGCGAGACCTTCGGGAAGCCGATCTGCGAGCACCAGGCGATCCAGCTCAAGCTCGCCGACATGGCGACGAAGATCGAGGCCGCGCGCCTCCTCGTGCGGAACGCGGCCGCCGCGAAGGACCGCGGCGAGCGGAGCGACCTCGAAGCGGGCATGGCGAAGCTCTTCGCGTCCGAGATCTGCCAGGAGGTCGCGCTCGAGGCGATGCGCATCCACGGCGGCTACGGCTACAGCCAGGAGTTCAACGTCGAGCGCTACTACCGCGACGCGCCGCTGATGATCATCGGCGAGGGGACGAACGAGATCCAGCGGATCGTGATCGCGCGCGGCCTCCTGAAGCGCGCGGGCTACGTCCGCCCGAAGCACGTCCGCGACGACTAGTGCACCGCCGTCGAGATAGCGTCAACATCTTACCGCCCCTCGACGCCCCTCGCGGCGTCACACCTCCTCGAAATATGCCAGATATTCCTTCGTCGGCGTTCCTTGCGAGGGACGCCGATGAACGGCAATCTGCTTGACGCTATCTCGACGGCGGTGCACTAGCGGATTCGCTCGAGCATCGCGCCGAGGACGCGCAAGGCGTCGAAGTGCTCCTCCGCGAGCGCCCGCGCGGCGCGCGCATGGGCCGGAAGATCGTCGCGCACGGCCTCGAGGGCGGCGACCGCCTCGTCGGGAGTTCGATACGCGAGGAGCCCGCGTCCGCACGGAAGGACGTCGCCGAGACCCGTGTCCGCCGTGACGACGGGCCGGCCGGCGGCGAGGTAGCAGGCGCTCCGGTCGCTGAACCAGCCGCTGCGCGAGCGGACGTAGATCTCCTTCGTGGCGGTGAGCTCGCCGCAGGAGCTCCGCACGAAGTCACGGTACGCTTCGAGGCTCGCCGACACCTCGCGCGGATCGCGGAGACTCCAGCCGCTCGCGCGGAAGCGAGCAGCAACGTCGTCCGGCGGAGCGAGCGCCGCTTCCGCGCGCACGCCCGCGCGCGCCGGCACGTCGATCAGGTCGAGAAAGCTCGCGTGCTTCGACCAGCGCCAGAGCGCACCCGCGTGGACGACGTCCTTGCCACGGTTCTCCCACGTGCCGACCGTCGTGAAGGGACTTCCGCTCCGGGGCGGCGGCGACTCCCAGAAGTCGAGGACGACGGGCGGTCGCGTGGTCAGCCACCGTCGCCGGTCCACCGGAACGAGGCAGTCCGGACGCCCGAAGCGCTCCGCGTAGGTGAAGAGGACGTCGTGCGCCTCGAGCATCGCGGCGACGTCCATGTCGCCCGCAGCGGCGGCCGCCTGCTCGACGCCCGGATCGGTCTGGACGTAGACGAGGACGCCGCCACGACGATGCTCCGCGCGCGGACGCGTCGCGCCGCAGAGGTTCCAGATCTGCGCGCTCGTCGCGTAGAGCTCTTCGAGAGCGTCGCGACCGAGGCCGTGATGGCGGTCCTCGAGCACGTCCCAGTACACCCAGCGATCCGCGAGACCGATCGAAGCCATGACGTCGCGGACGAAGGCGACGTTCTCCTCCGCGTCGGAGCCGAGCGCGATGCGGCCCGGGCTGTAGGGCGGCGCTCCCGAGTCCTCCGCGTAGAAGACCTCCCATCCGAGCCGCTCGAGGCCGACGAGGTAGTGCACCGCCTGCCAGCCGACGCCGGCGAGCGGATAGCGCCCCATCAGCCCGAGGACGAGCAGGCGGTCCGTCTTCACGTCAGGCTCCGCCCGGCCGGCGACGGCTCCGCGAGGAGGGTCGCCGCCAGCCCGCCCTGCGCGCGCAGCTCGTCGAGCCGCCCGACGGCGGCGATCCGTCCGTCCTGCAGGACAGCGATCCGGTCCGCCCACTCGAGCGTCGCGCGGCTGTGCGTGATCAGGAGGCACGTGCGGCCCCGCCGGTGCGCCTCGAGCGCCGCGAGGAGACGCGCCTCGGTGTCGACGTCGAGCGACGCCGTCGGTTCGTCGAGCAGAAGAATCGGGGCTCTGCGGACGAGAGCCCGCGCGACCGTCACTCGCTGACGCTCGCCCGCGGAGAGCGTCGTCCACCCGACGACGGTCTCGAGCCCCTCGGGGAGCCGCGCGATCAGGTCGCCGAGCTGCGCCGTCTCGATCGCGGCCGCGATCTCCGCCTCGCCCGCTTCGGCGCGTCCGTAGACGAGGTTCTCGCGCAGCGTGCCCGGAAAGAGGAGCGGCGGCTGCAGCACGACGCCGAAGGCGCTCCGCAGCGCGTCGAGCCGGTAGGCACGGACGCCCTCTCCGTCGAGCAGGATCGTGCCCGCGGAGGGATCGAAGAAACGCAGGCAGAGAAGTGCCGTCGTCGTCTTGCCGGAGCCGCTCGCGCCGACGAGCGCGAGCTTCTCTCCGGGCGCGATCTCGAGAGAGAAATCCTGCAGGACCGGCAACCCGGGCTCGTACGCGAACTCGACGTTCCGGAGCTCGATGGCGCCGCGCACGGCCGCGGGATCGAGGCCTCGCGCCCCGTCGCGCACCTCGGGGTCGATCTCCAGCACCGAGAACACGCGCCCGAGCCCCGAGCGCGCCTCCTGCACGAGCCCAAAGGTGTGGCTCAAGGTCTGGATCGGCGCGTAGAGAGAAGCGAGGTAGCTCGTGAAGACGAGGAGATCGCCGACCGTCAAGCTGCCGCGCATCACGAGACGCGTTCCGATCCAGAGCACCGCCGCCGCGCCGACGGCTCCGAGGATGCTGACGGCGATGCCGTACGCCGTCTGCGTCGTGTAGAGCTCGAGATGCCGCGCGAGGCTCGCGGCGCTCGCGCCCCGGAAGCGCTTCGCCTCGGCCGCTTCCGCGGAGAACGCGCGCGTCACCCGGATCGCGGTCATGCTCCGCTCCGCCGCCGCGTAGAGCTCGCTCTCCCGCTCGCGAGCCTCGGCAGCGACCTCGCTGAGGCGCCGTCCGAGGACGCGCACGGCGAGACCGACGACCGGCGTGACCGCGAGGGCAAGAAGCGTCAAGCCGACGTTCATCTGCAGCATCACGATCGCCATGCCGGCGAGGAAGAGCAGCGCGGAGAGCGTCGGGAAGACGGCGTTCATCGCGAGGGTCTGGAGGGCCATCGTATCGGCGGCGAGCCGGTAGACGAGCTCCCCGGCGCTGCGGCGGTCGTGGAATCGCGTCGACAGCTTTTCCAGGTGATCGAAAAGCTCGCCGCGAAGCGCCTGTACCATCCGCTGGCCGACGTCGATCGTCAGGCGGTTGCCGAGGAGCGAGAGGACACCCAGCAGCACGTGGAGGCCGACGAGCCCGAACACCGCGATCGCGAGCAGGCCTTCCGGCCCGAGACGCTCGGGATAGCCGAGCAGCGGCAGCGGACGATCGCCGAGCACGTTGTCGACGGCGATCTTGAGGGGCCACGGCTTCGCGAGCTCGACGAGGCTCGTGATCGTGACGAGCGCGATCCCGACGGCGACGCGGCCGCCGTAAGGCCGGAGGTGGCGAAGGACGAGCCGGCTGCGAGCGGTCATCGACCGGGTCCGCGCTGGACGGGAACGAGGCGGAGAGCGAAGGCGGCCGCGTCGAGGAATCGCGTCCAGCGCGCCGCGAGGCGCATGTTCCAGAGGGCGATCGTCGCGGCGCCCGCGGCTCCGATCCACGCGCTGGCCCGCACGAGGCGCATCGCTCCGGACGATCCGAAGCTCGCGCTCGCGACCAGCGCGACGGCCGCGCACAGGACTCCGACGAGCGTCGCGATGCGAGCCGCGGGAAGAGCGGCGCGGACACGAAGCAGGCGGCGGGAACCGCCGTGGTTCTCGACGGCGACCTCGATGCGCGCCGTCGTCCACGGTCCCCGCGCGAGCTCCACGTCCCACGCGTTCCAGCCCGCGTCGTACGCGAGCCGGTACGGCGCGCCCGCGAGCACGCGCTCGACCTCGCCGAGAAGGACCTCCTTCGAGACGCCCTCCTCGCTCCAGTACGCCGAGAGGAGCTCGGCGCGAGCGAGCGAGACCTCCGGCACGACGCCCGAAAGGCTCGCCGGCTTCGGCTCGGAACGACCCGCGCCCGTCACGCGGGCGTTCGTCCGCGCGAGGCTGCGCGTCAGCGGGCCGAGGTACGAGAGGACGGCGAGAAGCACCCTCCCCTGCGCGCCCAGCCGCGCGTCGAGCGGCGCACGAAGTGCGGTCACCGTCGCCGCTGCGAGGGAGACGAGGAGCGGTACGGCCGCCACGAGCACGCCTCCCCGTCCGAGGAGCGCAGCGAAGAGGAGCGCCGCCGCGAAGAGGTTCCACTCGAACGTCGCCGGCAGGTGCCACCAGATCGAGGCGGGCCGCGCGTAGACCGCCTGGAAGAGGCCTTGCCCGAGCGGACCGCGGTAGATGCGGGTCCGCTCCGCGGCGAGCCCTCCGACGAGTCCCCCGTAGATGCGCCCCGCCCAGGTCGACTGCCCGAGCGCGTTGAAGCGACGCGGATGATCGAAGTAGAGCTGCGCCTCCGCGCGACCGTAGCCGCCCTGCTGTCGGAGGTACGCGCGCACCGTGTCGCGACGAAAATGCCAGACGACCGCGGCCGGGCTGAACGCGATCGGATGCCCCGCGTCCTGCAGGCGCCAGCAGACGTCGACGTCGTCGCCGGCCGTCGTGTAGCGCTCGTCGAATCCGCCGGTCGCGAGGAGCGTCGCACGGTCGAAGGCCATGTTGCAGCCGGGGATGTGCTCCGCGACGTCGTCGTCGAGCAGCACGTGCGTCGGGCCGCCCGGTGCGAGCGCCACGACGGCGGGAACGAGAGCCGCGTCCGTCGGCGCGAGGTTCGGTCCGCCGACCGCGACGGCGCCGTCGCGGATCGCGTAGGCGAGGTAGGTCAGCCAGTCGGGGTCGACGACGCAGTCCGAGTCGGTGAACGCGACGACGCTCCCGAGCGCCTCGGCGACGCCACGGTTCCGCGCCGCGGAGAGCCCGCGGTTCTCCTGCGAGAGGACGCGAATGCGCTCGCTCGCGAGCGAAGCGGCGATCGCACCCGTCCCGTCGGTCGAGCCGTCGTCGACGACGAGCACCTCGAAGCGCGGATAGCGAAGGCGCTCGAGGGACGCGAGACACGCGCGCAGCGTTCGCTCTGCATTGAACGCGCACACGACGACCGAGACGAGCGGCGCTTCCGCCGGGACCTCCGGGATCCCGCCACGAAAGCAGTCGCGTACCGCCGTCCACGCGGGCTTCGGCGCGCGGTGCGCGTCGACGAGTCCGAAGCTCCAGTCCTCCACCGCAAAGCCGCCTTCGGGCCGGTCGGGCTCGAGGGCGAACCACTCGTCCGTGTAGGCGAAGACGACGACTCCGGCCGCGCCCGACTCGAAGACGGCACGCACTTGCCCGCGAAGCGTCTCCGCCTGCGCCTCCGCCCCGTGGCGACGCGAGTCGATGCCGATCTCGGTCAGGACGAGCGGTCGCTCTCCGGCGAGGTTCTGCAGCCGCGCGAGGTAACGACGGAGATCGTGCTCCCGGTGCAGGTAGACGTTGAACGAGAGAAAATCGCAAAAGTCGAGATCGAGGTACTCCGTCGGCGGGAAGCTCGCATAGCTCACGAGAGCCTCGGGGGCGCTCTGTCGCGCGACGTCCGCCATCTCGGTGAGAAAGCGCTCGACACGCGCGGCACGCTCCCACCGCACGACGTCCGGCGGGGTCTCGTTGCCGAGAAGGAGGGCGAGCACGGCGGAGTGGCCCCCCACGTCGCGTGCCGTGCGCTCGATCCTCGCGCGCGCGTCGCGCTCCGCGGGGCGGCCGAGGAAGGCGACGTGCTGTGCCCACGGGATCCCGACGATCAGACGAAGGCCGGCCTCCTCCGCCTCGTCCAGAAGCCACGCCGGCGGCGGTGTGAACGTCCGCACGGTGTTCGCACCGAGATCGACGATGCGCCGGAAGTCGTGGCGGACGACGGCGAGGGGCGGCAGCGGATCGCCGGCGGCGTCCGGGCGGAACGGGCCGTACGTCACGCCGCGGACGAAGACCTTCTCGGTGCCGCTCCAGAAGAACTTTCCGTGCACGCGGACGCGCGCCAAGCCGTCACTCCGCGTAGCCGAGCGCGCGCAGTCGCTCGCTCATCTCGTAGTCGGTGCGGACGTCGCGCGGAGGAAGCGCGCCCGTTCCGCGGAACCACTTCCGCTCGTACCTCTTGTGGCGCCGGAACTCGGCCGGATTCGCGGCGGCGACGTCCTTCGTCTCCTCCGGATCGTTGCGGAGATCGTAGAGGGACGAGCTCTTCTCGCGGGCCGAGCGCAGGTCGAGCTCGGTCTGCAAGACGAAATCACGGCTCCGCACGCCGCGCCATCTCCTGCCGCGTCCGAGGTTGATCGGGATCAGGCGGTCGGGCCACGGGTCGGGTCTCTCGAACGTCGGCCGGAGCGAGCGTCCGTCGGCCGCGAGCGGCTCCGCGGAGAGCCCGAGCAGATCCAGGATCGTCGGTGCCAGATCGACGTTCGCGACGAGCGCTGCGCTCTCTCCGGGCGGGACGCCGTCCGCCACGAGGATCAACGGAACGTTGACGCACGAATGGCGCACCGTCGCGCCGTGCTCGAACCAGTCGTCGTAGTCGCCGAGGCTCTCGCCGTGGTCCGCGGTGACCACCCAGAGCGTCTCGCCGGGAAGCGCGTCGATCCGCTCGAGCAGCTCGCCGACGGAGCGATCGACGAGGCTGATCTCTCCGTAGTAGCGCGAGACGTAGTACGCCGAATCGACGACGGGCTCGACGTACGCCTGACGCCCGACGGTCTCCGGATCGAGATCGCGGCGATCGGCGAGCACGCGAGGCTCTTCCGCGTACATCGTGTCGTAGGGCGCGGGCGGTGCGTACGGCGCGTGCGGGTCGATGTAGAGCAGCCACAGGAAGAACTTCTCGTCCGCGTGCTCGTCGACGAAGGCGAGAGCCTCGCGCGTCAGGACCGCCGCGTTGTCGCGCGCGATCGAGTGCGGCTGGCCGCTCGCGGTCGCCTTCGGCTCGTCGAGCGCGGCGCGGTAGGTCTGGAAGCCCTGATCGAAGCCCCAGGAAAGCCCGTCGGAGCGGTTCGCGACGACCATGTTGCTGGTGAACCCGCCGGTGACGAAGCCGTTCCGCCCGAGCACCTCGGCGAGCGTGACGAGCTCGTCGCGGAGCGCGCCGCCGACGCTGTAGACCCCGCTCCGGTGGGTCAGGCGACCCGTCATGAACGAGGCGATGCTCGGCGAGGTGAGCGGCGTCGGCGCGATCGCGTTCGTGTAGCGGCGACCCCGCCGGCAGAGCTCGTCGATGTTCGGCGTCTTCGCGATGCCCCCGAAGCAGCCGATGCCGTCGACGCGCGTCGTGTCGAGGTGCACGACCACGACGCGGCGGAAGCCGTCGTCGCTTTTCGCCGCGGCGGCAGACTTCTCGGTCGGAGAAGCCGAAGGCGGCGCCGGGTCGCTCTCGCTCTTCTCGCAGCCGAGCGCGAGCGCCCACAAGAGAAGCGCCGCGGCGACCGTGCGGCTCATCGCAGCCAGTGCCGGGGGAGGGAATCGAACCCTCACGGTGGTCACCCACCAGAGGATTTTAAGTCCTCTGCGTCTGCCAATTTCGCCACCCCGGCCCGTTGGAGAATCAATGGGTTAACTCCTGTACCGAGTCGGCTAGAAGGCTGTCTCTGTCCAAGTTTGTGTCTGCTCGCGGTCCAAACGCCTCGTCCAGGCGCTCTGCCGCGTCCCGAAGGTCCCGGTCGGAGACGATCGCGTACCGGTCGGACACCGCCCGCGTCTTGTGCCCAGAGAGCTTCATCGCCACGCCGTCCGGAACTCCCGCCCGGACCGAACTTCGGATCGCTGTCCTCCTGAAGTCGTGCATCAGTCTTCCCTCGAGCATCGCGGCCTTACAAGCTCGGCGCCAGGTCTGCCAGGGATACCGGATGCCCTTCCCATGTGTTCGGCGATTTGAACGATCGTCCCAGTCGACCACGCCACTCGATGCGGCGCAGCGATGCCCGGCGTCATCGTGGACGACAGGTAAGGGTCACGCCGTGCTTGCCAGCCCGCCGCGAGCCGGTCTATGGACGCCCATGCGGACCCACCGCTTGCGCGCAATCCTGCTGCTGATCGGGTGCACGTGCGGTGCGGTCGCTGCCGCGCGTGCACAAGAGCTTCCTTCGGACACCCCGGCAGACACGCCCGATCCTTCCGCCCCCGAGACGGCTGCGGAAACGCAGGCAGAAGACCAAGCGACTGGCCTCAGCGAAACGGAGCGCCGCCGAGTCGAGCAGATCGTCGTCACCGCGCGGCGGCGCGAAGAGCTCCTCGAGGAGACGCCGATCTCGGTCACCGCGCTCGGCGAAGCGACGTTGCGCGAGACCGGCGTCACGCGCCTCGACCAGATCCAGGACCTCGTTCCGAACCTGAGCTTCTACTCCGGACGCGCCGGCCTCACCTCGGCCGTCTTCATCCGCGGCGTCGGCCAGCCCGATCCGGTGATCACCTTCGATCCCGGAGTCGGCATCTACGTCGACGGCGTCTACCTGGCGCGCCAGGCCGGCTCGATCCTGAACGTCTCCGACATCGAGCAGGTCGAGGTCCTGCGCGGCCCGCAAGGCACGCTGTTCGGCAAGAACACCGTCGGCGGCGCGATCAACATCACGACGATCCAGCCGCGCGAGGAGCTGGAAGGCTTCGCGATGCTCCGGGCGGGGAGCTTCAATCAGGTGCAGACGCGCGCGATGCTGAACGTCCCGGTGAAGTCGGGGTGGCTCGACGGGAAGCTCTTCACGCGCTTCGCCTTCTCCTCCGAGAACAACACCGGCTACACCCTGAACACCCTGCAGGACCGGCCCGGGAACACGACGAACTCGCTCGCCTTCCTCGGCGCGATACGTTTCACTCCGACCGATCGTTTCACGACGACGCTGAAGGGGAGTTGGTTCCGCGATCACGGCAACAGCAAGGGCGGCGAGTGCGTCCCGGTCCAGCCGCCGCCGCTCGGCTCGCTCGTTCCACCCGGCTTCGTGGAAGCGTGCGAGCGCTCGAATCACCCCTACATGTTCGAGGCCGACACCGCCGCGATCAGCGACATCGAGACGTACGGCATCTGGAACGTCGCCGACTACGAGGTGGGCGACCTGGGACCCCTCGAGAGCTTGCTCGTCAAGTCGATCTCCGCGTGGCGCGAGCAGATCCCGAAGATCCGCGAGGAGGGAGACGGGACCGCGATCCGCGTCCTCCAGCTCGACGACTACGGCCCCCAGAATGACGAGACGTTCGTCGGCGGCCCCGGCTTCCAGCAGCAGATCAGCCAGGAGATCCAGCTGCAAGGCAACGCCCTCGACGGCGATCTCAGCTACATCGGCGGTTACTTCGTGTACTGGGAGACCGCGAGCTTCAACCAGACCATCGAGTCGCCCCTGCTCGGTCCGCCGACCCTCGGCTCGACCTCGAACGCGAAGGTCAACGTCGACAACTGGAGCTGGGCTCTCTTCGGCCAGGGTACCTGGGATATCTTCGACTGGCTCGGCCTGACGGGGGGCGTCCGCTACACGGAGGAGAAGAAGGGCTTCGCCAAGTACCAGGTGAACATCCTCGAGCTTCCGCCTGGCGCGAACCCGATTCTGGTCGACGCGAACGAGAGCACGATCTTCACCAACTGGAGTCCGATGGGCAACTTGACGTTGCGCGCGCCGGACGACTGGCTCGACGAGCTCTACCTCGACAGCCTGATGGGCTACTTCACCTACAGCGAGGGCTTCAAGGGCGGCGGCTTCAACGGCAGCACGCGCAGCGGCGTACCGGAGCAGCTCGTGCCCTACGCCCCCGAGACGCTCGAGTCCTACGAGATCGGCTTCAAGACGATCGGCTGGGAGCAGAAGCTCACCTTCAACACGTCATTCTTCTATGGCAAGTACGACGACATCCAGGTCTCGACGATCGAGCCGGGCACCGGCTTCCTCGCCGAGATCGTCATCCGGAACGCCGCCAAGGCCACCACCAAGGGCGCAGAGTTCGAGCTGAACCTGCTCCCCTTCGAGGGAGCGAGCGTGATCGGCTCCATCGGCCTGCTGGACGCCAAGTATGACGAGTTCACCAGCGTCAGCGCGCTCAACAACTCGGAGATCGACCGGGCGGGCGAGCCGTTCAACAACTCGCCCAAGTTCCAGTCGCGCCTGACGCTGCTGTACTCCTTCGCGCTTCCAGAGTTCGGCCCCGCCTGGCTCAACGGCTGGCTCACGCCGCGGCTCGACTGGTACTACCGGAGCGCGGTCAATTTCTATTTCCCCGAGCTCCCGCAGGCGACGCAGCCCGCCTACAACCTGCTGCACGCGCGCATCAGCTACGATTTCAACGACGACCGCTCGCAGTTCGCCGTCTGGGGACAGAACCTCACCGACCAGGAATATTTCCAGCAGGTCCTGCCGACCGCGAGCACGCTCGGGAACATCCTCCGCTACTACGAGCCGCCGCGCGCGCTCGGCATCGAGATCAGCCACCGCTTCTGATTCCCGTCTCCGCCGTGGAACGTGGCGTCGCCTTCGTGACCGGAGCGAGCCGCGGGATCGGCCGCGCGACGAGCCTGGCGCTCGCCGCCACCCTGCGGGGCTTCGGTCGCATCGACCCGCTGGTCAACAACGCGATCGATCAGGGGCCCGGGCGGATGGATCGCTTCCTCGACGTGCCGGTGGACGTCGTCGAGACGATCCTCATCGCGAGCGTCGTCGCGCCGGCGTACCTCACGCAGAAGGTGCTGCCGGGAATGATCGACCGCCGTGGCGGCACGATCGTGAACCTGACCTCCGGGTCGCTAGCCGGTTGGAACGGGTTGCCGGCCATCCGATGAAAGCCCGTCTTCGACGCGGCCTACGCGCGAGATCGACGCGCAGCAAGCCCAGGTTTCGCCCTACGCGTCCTCTGCTGCGTCCGCCGCTCGCGCCGCTGCGCGCACGCTCGCGCGCGATTTCGCGCCTCTCGCGACTTCGGCGCCGTCGACGCCCGCCGCAGGTCGGCTCCCGTCCGCGTCGCACCCGATGAGGCGCACGCCGCCGCGGCCGTCGCCGGTGAGCGCCGAGCGGCCCGACAAGAGCGCACGAAGCTTCTCGCCGACGAGCTGGTCGCGCCATCCCGAAGCGAGCTTTCCGCTGGTTCGTCCGGACGAGACCGCGTGCACGTCGGCACGGCTCGCGAGCATCGACGGCTCGATCCCGCGCTCCTCCGCGACCTGAGCCACGAGGGCGAGCCCGAGCGCGACCGTCGGTCCGATCTCCTCGAGCGGCGCCTCGCCGCGTGCCGGCAAGTGCAGCGACTCGGCGGGAAGCTCCCGTCCGCGTGCGACCGCGGAGAGGATCTCCCGCTCGAGAGGTCCCTTCAGGTAGCGTCCGTCGAGCCCGCGCACGCGCGCGAGCTCCTCGCGGTTGTGCGGGCCGCGCTGCACGATCGCCGCGAGGGCGAGGTCCGGGAGCACGAAGCGCGGCGGAAGGTCCCGCTTCGCAGCGCTGCGCTCGCGCCACGCGGCGACCTCCTGCGCGATCCCACGAGAAGCGCCGCGAAGGCTCCGGCTTCCCTTGATGCGCCACCACGCGGTCTCGGGCTCCGCCGGTCCGATCGGGCGCGTGCGGACGCGCTCGCACTCCTCCTCGATCCACGCGAGCGTGCCCGCCTCCTCGGCGCGCGTCCGGAGCTCGGCCGCGATCGGCAGGAGGAACTGCACGTCGGAGGCGGCGTACGCGATCTGGTTCTCGTCGAGCGGCCGGCGCGTCCAGTCGGTGAGACGATCTCCCTTTGGAAGCCTCTCGCCGGCGATCGCGGCCACGAGCTTCGCGAGCGAAGCGAAGCCGAGCCCGGAGAACGCCGCCGCGATCTGCGTGTCGAAGAGACGCGCGGGCACCGCACCGCAGGCGTGCTGCAGGACCTCGAGGTCCTGCTCGGCCGAGTGACAAACGCCGAGGCCCTTCCCCTCGAGCACCTTCCGCAGCGGCGCGAGATCCACGGCGAGGGGATCGACGACGGCGACGCCCTGCTCCCAGGAGAGCTGCACCAGCGCCAGGTGCGGATAGTACGACCGCTCGCGGTGGAACTCGGTGTCGAACCCGTAGGCGGGCACGCCGGCCAGCACGTCGACGATGGCGTCGAGGTCCCGGTCGGTGTCGATCCACTGCGGTCCGCCCGTTCCCCTGCCCATCCGGGGGGCACTATACCGTGCTCGCTCACGGGCGCCACCATACCGCCCCACCGATGCATCTCCGCGCGCGCAGCGCGCGGGCGAGCGCGAGCGAGCGGGGTGAGGAGGCGCAGCTCAGGCTTTGCCGCGTGGAGGAGAGGGGCGGCGCCCCCCTCCTCTCAATGAAAAGGCGGCGGCGAGAATCGAACTCGCGAATAAAGGTTTTGCAGACCTTCCCCTTAGCCACTTGGGTACGCCGCCGGGGGGTGCAGAGCGCTTCGATCGCGCGGCCCTTGGCTACCACGGGGCCCGAGGGCACGCTACCCCGGACGACCTTTTCCGACCCGTCAGTGCGGCCGGAGACGCTTCCGTTGCCGCGCCTGGATCGCGCCCTTCCGACGCGCGTCCTCCAGATGGGAGCGTGCGACCGCGGCCCAGTCGCTCCCGGGCTCGAGCTCGAGGAAGCGCTTCCAGTGGGTCAGCGCGAGCGTCCAGCTCCCGAGCTTCTCGGCGACGAGGGCCAGATTGAAGTGTGCGTCCGCGTACCCCGGCCAGAGACGGAGCGAGCGACGGTAGGCGCGCGTCGCGCCGAGGAGATCGCCCGTCTCGTCGCAGGCGTTCGCGAGGTTGAAGTGCGTCCGCGGGTTGTCGCCGTCGACGGCTGCGGCCCGAGCGTAGATGTCGCGCGCGCGCACGAACTCGCCGAGCTCGTAGTACACGTTGCCGAGGTTGATGAGCGACGGGACGTGATCCGGATCGATCTCGAGAGCCCGCTGATACGCCGCGATCGCCGTCGGAAATCCCGAGCGCTCGCGGTCGGCGCAGAAGCCGACGTCGAACCACGCGTCCGCCGTCTCCTTTTCCATCCGCAGGTCGATCCGCTTCGGCTGCGGCCGCACCGCGGCCATCGGGAAGCGGAGCTCGAGCTGTCCGCCGAGGCGCGGCAGCAAGCGGTGGATCGCCTGAGTGAGCGTCAGCCCGGCGGCGAGCATCTCGTCGACCTCGCGAAGAACGCGCAGATCACGGAAGCCGTAGCCCGTTCCGTTCGCGAGCGGGACCGGCTGCAGCAAGCCATGCCGCGCGAGCCGCCGGCGACGCGCCCAGTTGACGCGCGGATAGAGCCGCGCGGCCTGGCTCGACGCGACGAGGTCGCGGAGCCCTTCAAGGTTCCGTACGCCGAGCTCGGCCGCCGCGGTGCCGACGAGCTGCAGGAACTGCGACTCGTCCACGATGCGAGCGGAGCGCGGATCGTTCGGCCGCGCACCGACGCCGACGACGACGAAATCCGCTTCGCGCGCGCTCGCGAGGCTGCCGCCCGCGCCCACCACGAGACGCCGCGCGACGCGGCGATCGCAGGAGAGGAGCCGGCCGGAAAAAGCGACCCGCTTGCCGCGCAGCAGCGAGCGGCTCGTCTGTCGATACGACGGGTTCTTCTCGGCGGGCTCTGCGCGGGCCCGCGGATTCCCTTGCCGTCCCTTCGTCGCCGTCTTCGCCCCCCGCGTCCGCTCGACGGCTGTCGCAACTTCACGCGAATGTCAAGCTCAGCCGACCCCGCTGCCCGCGCCCGCGGCGCTGCGACGACGAAGACCCTGAACGCGACGGACGGCTTCCTCGATCGTCTCGGCACGCGCCGAGAGCCCGAGGTCGGGTACCTCCGCCGCGTACTCGTGCTCGTCCTCGCACCAGTCCACGACGATCCGGTGCTTGAACGGCTCGATGATCGAGCTCGAGCTCGGCGGCGATTCGCGCGCGCCGCCTGCCGTTCCCGCTCGACCGCGTGCGCGGCTCACGACGAGGCGCCTTCCGTGGAACATCGACTCGTTGAGAGCCTCGATCGCCTGGTCGCCGCCCGTTTCGTCGGCGACCTCGATGAATGCGAAGCCGCGGCTCCGGCCCGTCTGACGATCCGTGATGATCCGGATGCTGCTGACGGTGCAATACTCCTCGAAGGTCGTACGCAGGTCGGATTCGGTGATGGCAAACGGGAAGTTGCTGACGAAGAGCGTCGTGGAGCCCATGTCGTTCGCGTACCACGATGGCGCGAACCAAGGCCATACGAAAACTCCGCTCGCGGAGCCGCGACGCCCGAGAGAAAGCGAAGAGGACCGAGGGGAGAAACGAAGCGGGTGACCGGGATCGAACCGGCGACCTCAACCTTGGCAAGGTTGCGCTCTAGCCAGCTGAGCTACACCCGCGCGTCGCGAACGTCCCCTACTTAATCGAGCCCGTCGCCGCCAGCAACCGGATCACCGAGAGAAACGCGGAGAGGGTGGGATTCGAACCCACGGTACCCCTCTCGGGGTACACGCGATTTCCAGTCGCGCCCATTCGACCACTCTGGCACCTCTCCACCACGGCGGGAGCCTCGCTCGGCGACGTCGCCGTTGGAAAGCGGAGAGGGTGGGATTCGAACCCACGATGCCCTTCCGGGCATACACGATTTCGAGTCGTGCGCCTTCAACCAGGCTCGGCCACCTCTCCCGGCGCGTCGCGTCGGTCTACCGCTCGACTGGTGCCCTCGCAACCCGGCGAAGCGATCGAGCCTCAGACGGCCGAGCCGCCGCCGCGACGTACGCGGAAGAAATCCTGCAGGATCCGCGCGCTCGGCTCGGCGAGAACCCCACCCGTGACCGCGATGCGGTGGTTCACGCCGGGAAGCGCGCGGAGATCGACGACCGAGCCCGCCGCCCCGCCCTTGGGATCCGTCGCACCGAAGACGATGCGCTCGATCCGCGCGTGCAGCGCCGCTCCGAAGCAGAGGCAGCACGGCTCGATCGTCGCGTAGAGGGTTCCCCCGGGGAGGCGGTAGGCGCCGGTGGCTCGGGCGGCGCGGCGCAACGCCAGGATCTCCGCGTGTGCCGTCGGATCACAAAGCCCGATCGGCGCGTTGTGTCCCCGCCCGAGCTCCCGGCCCTCCAGGACGACGACCGCTCCGATCGGGACCTCCCCTGCCTCGAGCGCGCGACGCGCTTCCCCGAGGGCGACCTCCATCCACTGGCGGTCTCGCTCCTCGAGAGGGTGCGCTTCACTCGCCATGACGCTCGCTTGCCATATGCGGCGAGCCCGCGCGAAGCCGAGACGGCTCGCTCGTGCAAGCTCCTCGATGGCAGCAGATGACGCGAAGTGCTAGCCGAGGCGAAGGAAGGGCGGACATGAGCACACTGCGCGAAGCCAAACGGATCGAGCAACATCCTCTCGCGGGCAAGAAGATGACGGGCGCCGACATGGTCGTCCAGGTCCTCGCCGACGAGGGCGTCGACACGGTCTTCGGCTACAGCGGCGGGGCGATCCTGCCCACGTACGACGCGGTCTTCCGGTACAACGAGGGCCGCGGGTCGGCGGAGGAGATCCGGCTGATCGTTCCTGCGACCGAGCAGGGCGCCGGCTTCATGGCGGCCGGCTACGCGCGCGCCTCGGGCCGCGTCGGCGTGTTCATCGTGACATCGGGTCCCGGAGCCACGAACTCGGTCACGCCGATCCGCGATTGTCACGCCGACTCGATCCCGGTCGTGCTGATCTGCGGGCAGGTGCCGCGCGCCGCGATGGGAACGGACGCCTTCCAGGAGGCGCCGGTCTTCAACATCATGTCGGCCTGCGCGAAGCACGTCTTCCTGGTCACGGACGAGACGAAGATCGAGGAGACGATCCGCACCGCCTTCGCGCTCGCGCGCTCCGGCCGTCCGGGCCCGGTCGTCGTCGACATCCCGCGCGACGTGCAGCTCAGCGAGGGAACGTACAGGGGAGAGGGACTCCTCGAGCTCCGCGGCTACGACGAGCGCATCGGCCGCCTCCAGCAGGTCGCCCTCGGCGAGGAGGCCGCGCGCTCGTTCTACGACCTGCTCGAAGCTTCGGAGCGTCCGCTGATCTACGCGGGCGGCGGCGTGATCAACGGCGACGCGTCCGAGGATCTGCGGAAGTTCGCGGCGCGCTTCCAGATCCCCGTCGTGACGACGCTCCTCGGCATCGGCGCGATGGACACGACGGACGACCTCTCGCTTCGCATGCTCGGCATGCACGGCACGGCCTTCGCGAACTACGCCGTCGAGGACTGCGATTTCCTGATCGCCGTCGGCTCGCGCTTCGACGACCGCGTCGCCGGCAAGGTCAAGGAGTTCGCCCCGGGCGCGCGCATCGCGCACCTCGACGTCGATGCTTCCGAGATCGGCAAGGTGAAGGGCGTCGACTGGGCCTTCGTTTGCGACGCGCGCCGCGGTCTCGCGCAGCTCCTCCGCGCGGGCAAGGGCATCCAGAAGGACTTCTCGCCGTGGCTGCAGCACGTGCGCGAGCTCCGGAAGAGCCACCCGCTCGACTACAACCGCGAGTCTCCGACCCTCCAGTCCGAGGAAGTCCTCGCCGCGATGAACGAGATCACGCGCGGCAAGGCGATCGTCTCGACCGGCGTCGGCCAGCATCAGATGTGGGCCGCGCAGTACCTCGACTTCGTCGAGCCGCGGACGTTCCTCACGTCCGGCAGCATGGGGACGATGGGTTTCGGTCTCCCGGCCGCCGTCGGGGCGCAGCTCGCCTGTCCCGACAAGCTCGTGGTCGACGTCGACGGCGACGGCAGCATCCGGATGAACCTCGGAGAGCTCGAGACGCTCACGAACTACAACATCCCCGTGAAGGTGCTGCTGCTGAACAACTACGGCGACGGAATGGTCCGCCAGTGGCAGGACCTCTTCTACGCGAACCGTTACTCCGGCAGCGACAAGACGCTCCACCGCAAGGACTTCGTGAAGGCGGCCGAAGCGGACGGCTTCGGCTTCTACCGCCGCGTGACGGAGCGCGGCGAGCTGCGCGAGGCTCTCCAGGAGTTCATCGCCTACCCCGGCCCGTCGTTCCTCGAGGTGGTGGTCGACCAGAACGCGCACGTGTACCCGATGATCGGTCCGGGCATGGGCTACAAGGACATGATCACCGGCCAGTACATCAAGCCGCGCGCGCGACGCGACGTCGTCGTCGACAAGAACGCCGGGTTTTAGCCACTCGCGCCGGATCGCGCGCCAAGCTCCCGTTGTCGGGCGGGGGTGGTAGACTCCGGGCATGGACCTGGAGCCGCAGCCCGACGTCGATCCGGATGAAACCGAGAGGTGGGTCGAAGCGTTCCATCGCCTCGTCCGCCTGGAGGGCAAGGACCGCGGCCGCCAGCTTCTCGGCCGCCTCCTCGAGAGCGCGCAGCATCAGGGCCTGATCACGCCGTTCACGGCGAACACGCCCTACGTGAACACGATCCCCTTCGCGGAGCAGCCCGTGTATCCGGGTGACGTCGGGCTCGAGCGGCGGATCCGGAGTCTCGTGCGCTGGAACGCGATGGCGACCGTCGTGCGCGCGAACCGCGCACGCGCGGGCATCGGCGGACACATCTCGACGTACGCCTCGCTGAGCACGCTCCTCGAGGTCGGCTTCAATCACATGTTCCGCGCCCACACCGAGGAGGCGCCGGGCGACTTCGTCTACTTCCAGGGCCACTCGGCGCCGGGCGTCTACGCGCGCGCCTTCCTGGAAGGACGTCTCGACGAGCGCGACCTCGAGAACTTCCGGCATGAGCTCGCACCGGAGGGTGGTCTCTCCTCGTATCCGCATCCCTGGCTGATGCCCGGGTTCTGGGAGTTCCCCACCGTCTCGATGGGACTCTCCGCGATCTCGTCGATCTACCAGGCGCGCTTCAACCGCTATCTGCACGCGCGCGGGCTCGCCGACACGTCGCGCTCGCGCGTCTGGGCGTTCCTCGGCGACGGCGAGATGGACGAGCCCGAGAGCATGGGCGCGATCACGCTCGCTTCGCGCGAGCGGCTCGACAACCTCGTCTGGGTCGTCAACTGCAACCTGCAGCGGCTGGACGGACCCGTCCGCGGCAATGGCAAGATCATCCAGGAGCTCGAAGCGGCGTTCCGCGGCGCCGGCTGGAACGTGATCAAGGTGATCTGGGGCGACGACTGGGATCCGCTCCTCGCGCGCGACGACACCGGCCTCCTCGTTCGCCGCATGGGCGAGGTCGTCGACGGCCAGTACCAGAAGTACGCCGTCGAGTCGGGCGCCTACATCCGCGAGGACTTCTTCGGGAAGTATCCGGAGCTCCTGAAGCTCGTCGCCGGGCTCACGGACGCGAAGCTCATGAAGATGCGCCGCGGCGGCCACGATCCCGAGAAGGTCTACGCCGCGTACGCCGCGGCGGCCGCCTATCAGGGCGCGCCGACCGTGATCCTCGCGAAGACGATCAAGGGCTACGGCCTCGGCGCGGGCGCGCAGGGACGAAACGTCAGCCATCAAGCAAAGAAGCTCGACGCGCAGGCGCTTCGCCAGTTCCGCGACCGCCTCGGCATCCCGATCAGCGACCGCGACCTCGAGGACGTCCCGTTCTACCGCCCGCCCGCGGAGATCGAGGAGATGCAGTATCTCCGCGAGCGTCGCGAGGCCCTCGGCGGCGCCGTGCCCCGGCGCGTGGTCCGCTCCAAACCGCTTTCGCCGGTCGATCCCGCGATCTTCGCGACCTACAAGGAAGGCAGCCGCACGCGCGACGTCGCGACGACGCAGGTGTTCGTCGCCCTCCTCCGCCATCTGATGAGCGATCCCGAGATCGGCCGCCTCGTGGTACCGATCGTGCCGGACGAGGCGCGGACCTTCGGGATGGACGCCCTCTTCCGCAAGTTCGGCATCTACTCGCAGCAGGGCCAGCGCTACGAGCCCGTCGACTCCGACGTCGTCGCGTTCTATCGCGAGGCGGTCGACGGGCAGCTTCTCGAAGAAGGGATCACCGAGGCCGGCGGAATGGCATCGTTCACCGCCGCGGGCACCGCGTACGGCGCCCTCGGCGTCAACACGATCCCCTTCTTCATCTTCTACTCGATGTTCGGCTTCCAGCGGATCGGGGACCTGATCTGGCAGCACGCCGACGCGCGCGGCAAGGGTTTCCTCGTCGGAGCGACTGCGGGCCGGACGACGCTCGCAGGCGAGGGCCTGCAGCACCAGGACGGGAACAGCCACGTGCTCGCGAGCGTCGTCCCGACGATCCGCGCCTACGATCCCGCGTACGCCTTCGAGCTCGCGGTGATCGTCGAGGACGGGATTCGCCGGATGTACGTCGATCGCGAGGATTGCTTCTACTACTTGACGGTCACGAACGACGCGTACGTGCAGGAGCCGATGCCGCCGGGTGCGGAGGAAGGCATCCTGCGAGGGCTCTACAAGTTCCGCGCCGCACCCGATCCGACGGCGCAACGAATCCACCTGTTCGGGAGCGGCGCGCTCCTCCCGGAGACGATGCGCGCGCAAGCGCTTCTTGCGGAGGTGGGTGTCGCCGCGGACGTGTGGAGCGTGACGAGCTACTCCGAGCTCTACCGCGACGCGCGCGCCACCGAGCGCTGGAACCGTCTGCATCCGCTCGAAGCGCCGCGACTCTCGTATCTCCAGCAAGCGCTCGCCGACGAGCCCTACCCCGTCGTCGCAGTCAGCGACTACGTGTCCGGCCTCGTGGCAACGCTCGCCGCGTTCACGCCGGACGGCCTGCACGCGCTCGGCACGGACGGCTTCGGTCGAAGCGACGACCGGCCCGAGCTGCGCCGCTTCTTCGAGGTCGACGCGGAATCGATCTGCGTCACCGCCCTTCACGCCCTCGCGAGACGCGAGGAGATCGCGCCCGAGCGCGTCGCCGAGGCGATCGAGCGGCTCGGCCTCGACCCGACGAAGCCGGATCCCGCGCGGAGCTGACGCCGAGGCTTCTCCGCGCGCAGGGCGCGCGGCCAAGCGACAGCGAGCGGGGTGAGGGGGTCCGACGGGCGTTGCCCGACAGGGGAGAGGGGCGACGCCCCTCTCGTGCGATCAAACCTGGGCGTAGCTCATGATGAGCAGCGCGCGCGTCGGCTCGTCGCCGGCGTTCTCGTACCCGTGCGGCACGTCGGCGCGGAAGAACAAGCTGTCGCCCGCTTCGAGCTTCGCCTGCGATCCGCCCGCGCGGATGATCATCGTGCCGCGGGTGACGACGATGTGCTCGAACGTCTCCGCCGCGTGCGGCTCGGCTTCCTCGACGCAGCCCGGCGCGAGCGTGAGCTCGTAGACCTCGGGAACGCGCGGGTCGCCTTCCAGGAAGAGCACGCGCGAGCGGAACTGATTCGTAGAGGACGCGATCACGCGCCCGCGGCTCGAGCGCTGCACCCGGAAGTCGGGATCGCCCGCGGCGGACAGCATCGTGTGCGCGAGCAGGCTCCCGAACGGAACCTCGAGTCCGGTCGCGAGGTGCCAGACGGCGCGCAGGCTCGGCACGGCGCGGCCCTCCTCGAGCGCGTTCAGAAGCTCCTCGCGGATGCCGCTCCGGTGCGAGAGTGCTGCGAGCGCGATGCCGCGCTCGGCGCGGATGCGCGCGACGTTCCGGCCGACGGCTCGTCCGAGCTCGCGTCCCTCGGGGCTGTCGGGCCCGCTCAGCGTCGTGACCCGCTCGGCGCGGACGTCGTCGAGGACGGCGTCGTCGAGCGAAGATTCACCCGGCGCTTCGGGCGCGCGCATGGTTTCTAAGAAGCAGTTCGACCGGGGCGATGCAACGGAGCGTCCGCCTCGGCGACGCGGCGCGTGCGCCGCACGAGCATCTGGAGCGGCACGAGAGCCAGGAGCAGCAGCACGCTGTACACCTGCCACACGAGGATGTAGCTCCGCGACGCGTCGAAGATCGCGGACGCGAAGGTGTTCGCGGCGACGGTCGCCGCCATGCAGAACGCGTAGACGACGCCCATCAGCCGGCCGAAGCTCGCGCCGCGGAACACGTCGCGCACGACGAGCGCGAGAAGGGCCACGGCTCCGGCGTTGACGATCCCGTATCCGGCGGCCCAGACGTAGTACGCTCCGACCCCGATCGACGACCAGAGCGCGATCGAGCTCGCGAGGAGACCGAGGACGACCCACCGCAGCGTCGCGACGGAGCCGATCCGCTCGCTCGTCCAGCCGGCGAGAATCGAGCCGCCGGCGCCGACCATCGTGCTGAATCCGTAGATCCAGGCGGCGACGTCGGCGGTTCGCCCGAGATCCTGCTGGAACGCGGGGAAGTGGAGCCCGATCGTCGTCACGTAGCCGTACAGGATGACGTAGACGACGATCAGGAGCCAGAAGCGCGCTTCCCCCCACGGGATGGGCGAAGCACCGCTGCTCTCGCGTTCCTTCGGCTCCGACTCCTCTCCGCCCTCGCCGGAGCGGAGCGCCACGAGGACGAGGACGGCGAGCGCCAGGTAGCCGACCGCGAGCCCGCCGAAGGCGCCGCGCCATCCGGCGTGGACGAGAAGGTAGGCGGAGCCGATGTGCACGCCGCTCGTGATCAGGTTGTCGCCGCCGTTCAGGATCCCGATCGCGAGACCTTGCCGGCGACGAAAGAGCCGCAGGACGAGAGCCGAGCTCGCGACCGTCCCGACCGCGGCTTGCCCGGGGCCGGTCAACAGGCCGGAGATCCAGAACCCCCAGAGCGAGCTCATCTGGGCCATCAGCAGCGTGCCGAGGCCGATCGCGAACGCGCCGGAGAAGAGCACGACGCGCGCGCCGAGCCGGTCGACGAGCCGACCGACCACCGGGACCATCGCGACGATCAGCAGGAGCCGGAAGTTCATCGCCGCCGCGTACTCGCTCCGGCTCCACGAGAGCTCCTCCGTGATCGACTTCAGGAGCGGCGACATCCCGTAGGCCAGAGCGGACTGCGCGCTGACCGCGAGAACGCCGACGGCGAGAGCGGTCCACGCGCGCCACGACTCGCCCAGGGGCCCGCGACTCGCGGGCTCGGCGTACGACGGCGTCTCGACGTCCTGCCCGCGCACGACGAGTGCCGTACTACGCCCCTCCCCGTCCTGGCCAGCGGAGCGGCGACGGCGACGGCGCTGGACACCGCTTCGCGCCTCGTCCACAAGCTTCGCAGGTCCACCGCATGTCGTTTCTCGACAGCCTCGAGCGAAATCGTCGCGAGCGCCCGCACCATCCCTACCTCCGGCACGGCGACGAGACCGTCGACTTCGCCGAGTTCGACCGCCGCTCCAACCGCGCCGCGCACGCTCTCCGGCGGCTCGGCGTGGAGAAGGGCGATCGCGTCACGCTCGCGATGGGGAACTCCGTCGAGTGGCTCGCTGCCGCGTACGGCGCGCTCAAGGCGGGCGCCCTCCTCCATCCCGTCAATCCGGCGCTCGGCGCGCGCGAGCTCGGCTGGATCCTCGCGCACGCCGATCCGCGCGTGATCGTGACGGACAGGGCCGCGCCGCCGACCGTCCGCGCGGCGGACGTGCGACCGAAGGACGCGCGCGTCGCGCTCTTCGGAGGAGCCGAAGACGAGCTCGCAGACGCGATCGCCCTCGAGCCTCTCCTCGCGGAGTCCCCGGACGGTCCGCCGGGCGTGACGTTCGGTGCGGACGACGCGTCGCTCCTGCTCTACACCTCGGGAACGACCGGAGCACCGAAGGGCGTTCTCTTCACGCACGATCGCCCCGGCGTGAGCGGCGCGTTCGTCACCGGTCTCGGGATCGTGCCGGGCGACGTGGTGCTCGCCGTCGGTCCGCTCTTCCACGGAAACGCCTGGGGCGCCGCCTCCGTCGCGATGGACGTCGGCTGCACCCTCGCCTTCCCGAAGACCTTCTCCGCCTCCGCGTTCTGGCCGCTCGTGCACGAGACCGGCGCGACCGTGCTCTTCACCCTGGGGACGTTCCTCGCGATCCTCCTCGCCGAGGATCGCGGGTCGCTCGAGTCGACGAGCCGCCTTCGCCTGATCCTCGGGCTCGGCTCCGCGCCGATCCGCGCCGAGGTGAAGCGAAGATTTCGCGTGCCAGACGTGCTCGAGTGCTTCGGCTCGACGGACGCGGGCGTCGTCACGCTCGAGCCGGTCGGCGCGACGCCGCGCTCCGGCTCCGCCGGTCCTCCGCTCGCGGGCGTCC
>VGTG01000041.1 GCA_016874795.1 Deltaproteobacteria bacterium | reverse complement strand
GGTGACGGCGCCGCTGCGCCCGCCCCGGACGCTGCCGCACGCGGCCCGGCGCCGGTAGAAGCCGAGGAGCGCGCGCACGTAGACCGCGAGCACGGCCCGGCAGAGGTCGTGGTCCCAAGCAAGGAGGTAGCGCAGGCGGTGCGGCAGCGTCAGCACCCATTGCCGGATCGGGACACGCGGCAGGATGCGATCGGTCAGATCGGCTGCGCCCTCGGCCATGCGCCGCCCGCAGCAGCTCGGGCAGAAGCCGCGTCCCTTGCACGAGAAGGCGACCAGGTGCTCGAGCTTGCACGTTTCGCAGCGAAGGCGCGCGAAGCCGCGAGCGAGGGAGCCGCAGGTGAGGAACTCGCGCAGCTCCCGCTCGACGAAGCCGGGGAGGCCGTCGCCGTCACCGCACGAGCGTGCTTCGGCGAGGAACGTCTCGAGGTGCTCGCGGACGACGCGGTGCAGGACGCCTTGCTCGGGCCGGCGCGGCATATAGTGACGCCACCCGAGACAGACGGCTCCGGTCCCGCCCGGACGCTCGCGCTCGCGCGGCGCAGAGTCGGGCGAAGCAGTCGCGGCGTCGTCCACGCGGGCCTGCGCAAGCGGAGAGCATGCCGCGGCCGGCTCGGGACAGGCGCGACGATCTGCACTCGGCATTCCCGATGAGCGTCGACCCGCCGCGACCGAGGCCGAGGAAACGCGACGCTTCACTCGCGTGCGCGAGGTTTCGGCGGGTGCAGATCCGTTGCACCGGGTGAGCGCACCTCCTCCCGGGTGCCGGCCGGTGCCCACTTTCACCTACGCCCCTGCCAGGCGAATGAAGAGCCCGCCCTCGCGTGGATCTTTCCCGAGCCGCTCGCGCGCCGCGAGTGCCAGCCCGTCGAACGAGCGGCGCATGTCGACCGGCTCTGTGCAGACGAAGATCCGTACGTGCGAGGGGATCATCGCCGCGCCTCGAGGACGTCTAGCAGCTCCACGAGTGCGCTGCGCTCGAAGCCAGCTGCTGCAGTGCCACTACGAGCACATCGCGGCCTACTATCGCTGGGCGCTGCGGGAGAAGCCCGCGACCGCGGGTCGCGCGCTCGAGCCGGACCGCTACCGGATCGCCTGCCTCGACGGCTGGCGCGGATTCTATGCAGCGGAGATCGCGGCCCTGATGCGGGACGTCGAGACGCACCTGACGGTGGCGAAGATCATTGTGTACGGGTACTTCGAGGCCTCGGATGTCGCCGACCGGCTGGACGAGATCCTGGTGCGGCGCTACGGGATGGCGTGCGTGGCCCAGACCTGGCGGGCGGAGCAGGCGCGCCTGGTGGCGATCGAGGAAGCGCGGGCGGGACGCCCCGAAGGGCCGGGTGTCGTGAGGGAGGTGGTGGCATGAAGCACGCGGAACGGGAGGCCTTCCACGGCGACTTCGAGCGTGCGCTCGGATTCGCGACACGGCTGCACGCGCGGCAGGTGCGCAAGGAGACGGACATCCCGTACGTCTCCCACCTGATCGCGGTGGCGGGGCTGGTGCTCGAGCACGGCGGCGGCCGCGACCAGGCGATCGCCGGGCTGCTGCACGATGCCATCGAGGATTGTCCGCCGGACTATCCGGGCGGGCGGGCGCAGCTCAAGCGCGACCTCGAGCGCGAGTTCGGGCCGGCGGTGCTGGCGATCGTCGAGGGCTGCACCGATGCCGACATCGACCCCAAGCCGCCTTGGCGGCCGCGGAAGGAGGCGTACTTGGCGCACCTGGCCCATGCCCCGGCCGCGGTGCGCCTCGTGTCCTGCGCCGACAAGCTGCACAACGCACGGGCGATCGTCGCGGACCTCAGGGTCATGGGTCCGGCGCTCTTCGAGCGGTTCACCGGCAAGCGGGAGGGGACGCTGTGGTACTACCGCGCGCTCGCTGCGGAGTTCGCGCGCGGCGGGCCGGAGCATCTGGCGGCGGAGCTTGGGCTCACCGTAGAAACGATGGAGGCGCTTCCCGGAGCTTGATGCCGCAGGTCGCCTGCACGCAAGCGTAGAACTCTCCCGCCAGCAGGACAGCCACCGCCTTCATGCCATCACTCCTTCTGATACGTGCCCATCAATCGCGAGATCTTCAAAATCTGGCACACCATGGGCACACCCAGTTCGTGCATGTCTCCCCGACGAAGTTGCTATTCTGTGTAACTCGCTGAAAAAGCTAGACTTCCAGAGAGCCACCCGCCGGAATCGAACCGGCGACCTACTGATTACGAATCAGTTGCTCTACCATCTGAGCTAGGGTGGCCTGGGCGTCTGGGTACCGGACGCGGGCGGCGGCGGCAACGTCTTCGAGGCGTTGAACCGAGGAGAAACGCCGACCGGGCAACCACGCGAAACGTCACGGGAAACGTCTCACACCCGCCCGATCACCTCGCGCCCGAACTCCTCGATCAGCTCCCGCGCCAGCCCCGGGATCACCTGCACCGCCAGGTTGTCCACGCCCGCGTCCGCCAGCGCGCGGACCCTCTCCCGCACCTCCCCCGCGTCCCCCGTGAGCGACATCGCCGGGATCAGCTCCGGGATCACGAACGCCTCCTCGCCGGGCTTCAGATACATCATGTGGCCCTCGTGGGCCTCGAGGTAGCGGCGGTCGCGCGGCGAGCCGCGCTTCGCGGCGTACTCCTCCAGGAACGCGTCGTACGCGGACGCCACCTCGTCATTCTTGATGCCGAAGCCGAAGCCGTCGCGCGAGGATTCCCAGATCGCGTGGGCCGCGACGACGACGACCGGACCGACTCGGCGCAGAACGCGCTCCGAGCTCACCGCCTCACCCGGCTGCAGCACGCATGCCGTCGTGAGAAGCGTCGTGTACGGACGACCGCCGGGGCCATCGAACGAGAACGACCGGTCCGCCTCGCGCGCCGCGGAGACGATCCGCTCCTGCGACGGACCGATCGCCTCGGACGGCTGCGACGCGGTGATCCATCCGTCCCCCACCTCGCCGACCGCCGCGAGCGCCTTCGGCGCGTTCGCCGCGATGTGGATCGGAATCGGGTCGTCGAGGTTCACGCAGCCGAGGCGACGATCGGCGCTGAGCAACCGAATCCAGCGCTCCGCCTTGCCCTCGCGGAACAGCACATCCTCGCCCGCGAGAAGCCCTCGTACTTGACGGGTGTACTCGATCAGCGAAGAAACCGGCAGCGGCGGCAAGCCCATCGTGTTCCGCCCGGTGAAGCCCGTCCCGAGACCGAGGATCACTCGCCCCGGCGCGATCGCGTTGATCGTCGCGATCGCGCTCGCCGTCACCGGCGCGATGCGGTTGCTCGGGATCGCGACGAGCGTGCCGAGCACCATCGTCTTCGTGTGCTCTGCCGCGAGCGCCATCGTCGCGTACACGTCCGAGCAGAGGAGCTGCGTGTCGTAGAACCACGCGTGCGAGAAACCCGCCGCCTCGGCGACCTCGCAGTCGCGCCAGGAGTCGACGTAGGACGGAAACGTGATCCCGAAGTGCATGGGCCGGTCCTATCAGGTCCGACCGCGGCACGCAGAGCGGGACAGCCACGACCGGGCCGCCACACCCCGTGCCGTTCGACCTGGCCCCGAGTCGGCGGTACCATGCCCTCCGCAACCGCAGGGGAGGGGCTCATGGCGCGTAAAGTCCAGACGAAGAAGCAGAAGGCGGCGGCGAGCGGAGCAGGGAAGGGCGCGAAAGCGACCGCGCCCAAAGCCGGCGGCAAGGGCGGCAGCGACGTCGAGCGGCGCTGGAAGGAGTACTGGAACAGCCGGAGCCTCCTCGAGGACGCCGTCGAGAAAGTGAAGCTCGCGCGCGACTCCCTGCAGAAAGCGCAGGAGACCGAGCGAAACCGCCGCGCCGAATTCGATCAGATCAAGCGCTCGCTGACGACGCTCCTCGACGTCGAGCCGGCCGGCTCCGCGCAGCCCAAGGCCGTGCAGATGCCGACGAGCGTCCCGACGCCGGTGCAGGGCGGACAGTCCTCGCAGCCGTCGGCCGCCTCCGGCTCGCAGTCCTCGCCGAAGCAGGCCTAGAGCGCGGAGCTCGCGAGAGAGCTCACAAGCGAGCTCACGCGAGAGAGCTCACAAGCGAGCTCACGCGAGAGAGCTCACAAGCGAGCTCACGCGAGAGCTCACAAGCGAGCTCGCGAGAGAGCTCACAAGCGAGCTCACGCGAGAGCTCACAAGCGAGCTCGCGAGAGAGCTCACAAGCGAGCTCACGCGAGAGCTCACTCGGCCAGCACCGCGCGGACGGCGCTCTCCACCGCCGTCCCGCGGAAGAACTCCGCGTTCGTCCCGCACCACAGCGACACCGGATTCCGGAACACGAAGTCCCGGAAGTCCTCCTCGCTGAAGATCCCGTCCTCGACGAGCTCCCACGCCTCCTCGAGCACCTCGCTCATGTCGGGCACGTCCCAGTGCCCGATGTCCGAGCTGAACACCGCCCGGAAGCGCATGCCGAGCGGCGTCGTGCGCGTGTCGAACGCGGCCGCGTTCATCGGATCGTCCGCCTCGCAGCCGAAGTGGAACCGCTCGAAGACGTCGCGGATGTCCTCCGGCCGCTCGATCGGGCAGCGCGCGAAGTCGTCGACGGCGCTCCGGTCCTCGTCCGGCTCCGAGAGCATGTGCAGCGCCTCGTCGAGCCGGTCCATGCGCGCTCGGAAAGAAGGAGACCCGTACTGCTCGAAAAGCGAAAGCAAAGCAGCACGATCGATGTTCGCCGGATCGTAGTGCGCGATGTGCTCCCGATTCCGCTTCTCCCAGTGCCCGATCAGATCCGCGTAGAGCCCGCGCGCCCAGTTCACGCCGCCTTCCAGAAACGCGAAGCGCAAACGCGGGAACCGCCACGGCACGCCCGCCATCACGAGCGCGCGGCACGTGCCTTCTCCCGCCGTCGCGAAGTTGCCGATGTGGTTCTGCACGTAGTTCGTCGTCGAGACGCGGCTTCCCCAGCTCATCCCCGTCGAGTGGAACGTCGGCGACACGCCGAGCTCCTCGCACCGTTTCCACACCGGGTCGTAATCGAAGGGCGAGTCGATCCCGAACGTGTCGAGCCAGAACGCGCCGCGTGGGAGATTCTCTCCTTCGAAAGAACGCATCGCGTAGCCCGCGAGCATCACCGCGCGGAAGCCGAGCGTGCCCGTCACGTGCTCGAGCTCGGCGAGCGCCTCCTCCGGCGTGTGCATCGGGATCGCCGCGACGGGAGCGAGACGATCGCGATACGGCGCGAATGCGTCCGCGACCCACTCGTTGAACGCGCGACAGAGCACGCGACGCAGCTCGTCCTCGCGTAGGTGGATTCCCAGGAGTCCGTACGTCGGGTACAGCACCGCGAAGTCGAGGCCGATCTCGTCGAGCCGCTCGTGCAGCAACTTGGGCAGCATCGCCGTCGCGCGGTCGAGCGTCTGCCGCGCGGGGAGGCCCCAGAACGGGATCCGCACGAGGCCAAGCTGGCGCCGCATCGCCGGATCGAGCTGGCGCGCGATCTGCGCGCCGTGCACGATGCGCTCGAACGCGTCGCGTGTGGACTTTCCGCCGAGCGCTTCAACGCGCTCCTTCACCTCGGGGAGGAACTCGATGTAGTGGCCGTCCGAGTCGATCACGGGGTGGCCGAGCCGCTCCCGGATCCGCCGCGCGCTCGAGCCGCCGCTCACGCGCACTCCTCGATCCGAGCGAGCATCGGCGCGAGCATCAGCTCCCCTTCTTCCCGTCGTCCTTCTTCGCGGCCTTCGGCGGCTTCGGCGCTTTCGGCGGCTTGGGCGGCTTCGGCTCCTTCGGAGCCTGCTTCGCCGCGTCCTTGGCGGCGTCCTTCTCCTGCTTCGCCTGCTTCTTCGCCGCGCTGCGAGCCTTCTTCTCCAGCTTCCGCGCTTCCTTCGCCGCCTTCTTCTCGCTCTTCGCGCGCGCCTTCTTCGCCTTCTTCGCGGCCTTCTCCGACTCGTCCTTCACTTCCTGCACGGAGAGCCGGTCGTAGAGGTCGAACTGGCTCTTGAACTTGCCGCCGCCCGCGTACTCGAGCACCGACATCCCCGGACACTGCAGCAGCGAGCCGTCGCCCCGCGCTCCCGGCGCACGGTTCCACCAGCGCGTGATCACGCGGTCGCCGTCGATCGCGACCCACTCGAACGGGAACGTCCAGCCGGCGTAGTCCTCCATGTCCCGGCCCATCACGATCTTGCGGATCTCCTCCTTGCCGCACGCCTCGACGAGGCCGCCCGCCGCGAGGCCGACGTAGGTGTACGTCGCGTCGTCGGTGTAGAAGTCGGCGAGCTGCGCCCAGTTGCGCTCCTGCTCGGCCTTGACGTTGGCCTCGGTGAAGCGATCGATCGCAAACTTCACCTCTTCACGGCTGAACGGGCTCATCCGCTTCTTCCTTTCGTTCCGGGGCTTCCGCGATGGGCCGAGGCCCGCGGGCGTTCTTCTACACCAGAATCCGCGCCCTCGTGGCAAGTCGTGCAAGCGGCCCTTGCGTGTTACGGACCCGGCCGACAGGATCATCGGCCGTGGCCCCATTCGACGTGATCCTCTTCGACCTGGGCGGCGTCGTCATCGAGCTCGACGGCCCGCCGATCCGGGCCGCCTGGACGAGCGAGCAGGACGAGACCGAGGTCTGGCGCCGCTGGATCCACTCGACCGCGGTGCGCCGCTTCGAGAGCGGCCGGGGATCCTCGGCGGAGTTCTGCGACGAGATCGTCCGCGAGCTCGGCCTCTCGATCGACGGCGACGAGTTCCTGCGCCACTTCCTCGCCTGGCCGAAGGGGATCTACCCGGGGATGTACGAGCTTCTGCGCACACTCGGCGAGACCTACCGCGTCGGCTGCCTGACGAACTGCAACGAGCTGCACTGGCGCCGCTACATCGACGACCTGGCGCTCGGCCAGGTGTTCCATCACCCGTTCTCGTCGCACGAGCTCGGCGCGCTGAAGCCCGACGCGGAGATCTTCGAGCGCGTCGTCCGCGAGCTCGGCTGCCCGGCCGAGCGCGTGCTCTTCGTAGATGACAATCAGATGAACGTCGACGGCGCGGTCGCGGCCGGGCTGCATGCCTTTCGGGCAAAGGGGCCCGAGGAGGTGCGCGCGGGGCTCGCCCGCGCGGGAGTGCTGCGACGCTAGCGTTGGCTCGCAGGGCTCGCCGGCTCGTTCTGGTTAGTCCTGGCTGCCGCTGCCGGACGCGCGCGAACCGGCGACCGCCGCGGTGAAGCTCAGGTCCGGCGCCGGCTCGAGCTCGAGGTCCGGCAAGGTCGCCGCGGGAGGCGGCGCGATCGGATCTGCGATCTGCACCGGAGGCGGCGCGATCGGATGTGCGATCTGCACCGGAGGCGGCGCGGTCGGATCCGCGATCTGCACCGGAGGCGGCGCGGTCGGATGTGCGATCTGCACCGGAAGCGGCGCGATCGGATCCGCGATCTGCACCGGAGGCGGCGCGATCGGATCTGCGATCTGCACCGGAGGCGGCGCGATCGGATCCGCGATCTGCACGGGAGGCGGCGCGATCGGATGTGCGATCTGCACCGGAGGCGGCGCGGTCGGATCCGCGATCTGCACCGGAGGCGGCGCGATCGGATCTGCGATCTGCACCGGAGGCGGCGCGGTCGGATCCGCGATCTGCACCGGAGGCGGCACGATCGGATCCGCGATCTGCACCGGAGGCGGCGCGATCGACGCGTAGCCCGGGTCGCTCGACGGTGTGGACTCGATCACCGCCGCGAGCGGCGACGTGACCGTCGTCTCCTCCGCGAGCGGCGACGTGACCGTCGTCTCCTCCGCCGGCTGCGTCCCCGGCGTCCCCGGAGGACCGGACGGCGTCAGCGCGCCGATGTGGATCAGCGCGTCGGCGATCGCGTCCGCGTATCCCTCGACTCGAAGGGTGTCGAGGGCCGCCCGGCACGCGCGCTCGTCGCGCCGCAGCGCCGCCCGGCGCGAGTTGCGCAGCCGGCGCAGCTCGTGGACGAGGAGCGGCCGCCGCCGCGCCGTCTGGCGCTCGACGCTCTCCTGCAGCGCCGCCTCGAGCACGCTGTCGTCGTGGTAGTCGCCGAGCCGGTCCTGCAGGTCCTTCAGCGTGTCGACGAGCTGCGCGCCGCGACGTCGCAGGTGGGGCGCGACGATCTCGAGCTGGTAGCGGAGCTTCTTCGCGCGGATCCGCACCTCGTGCAGGGCCGTCGCCGACTCCGCGGTCCCGAGCTCGTCGGGGAGGGGAGACTCGGTGATCTGACGGGCGGCCTCGACGACCCCCGGCGCGAGCGCATGGAGGAGGTTCACGATCGGCTCGTCGTACGCGGCGTCCGCGCGCGGCTCGGGGACGTCGCCGTTGCCGTCCGAGGGCGCCCAGTCCGGCGTGCTGCCGGTCAGAGCGCAGAGGCGCGTGTCGAGATGGTCGAGATCGACCGATGCGAATTTGCGCATCATGCGGGCGCGCGCGCGGAGGCGCTGCTTCGCGACGCGGCTGTCGACGACCTCGAGAGCGATCCGCCGCTCGGGGCTCGCGCGCTCGCCGAGCTTCGCGAGCCGGATCCGCATGACGTCGAGCTCGCGCACGCTCCCGAGCGCACGCGTCACGGTGCGGAGCGCGCGTCTCGACTCGCGCACGCGATCGCCCTCGAGCCACGGCTCGAAGACCGCGAGGGCCGCACGAAGACGCCGCGAGGCGACGCGCATGTCATGGACGCCCTCGGGGTCGCGACCCTCGATGGCGGACCCCAGGGTCTTGCGCATCTTGTCGCGCTGCTTCTCGATCACCTCGGCCGCGCGGGCGCGGATCGTCTGGGCCGCGCGGGGGACTTTGGGGTGATCGCCCATGCCGCAGACTATCCTTTGCGGCGACCGAGTGACAGCCCCGTTACGTTCTCGTGATCGAGGTTCTAAACGGACGGTGTTTCCACGTGAGGCTCAGATGAGGCTCCTCACTGAGGCTCACGTGAGGTGCTCGCGGCCGCGCCGCCGCAGCTCCGCGACGGCGAGCTTCACGTCCTGCGCGCGGTCCTTCCGGCAGACGAGGATGCCGTCGGGCGTCGAGGCGACGATGATGTCGGAGAGGCCGATCACCGCGATCGCGCGCTCGCCGCCGGACGCGTCGTGCTCGTCGTAGACGATGCAGTCCTTCGCATCGATCAGGACCGCCTCGTCGCCGGAGACGTTGCCTGCCGCGTCTTTTCTGCGCGTTCGCGTGAGGGCGTCCCACGCGCCGACGTCGTCCCAGTAGAAGTTCGCGGGGATGACGTGGACGTTCGGCGCGCGCTCCATGAGGCCGTAGTCGATGGAGACGTCGGCGAGGGGGCCGAAGATCTCCGCGATCGAAGGCGCTTTCGAGTCTTCGAGTGAGCGCACCATGCCGCGCGTCGCTTCGCGAAGGTCCGGCATGCTCTTCGACAGCCCGTCGAGGAACGTCGACACCTTCCAGAAGAACATCCCGCTGTTCCAGAGGTGCTTCCCCGAAGCGACATACGTTTCCGCAGTCGCGCGGTCGGGCTTCTCGCGGAAGTGGAGGACGGGACGCACGCTTGGCACTGCGTCGGACCGCGTCTCGTTCCCGGGGATCGCCTCCGCGACCTCGACGTAGCCGTAGCCCGTCTCGGCGCGCGTCGGACGGACGCCGATCGTCACGAGCGCGTCCTTCGTGAAGGCGAACTCGAGCGCTCCCGCGACCGTCGCGCGGAAGCGGTCCGGCTCGCCGATCTGGTGATCCGCCGTGAGGACGGCCATCGCGACGTTCGCCGGATCGCCGAAGCGATGCTCGAGGTGCGCCGCCGCGAGAGCGAGGCACGCCGCGGTGTTCCGCTTCTCCGGCTCGCCGATCACGTTCTCGGGTGGGAGGTTCGGGAGCGCCTTCCGGATCGGCTCCGCGAGGAGCGCGCTCGTCGCGATCAGCACGTTCTCGCGCGGGATCAGCGGCGCGATGCGATCGATCGCCTCCTCGAGCATCGAGCGATCCGGATCGGTCAAGCGGAGAAGCTGCTTCGGCCGCGCCCGCCGGCTCGCCGGCCAGAAGCGCTCGCCGGAGCCTCCGGCCATGATCACCGCGACGCGCCGCATCCCTCTTCGTCGCGTTTCCCCGCCCGCCCCGCAAGTCCGACTTGCCGCGTGCGGATCGAACGTCAGCGGCGCGGTGACTCGGGGCTCTTCGAGGAAGGCTTCTCGTCGAACGCCTCGTCGAGATACTCCTCGAATCGAGTGCTCCTATCCTCTGGGAGGCCCTCCTTCACGAAGCCGGCGAGCTCCCGGATTGGATCCGCGGCGTGAATCTCTGGCGGGCGCTTCACCATGGACCGTTTCATGATAGAAGCGGCAATTCCACCATGAACCGCCGCTCCGTCCTCGCTCTCGTCGTCTCGATCGCGCTCGCGCTCTCTCTGCCGAGCGGCGTGGCATTCGCCGAGTCGGCCCGCGCAAAGAAGTCCGCGACGATCCACGGCGAGGTGGTGCACGTGTTCGACGGCGACTCGTTCGTGATGAAGAGCGGCTCGCGGAAGATCGAGGTGCGCGTGTTCGGGATCGACGCGCCGGAGAAGACGCAGCCCTGGTCTGACCGCGCGCGCTCGCGCGCACGCGAGCTGCTCGTCGGTGAGGACGTTCTCGTGCTCGTCGAGCGCGGGCGCGACGGCTACGGACGCGTCGTCGGCGACGTGCGGCTGGACGACGGGCGGAGCTTCGCCGGGCTCATGGTCGGCGAAGGCCTCGCGTGGCAGTACAAGCGCTACTCGAACGACGCGGAGATCGCGGCCCTCGAGAAAAAAGCGCGAAGCGCGCACCGCGGGCTCTGGAGCGAGAAGAACCCCGAGCCCCCGTGGGACTTCCGAAGAAGGGGGTCCGGTTCGTTACGCCGTATCTGCACCCAGGCTCGATGAACGAGCCTGGGTGCAGATAGGCGATAACGAACCGGACCCCCTAATACAGCTCGTTTCGGAGGACCGTGCCGGGGAAGGCGCCGGTGTGCTGGCCGCCGCGCATCAGCACCTTGCCGTTCACCACCGTTGCCTCGTAACCCACCGCCTTCTGCGACAGGTGCGGCGCGCCGGTCGGGAACTCGTGCTTCAGCTCCGGCAGCTCGAGGTCGAGGCGGTCCAGGTCGATCACGTTCAAGTCCGCGAACGAGCCCTGCCGGAGCAGGCCGCGCCCGTGCAGGCCCCACATCAAGGCCGGATCGAATGCGAGCTTCCGCACCGCCTGCTCGAGCGAGAGCCGCCTCTTCTCGCGCACCCAGTACGCGAGGACGAACGTCGCGTAGCTCGCGTCGCACGTCTGGCTCGTGTGCGCGCCCGAGTCGCCGAGACCGATCCCGGTGTTCGGATGCGCGAGCATCTCGCCGACCGCGTCGAGGTCCGGGTTGAAGAGCGGCACGATGAAGAAGCCGCGAAGGTCCGTCCGCACGATGAAGTCGAGGATCACCTCGCCCCAGTGCTTGCCCTCCCGCTTCGCGATCGCGGCGACGCTCCGGTCCGGACCGAGGTCGTACGCGTGGATGCCGCGCCCCTCGAGCAGGAACACGTGCTGCACCGTCGCCATCCCGCCGAGCACCTGGCCGTCCGCCTCGCGCACGCTCTCGAGGAGCTTCGCGCGGAACGCGGCGTCGCCGAGCGCGCGGCGCTGCTCCTCGATCGGCTTCGACGACAGGTCGCCCGAAGCGGGGAAGATCCAGAGCGGCGACACCGAGATGCCGAAGCCCATCAGCAAGCCGACGCTTCGCGCCGCGACCTGCGGCACGATGCGCGCCCCCATGCGCGTCGACGCCTCGACCTTCTCGAGCACGCTCTTCCACACCTCGGGGTAGGCGAGGCACTGCACGAGGCCGAAGCTCATCGGACGTCCCGTCTGCAGCGCGACCGGGAGCATCCACTCGTGATCCGTGTCGAATCCGCGAGGGTCCTCGCCGCCGCCGCCGAGCGTCACGAGCTCGAAGACGCCCGTGCCGAACTCCGCGAGCGCGCCCGCGAGCGTGTTGAGCTCCCGGCGATCCGCGAACGTGCCCGGGACGGGATCGCCCGCCGGCGTGCGGTGCACGGTCGTCCGGCCGCTCGCGACGCCGAGCGCTCCGCCGCGCATCCCGTCGAGGAGGGCTTGACGCATCGTCGCGAGCTCCGCGTCCGAAGCCGCCGCGTCCGTCGCGCCGCGCTCGCCCATCGCGTAGATGCGGAGCGGCGCGTGGCTCACGTGCGCGCCGACGTTGATGCCGAGCGGCCGGCGCGCGATCGCGCCGAGGTACTCCGAGAAGCTCTCCCACTCCCAGGGCACGCCTTCCTTCATCGCGGCGCGCGGCACGTCCTCGACGCCCTCCATCAGGAACATCAGGTAGTCGCGGTCCGCGGGACGACACGGCGCGAAGCCGACGCCGCAGTTGCCGAGGATCGCCGACGTGACGCCGTGCTGATTCGAAGGCGACCCGAGCGGATCCCATGTGATCTGCGCGTCGAGGTGCGTGTGCACGTCGACGAACCCCGGCGTGACGATCTTGCCGCGCGCGTCGACGACGTCGCTCGCTGCTCCGTCGTACTTGCCGATCGCGGCGATGCGGTCGCCCTCGACGACGACGTCGGCGGAGTACGGCGCGCCTCCGCTTCCATCGACGATCGTTCCGCCACGGATCACGAGATCGGCTTTCATGGACGACTCCTTTCGCCCGCGACGGCTCGTCGGGCGCAAGCAAAGCGGCAAAGCGCGCTTGTCGGGGTCTTAGCTCGCGTGAAATGCACGGTCCATCTGGTAGCGCTCTCCCTTCGAATCGGAAGATCTCTCGATGAAGACCTCGCACGCGCTCGATCCCAAACGACTGCACCAGAACGCGTGCGAAGCGACCGGCCTCAGCGACCTCGGCGAAGGCTCCTGGGAGGAGGGCCGCGAGCGACTCACTGCGTCACTCGACGAGGAGGCGCGTCTCAACGAGCTCGGGGTCACCGTCGCCGAGGGCGAGCTCCGCGGCTACCTCGAGAGCCGTCTCCGGATCGTCGACTGGCACAAGAAGCATCCCGAGCTCGCGCATGCGGACGTCGAGCCGCCGATCGTGATCGTCGGGCAGGGCCGCACGGGAACGACGATCCTCTACGACCTCCTCGCGCAGGACCCGGCGCACCGCGTCCCGCTGACGTGGGAGGTCGACCACCCGCTCCCGCCGCCGGAGACGGCGACGTACGAGACCGACCCACGCATCGCGCAGGTGCAGGCGCAGCTCGACATGGTCGATCTCGTCATCCCCGGGCTCCGCCAGATGCACCCGATGGGCGCGCAGCTCGCCCAGGAGTGCGTGCGGATCACCGGCGGCGACTTCCGCAGCATGATCTTCCCGACGCAGTACCGGATCCCGTCGTACGCAAAGTGGCTCCTCGAGGAAGCGGACATGGATTCCGCGTACCGCTACCACCGCCGCTTCCTGCAGGTGCTGCAGTCGCGGCATCACCGCGAGCGCTGGGTGCTGAAGTCGCCGGGACACGTGTGGTGCCTCGGCGATCTCCTCGCCGAGTATCCGGACGCGCTCCTCGTGCAGACGCACCGCGATCCGCTGCGCATCATCGCTTCGGTGTCGTCGCTGATCGCGACGCTGCGGAAGCTCGCGACCGACCACACGTCGATCCCCGAGATCGCGCCGGAGTTCGGCGAGTACATCCAGGAGGGCCTCGATCGCTCGCTGATCGCGCGCCAGGACGGCGCCGTCTCGGCCGACCGCGTCGTCGACCTGCAATTCGCGTCCTTCATGAAGGACCCGTTCGTGACGATCCGGCAGATCTACGATCGCCTCGACCTCGAGCTCACCTCGGAGGCGGAGTCGCGGATGCGCACGTTCTTCGCCGCGAACCCGCAGGACAAGCACGGACTCCACAAGTACACGTTCGCGGACACGGGGCTCGACGTCGGCGAGTGGCGCGAGCGCGCTCGCATGTACCAGGCGTACTTCGACGTGCCGTCGGAAGTCTGAGGACTGCTTTCAGTCGTCCGCGAGCTGCTCCAGCGTCCGCCCGGTCGACTCCGGCAGCAGATAGAGCGCCGGCGCCGCCGCGAACGGCAGCACGGCGAGCCACGACACGACGATCTCCGCGCCGCCGAGCTGCTCCGCGAACTCGCCGACCGTCGCGAGGCCGCACATCGCACCGATGATCCCCGCGTTCGTGATCCACGACTTCGCGGTCGCGCGAAGCCGCGTCGGGAAGAGCTCCGTCCCGAGCGAGTTGATCGCGATCTGCACGGCCGCTTCCGCGAACACCATCGCCGCGATCGCCGGGAAGAGATGCTCCGTGCGGAAGAACAGCGCGATCCCCGCAGCGAGGAGGACGAGGCCGAGCGCACCCGTCGCGCGCCGTCCGAAGAGGTCGGCGACGCGGCCGAACACGAACCAGCCGCTGAACCCGATCCCGCCCGCGGAGAGCAGCATCCCGCTCACCTGCGCGGGCGTCCAGCCGAAGGCGTGCGTCGCGCGGAAGGAGACGAAGCCGAGCGCGGAGGCGCCCGCCGCGGCCGCCGCGAACGCGAGGCCGACGAGGACTCCCAGCCGCATCCCGTGCGGCGCGCGCCAGAGCTCGCCCTGCACCGCCTTCGCGGCGTTCTCCTCGAGCGACTGCTGCCACCGCGTCGTCTCCGGGAGCGAGCGACGGAGCCACGCGATGAGGAGCAAGGGCAGGATCCCGACGAAGTAGAGGCCGCGCCAGCCGAGCTCCGTGTTCTGGAAGATCGGGAAGAGGACGGCTGCGATCCCGCCGCCGAGCGCCACGAACGCGCCGAGGAGCCCCTGTCCCATGCCGCGGCGCGAAGCGGGGAACTCCTCCGCGATCACGACCTGCGCGAGCGCCAGCTCCGACACGAGGAAGATCGTGGCGAGGAGCTGGAAGAGGACGAAGTCGTCGATGCCGCGCGAGAGGCCGGTCACCGCGGTCATCACCGTGTATCCGAGGACGGTGAGGAGGAGGACGCCGCGACGTCCGCGTCGATCCGCGAGGCGGCCGAGCACGATCGAGCCGAGCGCGCCGAAGCGGATCGCCGAGAGCGCCCACCCGAGCGAAGCCTCGCCGGCCCCGAGGTCCTTTCCGATGTAGGGCAGGGCGAGCGAGACGATGAAGCGGTCGTAGCCCTCGAAGAGCGTCGCGGTGCCGAGGAGGAAGAGGAGCGTCCGGTGCCGCGGCGTGAGCGCGTCCTCGCCTTCGTCCAGGGCGGGCTTCGGCGCGCGATGCGCGACGACGAGCGAGGCGCCGACGACGATGGTCAGGGAGACGCCGACCCACTGCCAGCGGACCCAGCACGCGACGAGGTCGGGGAGGTCGGAGAGCCCGCCCACCGCTCCGCTTCCAGTCGGGGTCGCGCTCGCGGTCGCGGTGGCCGCGGCCGCGGCGATCTGCGTCTCGAGGGGGTCCGTCGCGAGGACGCCGACGAAGATCGTCAAGAAGAGGAAGACGATCGCGGCGAGCCGTAGGCGTCCGCGCTGCGAACCGCCGATGCCCTCGCGGATCAGCACGATCAGCCCGAGGATCAGCGTTGCCGCGAAAAGCGGCAGGATCACGACGTCGCCGAGGCGCACGTGCGCGGAGAAGACGCGCGCGAACTCCGTCGGGCCGTTTGCGAGCTCCGCCCGGATGCCCGGGCGCACGGTGGAAGCGACGACGAAGTTCGTCGCAGCGAGGGCGACGCCCGCGCCGAGGAGGAGCCGATCGAGGAGCGCTCCGCTGCTTTCCGGTTGATCCATGTGACGAGGCGATCCGGCGACGACCGAGCCTTACCGGTGCCGGCCGGGCCTGCAAGGGGCGGCGCGCTCCGCGGACGGTCGCAGGCTTCTCTCGGTCCGCTCGGCCGATTCGCCGACCGGCCGCCGGGAAGACGCTTCTCTCCCGGACGTGAATCGGGTTACAGGCGGTCAGCTCGGGAGGATCGCCCATGTCACGTGTCGTTGCGTCCGTCGTCGCCTCTTTCGTCGCTTCGCTCGCCGTCTCGCTCGTCTCGCTCCTCGTGCTGGGGCTCTCGCCGACGAACGCGGCCGCGCAATGTCTCGAAGGGACCGCGGTGCTCGGCGACCAGCGCGACCTCGCCGAGGTCGCGGACGCAATCGAGAGCGCTTGTCCGTGCGCCTCGGCGGCGAGCCGGAGCGGCCACCGGTCCTGCGCGAAGGGCGTCGTCGAAGCGGCGCTCGCGGGCGGTGACCTCCGGAGCGACTGCAAGAAGATCGCGACGAAGGCCTACAAGGATGCAACGTGCGGCTCCGACCTGATCGCGTGCGGTCGATACAAGGCCACGTCGGCGAAGAAGCCGCTCGGCTGCAAGATCACGTCGTCCGCGGGCTGCCGGGACACGGCGAAGGTCGAGTCCACGGTTTGCGCGGAGGAGACCCACTGCTCGGACGTCGTCTCGGCGACGGCCGCGACCTGCTTCGATCCGAACGAGCCGGGGCCGTACTCGTACTCGCAGCGGCAGTTCGTGTGGACGAAGCCGTCGCAGGTCGATCCGGAGCAAGACCGTGTCCTCAACACGTGGGTGACGTATCCGGCGGCGAGCGCCCCCGGCACACCGAAGCCGGTCGATCCTGCGGGGGCGCCGTATCCGGTCGTCCTGTTCTCGCACGGCTCGTGTGGCTTTCCGAACCAGTCGACGTTCTTGACGAACCACCTCGCGACGCACGGCTACATCGTCGTCGCGCCCCCGCATCCCGGGAACACGCTCTCGGACGGAGCGGCGTGCGGCTCGTTCCAGGCGCAGGTCGCGTCGGTGCAGGAGCGTCCGCGCGACATGATCTTCGTGCTCGACCAGATCCTTGCGGAGAACGCGGATCCCGAGTCGGACTTCTTCGGAATGGTGGATCCGACGCGCATCGTCATGTCGGGGCACTCGTTCGGCGGCTTGACGACCTATCTCACGCAGGCGCTCGAGCCGCGCATCATCGCCGCGATGCCCTTCGCGCCCGCGGCCTCGCCGACGTCGGAGCTGACGGTGCCGTCGCTGACGATGGTCGGCGAGGTCGACTCGGTCGTGAACAACGCCGCGACGCTCGACGCCTACGAGCGCTCTTCGGCGCCGAAGACCTTCGTCGAGATCGGGAGCGCGGGCCACTACGCGTGGTCGAACAACTGCTTCGCGGGGAACGACTGCAACCCGCCGGTGACGCTGACGCAGGCGGAGGCGCACGCGGCGGTGCTCCAGTGGGTGATCCCGTTCGTCGAGCGCTACGCGCGAGGGGTGGAGGGGCTCGAGCCGTTCTTCCTGCCGGTACCGTATCCGGGGTTGGTGGTGCTGCACGAGGAGTGAGGGTTGGTGTTTACTTCGCATCCTTTGTTCTTCGCGGCGCCGAACGCCGCCCGCAGGCATCGCAACGATTTGTTAGCTTGACGGTGCGATGTCGAGATGGTAGGCTGCGTTCGTGCGACGAGGGAATGGCCCGGCTCCTGGGCAGTCAAGCGGCGCGCGTCGGCGAGCCTACGCCTTCGCCCGCGGAGGCGCCGGGTTCACCAGATCCATCCCGAGCGTCCGCGGAAAGATCGTCGCCACCTCCGCCGGCGTCCATCTCTCCCGCTTCTGCATCGTGCGCACCGGCGCCGGATCCGAGAGCCTCGCGATCATCCCGCTCTGCACGTGGAAGATCTGGCCGTTCACGTTCGCCGCGGCGTCGGTCGCGAGGTAGGCGACCATCGGCGCGATGTCCTCCGGGTCGTTCACCATCGGGCGTCGCGGACGCCGCGGCGCCTTCGCGTCGCCCGGCTTCACGGACATTCCCGGGATCGTCGCGATCATCCGCGTCTGCGCGGCCGGCGAGATCGCGTTCGCCGTGATGCCGTACTTGCCGAGCTCGCGGGAGACGACGCGCGTCAAGCCGGCGATGCCGTCCTTCGCCGCGCCGTAGTTCGCCTGGCCCGCGTTCCCATACAAGCCCGAAGTCGACGTGATCGAGATGATGCGGCCGCTCTTCTGCTCGCGCATGCGGCGCGACGCGTGGCGCGTGCAGTTCCAGCTCCCCTTCAGATGCACGCCGACGACCGCGTCCCACTCCTCCTCGCTCATGTTGAAGAACATGCGATCGCGGAGGATGCCGGCATTGTTGACCAGGACGTCGATCCGCCCGAGCTCGCGCACGGCCGTGGCGACGATGCGCTCGGCCGCCGCGAAGTCGGCGACCGAATCGTGGCTCGCGACCGCGGTGCCGCCCGCGGCGCGGATCTCGTCGACCACCTCGTCCGCGGCACGAACCTCCTGCCCGGAGCCGTCGACGTCGCAGCCCAGGTCGTTCACCACGACCGAAGCGCCTTCCTGCGCGAGCAACAAAGCGATGCCGCGCCCGATGCCGCGTCCCGCACCCGTGACGACGGCGACCTTGCCCTTCAGGTTCTTCGGCATGACGACCTCACCCGCCCTTCGAAGAGTCGGCGCCCTCGGCGCGCGCAGGAGCGGGATTCGCGACGCCGAGCATCAGCGTCTCCGGCACCGTCGCGATCAGCTCGTCGACGGTCCAGCGGCCCTCTTTCCAGATCGTCGACACCGGCCGCGGCGGCGCGATCAGCGCGTACGACGTTCCCGTCGCGAGGAACATCTGCCCGTTCACTCCGCCCGCTTCCTCGCTGGCGAGATAGACCGCGAGCGGCGCCACGTCGTTCGGATCGAGGTCCTCGACCGCCGCGACGCCGCGCTCCTCGCGCACGATGCCCTGCTGCTTCCGGATCTCGCGCGCCTTGAAGTACGCGTCCGTCAGCGTCATGCGCGTTCCCGCGACCGGCGAGATCGCATTGCACGTGATGCCGTACTTGCCGAGGTCTCGAGCGAGCACCTTCGTCAAGCCGCCGATCGCGCTCTTCGCCGAGCCATAGTTCGTCTGGCCGGGATTGCCGAAGAGACCCGCGCCCGACGTGAAGGTGAGGATCCTTCCGTATCCCTGCTCGCGCATCGGGCCGACCGCGGCGCGCGCGCACGCGAACGTTCCCTTCAGGTGGACGCCGACGACCGCGTCGAAATCCTCCTCCGCCATGTTGAAGACCATCCGGTCGCGGAGGAAGCCGGCGCACGTGACGAGGATGTCGATCCTGCCCCACGTCGAGACGGCGGTTCCGACGATGCGCGCGGCGCCCGCCATCGTCGCGACCGTGTCCGCGACGGCCTTCGCTTCTCCGCCCGCGGCGACGATCTCCGCGACGACCTCGTTCGCGGGCTCGCTCGACGGCTCGGTGCCGTCTCCCTGCACGCCGTAGTCGGCGACGACGACGCGCGCGCCCTCCGCCGCCATCAACATCGCGATGCCGCGGCCGATGCCGCGAGCCGCTCCGGTGACGACGGCGACCCGTCCTTCGAGCATCTTCTCCACGGATCGCCTTCTATGGACCGGTTCCGCCGTCCGCAAACGTGCAGCGGCGCAGGTTTTTGCAGGCCTTGAAGCCAAGCTCCAAGCAAGAGAGAACTGGAAGGGATGCAACGACTTCTGCCCATCGCCGTCGCGGCGGCGCTCGTCGCCGTCCTCCTGATCCCGCTCGTGCTGCACTTCGGACAGAAGTCGCACAACGAGCTCTCGCTCGACTACGCGCAGCTCGCGCCCGAGGGCTCCAAGCTCGGTACCTCGTACGCCAGCGGCGTCGCCGCGATCATGGGCAACGAGCTCGAAGGGACGACCGGCTGGCGTCCGAACGACCTCGTGATCTGGGGTCCGACGCTGATGGCCGACAACAACGCGAGCCGGCAGCTCGGCATCCTGCAGGCCCTGCGCGAGACGACGCGCGTCTTCAAGGATCACCTGACGAAGGTCTCGAGCGACCAGTACGACCGAAACCTCGTCGAGGCGGAGAACCTCCTGCGGAACGATCCCGACAAGTGGGCGTTCCCGTCGGCCGAGAGCCGCTATCGTGAGGCGGTCGAGCGCCTGCAGGCGTACGTGGAGGGCCTCCGGGCCGAGCCGCCGAAGTCACGTCCGATCAATGCACGCAACGTCGAGCTGATCCGCTTGATCCAGGCGTGGAGCGACATGCTCGGCGACGCGCACGCCGATCTTCTTCGCGACGACGTCGGCTGGTTCCAGGTCGACGACGTCTTCTACCGCACGACCGGCTACTGCCACGTGATCGCGCACATGATCCCCGCGATCCAGATCGAGTACCGTCAAGAGCTCGATTCGCGCCCGGTTCTCCAGACGCTGTTCGACGAGACCGAGGCGCCGCTTCTCCGCTGCGCCACGATGAAGCCGATCCTCGTGCTGAACGGCGGCGACACGAGCCCCATCGCGAACCAGAGGCGGAACCTCGACGCCTACGTCACCGAGGGCCGCCAGAAGCTCTACTCGATCCGCGAGGAGCTCGAGAAGTAGAGAGGGGCGGCGCCCCGCTCGCCTCAACGACCGATCGCGAAGACGACGAGCCCGATCAGCGCGACCGCGAAGTACGAGGCGACGACGGCCGCCCCCGCGTAGTCCTTCGCCATCCGCTGGCCGAACAGCAGCGCCAGGAGCGCCAGCACCGCGAAGCGGATCCCCCAGCGCGCGAAGAACCCGCCCGACCAGAAGCTGAAGGTGATCAGCGCGAGACCGCAGAGGACCCCGGCGACGAGCTCGAGTGCCGTCAGGGCCCAGAAGAGCGACCCGATCATGCTCTGGAGCGTCGGCGCCTGCTTGAACTGGTCTTGCAGGTACGCCAGGTTTCCGTCCGAGTCGGCGACCTTGTTCAGGCCCGACTGCAAGAAAACGATCGCGAAGAAGGCGATCACCGCGAAGCGCGCGAAGACGAGAAACCCCGAGTCCGCCGCGAGTGCACCGACGCTTTCCATCCCATCTCTCCTCTCGGTAGGTTCGTCGCGAGCTTTACGAGCGGGGCGAACCGTGGTCAACCGGCGGCCTTTCGTGGTAGGACGGCGCGTGCGCGACGCTCTGGAACGACGCCTGCGCTGGCTCTTCGGAACGGCCGCCGCGACGTTCGCGCTCTTCGCGATCGGGATCCCGCTCGTGCTCGCCGGCTCGACGGGCGGAGTGCTCGATCTCGGCGCGGGAGCGGAGCGCTGGGCGCCGCTCGCGGCCGGATACGGCGTCGTCGCGGCCGTTCTCGCAGCGAAGATTGCGCGCGCTCCGCGCCGCGAGACGTTCCTGATGCCGGTCCTCGCGCTCGGCGCGGCGACGTCCGGTATCGCGCTGCTCGTGCCGATCGTCTCGCCGTGGGCGAACGACGCAGGCGGAGAAGCCGATCGTCTCGCGCTCGCCGGAGCAGCTCTCGATCTCGCAGGAGCGGCGCTCTTCTCGGGCGCATGGCTTCGCCTCTGGCTCGCCGCGACGCCGGGCGACGTGCGCGAGGAGCGCGACGAGGCGATCTTGATGGCGCTTCTCGAGACGATCGTTCCGCAGGGCGGCGCAATTCCGATCGGAGCCGCCGACGCGCGTCTCCGCGAGCGCATCCTCGCGCGGCGTCCGGACCGTGCAGCGAGCGAGGTGCGGATCCGCCTCGAGCTTCGCACGCTCGACCTCGCGAGCCGCCTCGAGGGCGGCGAGGCGCTCGCGACGGCTTCGCCGGACGTCCGCGCGCGCGCTTTCGAGCGGCTCCTCGGCTCGCGCTTCGTCACGCTCCGCTCTCTCGCGCGCCGTTGGAGGGACGTGACGCTCGCCGCGTTCTACGCCGACGACGGCGTGCAGGACGCGATCGGCTTCGACCGCCGTCACCTCGAGCGCCGGCTCGAGGAGGGACCGAACCGCGAAGCGCATCGCGCGCGGCTCGTCGAGCGCGGAGCGCGCGAAACGCGCGAGTCGCGCGAGTCGCGCGAAGGAGAGTCCTCGGCGGCGACGCCGGCTCAGCCCAGCATGACGCGCGCGGAGCCCGCGGACGGTCCGTCGCCGCTTCGCTTGATCCGGACGGGAGCGCCGTTGCCACGATGACGGTTCTCGGAGGTGGTGTGGGGGTGGGGTCGAATCGCAGTGCGGAGCGCTTGCGCGCGGTCGCGTCGTCCGAGCGCGTGCACGACGGCGCGGAGCTGCAGCGCGACGTGTCCGATCGCGCGCAGGTCTGCGTCATCGGAACCGGCGCGGGCGGCGCCTCGGCCGCATTCGAGCTCGTGCGACGCGGGCACTCGGTCATCTTGATCGAGGAGGGCGGCTACCATCTCGGCGGCGACCTCGGGTTCGAAGCGGAGCCGGAAGCGGCGGTCGCGCGCGAGCCCGCGGCGCTCGGACGCGCGCACGGCACGGCAATCGGCTTGAAGGTCGGCCGCTGCGTCGGCGGCACGACGGTCCTCGGCGCGGGGACGTGCGAGCGGCCTCCCGACGAGGCGCTCGACGCGTGGCCGGTGCAGCACGATCTCGCGGGTCTCGACGCCGCGGCGCTCCAGCCCTACTTCGATCGCATCGAGCAGGAGCTCGGGGTCGCGTCGGTTCCGGACGCGACGTTCGGACGAAACGGCGAGCTCCTCGAGCTCGGAGCGAAGAGCGCGGGCCACGCGGGCGAGCGCGTGAAGAGAGCGGCTCTCGGCTGCCTCGGCTCCGGCGTTTGCCACCTCGGCTGTCCGCAGGACGCGAAGCAGGCGATGCACGTGAGCTTCGTTCCCGACGCACTCGACGCGGGCGCTTCGCTCTACACGCGCGCGCGCGCGACGGAGCTCCTGATCTCGCAGGGCCGTGCGTTCGGCGTCACGTGCGCGCTCGTCGACGCGGCCGGGAATCCGACGGGCCGGCGCCTGCGCGTCGTCGCCGAGCGCGTCGTGGTCGCTTGCGGGTCGCTCCTCACGCCGATGCTGCTCGCGCGAAGCGGGCTCGCCGGCGGACGACCGCACCTCGGACGACATCTGCGTCTCCATCCGACCGCGCGCGTCACGGCACGTTTTCCCGGCGAGGTACGCGGCTGGGCCGGCGTTCCCGAGGCGTACGCGGTGCGCGCGCTCGAGCCGGAAGGGATCTCGATCCGCAGCCACTTCCCGCGCCCGGAGGACCTCGCTCCCGCGATCCCGGGCGTCGGCGAGCTGCACAAGGAAGCGATGAGCCGGATCGCACGCCTCGCCTCGTTCACCGCGACGATCCGCGACGAGCCGAGCGGCCGAGTTCGCGCGAGCCGGCGCCGCGCGAGCACGATCCGCTATCGCCTGCGCGAGGCGGACCGGCGACGTCTTCTTCGCGCGATCGGCGTCGCCGCGGAGATCGCGTTCGCCGCGGGCGCGGAGGAGGTCTATCCGGGCATCCGCTCGCTGCCGCGTCTCTCGACGCCGGATGAAGCGCGCTCCCTCGCCGGGGCGCGCACGCCCGCGCGCGATCTGGCGCTCGAGGGCTGGAACCCGATCGGCACCGCGCGCATGGCGGACGACCCGAAGAAAGGCGTGACCGACGCGACCGGGCAGCTCCATGGCCTTCGCGATCTCTACGTCGCGGACGCGTCTCTGCTTCCGGCGTCGATCGGTCCGAGCCCGCAGCTCACCGTGATGGCTCTCGGCCGCCGCATCGGCGAGCTCCTCTCGAGCGGCCTCGGCGCGCCGCTGTAGGGGATCGCCCGACCGCGAAAATCCTTCGGGATCGTCGCGCGTCGCGATAGACTCGCGATCGAAAGGGGGCCGCCATGACGAAGAGAGCACGTCCCGGAGTGCGACGAACGACCGGAGGCGCGGCACTCGCCGCGTGCACGATCCTGCTCTCGCCGCTCGCGGCATCCACGGCGCAGGATCCGCCGAAGCACGCGCACGGCGGACCGAGCACCGCTCCCGCCTCGACGGATCCGCGCGTCCTCTTCGACAACCTCGGCTCGCACGAGCGGAAGATCACGACCTCGTCCGAACGCGCGCAGAAGTACTTCGACCAGGGGATGCGCCTCTACTACGGCTTCAACCTGCACGAGGCGACGCGCGCGTTCCAGGAAGCCGCGCGGCTCGACCCGAACGCCGCGATGGCGTGGTGGGGCATCGCTCTCGCCGCGGGGCCGAACTACAACAGCCCGATCGACGACGAGCGGAACCAGCGCGCCGTCGCGGCGACCGCGAAGGCGGTGGCGCTCGCGCCGAAGGCGAGCCCCGTCGAGCAAGATTTCGTCGCGGCGCTCGCGACGCGCTACTCGAGCGATCCGAAGCGCGACCGGAAGGCGCTCGACGAGGCGTTCGCCGCGGCGATGAAGAAGCTCGCGGCGAACCATCCCGACGACGTCGACGCGCAGACGCTCTACGCCGAGTCGCTGATGAACCTCCGTCCGTGGGACCTCTGGACGCTCGAGGGCGAGCCGCAGCCGAACACGACGGAGATCGTCGCGACGCTCGAAGGCGTGCTCGAGCGCGCGCCGAACCATCCCGGTGCGAACCACCTCTACATCCACGCGGTCGAAGCCTCGAAGGATCCCGGCCGCGCGCTCGGGGCCGCCGACCGCTTGACGAAGCTCGTCCCCGGCGCGGGTCACCTCGTACACATGCCGGCGCACATCTACGTGCGCACGGGCCGCTACGCGCAGGCGTCGGAGGCGAACGTCAAGGCGATCGCCGCGGATCACGAGTACTTCGAGAAGGCCGAGCCGAGCTTCGAGTACCGCGCGATGTACTACCCGCACAACATCGACTTCCTCTGGTTCGCGGCGAGCATGGAGGGCCGCTCCGCGGAGTCGCTCCGCGCGGCGCGCGACCTCGAGAAGGCGACGCCCGCGGACATGGTCCGTCAGATGGTCGACATGGAAGCGGGCATGGTCGCGCCGCACTCCGTCCTCGCGCGGTTTGGGCGCTGGGACGACATCCTGAAGGAGCCGGCGCCGCCCGCGGACCTGCCCTTCGCGACGGGGAGCTGGCACTACGCGCGCGGCCTCGCGTACGTGCGGAAGAATCAGCAGGGCGCGGCGCAGAAGGAGCTCGCGGCGCTCGACGCCGTGATCGCGAGGACGCCGCCCGAGCGGACGATCCAGATCGTCAACTCGGCGCGCGCCATCCTCGACGTCCAGTCCGCCGTTCTCGGTGCGGAGCTCGCGGCCGCGCGCGGTGACTCTGCGCCGGCGATCGCGAAGCTCGAGCAGGCGGTCGCGCTGCAGGACCAGCTCCGCTACATGGAGCCGCCGCCGTTCTACTACCCCGTCCGCCAGTCGCTCGGTGCGGCGCTGCTCGCGGCGAACCGCCCGGCGGACGCGGAGGTCGTCTACCGAAGAGACCTCGAGATCAACCCGGGAAACGGCTGGTCGCTGTACGGGCTCGCGGAGAGCCTGCGCGCGCAGGGCAAGAACGACGAGGCGGCGAAGGCGAAGTCGGAGTTCACGACCGCCTGGTCGCGTGCCGACGTCGAGCTCCGCTCCTCGACGTTCTGACCGAAGGGGGCGAGGGGCGGCGCCCCTCGCTCTCACGGTACCGGCAGGACCTTGACGGCGACGTCCGCGGGGAACGTCGAGTCCCGCGGCGTCGTGCTCGTGAACGGCCGCGAGTCGAGGGCTCCGTTCTCGAGCACCTGGTAGCCGTCGATCCGCGCGAGGCCGCCGAACGAGCCGTACAGGACATTCTGGGTCTGGCCGCTCGAGTTCGTGAACGTGAGCCACGCGAGGCCCGTCGGGTACGCGGCGGCATTCTCGAACGTCGAGTTCTGGCTCGACGCAACGAGGTTCCCGGTCGTCGCGTCGATCAACCAGTCGTCGATCCGTCCGACCTGGAAGGCGGCCGCGTAGAGGTGCGACGCATCCGGGGACAGCAGGATCGCGTTGTAGAAGCCGACGAGGCCGGTCTCCGCGGTCGGGCTGAACGGCAGGTTCTCGAACGAGTCGAGCACCCACGAGCCGATCCGGTTGGCGCCCTGCTCGACCGCGAAGAAGGTCTGCGGTGTCGGCGCGGGCGCTCCCGGGATGCCCGAGATCGCGATGCGGCCCGGGAAGTTCACCAGGTAGAGGACGGGAGAAGGAGTCGGCGTGACGGTCGGACCCGGCGTCGGCGTCGGGCTCGGCGTCGGCGACTGCTGGTTGATCGGCGTCGGCGTCGGCGCCTCGTAGGGCAAGCTGCCGTCGTCCTCGCGCGGGAAGCGGTTGATCCGCTGGATCGGTGCGTCCGCGGCCCAGACGAAGAGCGGGCTCGTCGCCACGCTGAAGTAGGAAGCGGTGTCGAAGGCGCGGCCCTGCGAGGTCGGGAAGCCCGGCAGCTCGCCGTTCGGACCGAGCGGGAACGCCGCGATGCGGCTCAGCACGTTGACCGGAGTGCTGCCGCCGCCCTCGGCGAGATACAGCGTGTGGCTGCCGTCGGCGTTCCTCGCGACCGCGATGTCCGTGGGATCGCTGCCCAGCGACGGATTGGTCGCGCACGGCGGCGCGAGCCCGGCTCCGCCGTCGCCGCACATCGAGACGAGGAAGCCCGTCGAGATGTCGAACGCGATCACCTGGTTCAACGTGGCCACGTACAGGACGTTCAGATCCGGGTGGACGGCGAGCCGCCGCGGGTTGACGACCTCGACGGTGGAGATCGGATCTCCTTCGAGGAACCCGTCCGCGCCGACGCGGTAGGCGCTCACCGCGCCGCCGAGCGTGCCGACGTCCGGGTTCGTCGCCTCCGCGGAATACACGTAAATGTTGCTGCCGCTCGGCGGAGCCGTCGGCTGCGGCGGAATGAAGCTGCTCTGGCCGTCGGGGCAGCCCCAGATCCCCAGGCACGCCGAAAGGAGACAGAGCAGAAGCCCGGAGGTGCGGAGCCTCGGCAGCGACATCGCGGCGGGGTATATCGGAGGGGAGTGCCGCTGTCGAGGTTGCGCGGCTCGCACGAAGAACTTCGGGGAGATTCATGGAACGAATCGAAGGGACCTTCCTTGTGCGCTTCAGCCTCGAGGTCGACATCCCCGCGGAGCGCCTCGAGGACGACGACTTCGACGAGCGCGCGTGGCGCGGTGAGTGGGAGAAGGGAGTGAAGCCCGCCGTCGTCCGCGCGGTCTTCGATGCCCTGCGCGCTTCGCCCGGCTGGGCTGCGCACGTGCGCAATCGCGGCGCCTCGACCGAGGACGAGATCGAGATCGTCGTCCGCCGGAGCTACTGACCCTCCGCGCGCGAAGCGCGCGGCCGAGCCGACGTCAGCCGGTCACGCCGCGCGGGTTCTCCAGGTCCGGAACCTGCCAGAACTGGATCAGTACTCCGTGCGCCGAGCGCGGCGACACGAAGGCGGTCTTGTAGCCGCCGCCGAGGTTCGTCTCGTCGACGATGCGGACGCCGTCCGCCTTCATCCGCTCGAGCACCGGCTCGATGTCGGCGACGTCGATCGACACGTGGTGGAAGCCCTCGCCGCGCTTCGCGAGGAAGCGCGTGACGAAGCTCTTGCCGCTCGCGTCGGCGATCAGCTCCATCCGGTAGCCGTGCACGTCGAACTGCTTCAGGTCGAAGTCGCCGGCGTAGCCGCGGTGCGACGGCGCCTCGTTCTCGACGGGGAACCAGCGCCGGAAGAACTCCGTCCCGGCCGTCAGATCCCGCACGGCGACCGAGAGATGATCGAAGCGGAGCTTGACGTCGCCGACCTTCATGTCGACGAGCCGCGGCCGCTTCGGCGCGGCGTGCGGATCGTGCTTCACCTGCCAGAACTGGATCAGCATCCCGTGCGCGGAGCGCGGCGAGAGGAAGGCCGTCTTCTCGCCGTTCCCCGCGTCGAAGCGGTCGACGACGCGGAGGCCTTCCGCTTCCATCCGCTCGGTCAGCGGATCGAGCTCGTCGATCTCGAACGACAGGTGATGGATGCCTTCGCCGCGACGCTCGAGGAACCGCTCGACGAAGCTGCCGGGGCGCGTGCTCTCGATCAGCTCGATCTTCGCGTGTCCGACGAAGAAATCGCACCAGCGGAAGTCGTCCGTGTAGCCCTCGCGCGGTGCTACGTTCATCTCGACCGGCAGGTAGCGCGAAAAGAAATCGAGCGCGCGCTCCATCGAGTGGACGGCGATCGAGAAGTGGTCGACGCGGAGCTTCACGAGTCGAGCTGCTATACCCGAGGCAGTGCGCGCCCGCATCCGAGTCGTGCTCGTCCGCCCGCGGCGCGGCGGGAACGTCGGCGCGGTCGCGCGCGCGATGAAGAACATGGGTCTGCGCGACCTGGTCCTCGTCGCGCCGCGCGCGCGCCTCGGTGCGAGCGCGCGCCACATGGCCGTGCACGCGGAGGACGTGCTGCGCGGCTGCCGCGCGGTCGCGACGCTGGACGAGGCGCTCGCGGACGTCGCGCTCGCCGTCGGAACGATCGGGAGGGAGATCGCCTCCACGCGGCGCATCGAGACGCCGCGCGCGTTCGCCGCGACGATGCGCGCCGCAGCGCGTACGGGATGCGTCGCACTGGTGTTCGGACCGGAGGATCACGGGCTCTCGAACGCGGAGCTCGACCGCTGCCAGGCGCTCCTCCGCATTCCCGCCGACCCCGCGTACGGCTCGCTCAATCTCGCGCAGGCCGTGCTCCTCTGCGCGTACGAGATCCACCTCGCCGCCGAGATCGAGCCGGCGTCGCCGAAGCGGAAGGCGACCCGACGCGGGAAGGAGCGCGACGCGGAGGCGCGGCCCGCGACCGGTGCCGAGCGCGAGGCTCTCTTCGAGCATCTCGAGGAGGCGCTGGCGCGCATCGGCTTCCTCCAGAAGCAGAACCCGGCGCACATCATGCGCGACGTCCGCGCGCTCCTCGGGAGAGCCGGGCTCACCCAGCGCGACGTGCGCGTGTGGCGGGGGATCGCGCGTCAGGTGCTCTGGTCGGCGAGCCGGAGTGAGGCGCGCCGCTGACGTCTTCTCAGCGCGCGCCCGAGATCCGCTCGACGCTGCGGACGACGACCGCGGGCAGCGTGCCGCGGTCGACGCGCGTGCCGCGGACCTGGACGCGGTCCGCGACGTACGGGAGGAGCGGGTTCTTCGCGTGCTCCTCGCGGCGATCGATCACCGCGACGTAGAGCGTCTTCGTCTTCTCGTCGAGGATGCCGAGATCCTGGCCCGAGCGCGCGCACGCGATCGCGCACTGCTTGTGCTCGAGGCCCTTCCGGCCGCCCATGACGAAGCAGGCGGTGTCGACGACCTCGCCGCGCAGCACGATCGGCGTCGGCTGGGGCTTCGACGTCGGCCTCGTCGCCGACTCCTCCCGCGGGGAAGCCGCCGAGGCGACTCCGAGGCCGGGACCGCTCGCGTGTCCGAGGAGCCAGATCAGCGCCGCCAGAGACCATGGGACCCTTGCACGGCTGCGAGGGGAGGAGGTCTCGTGCGGGCACGCCACGAAGCGGTTCTCGGGAGCCTCCGTGAAACTCCTGCCTTTTCGGTGGGTTCTACGCATGATCCGGATGCATCCCAAGGCACCAACTTTGCAACACATGCCTGGTCATACGGTAGTCATCAGCCCCCAGGCACCCCGCCGACCTCGATCCCCCCTGCCACTGGACGGAAGTTTCACCCCCTTTTTGCACTCACGGCCCGCGCAGCAACGGCAGGAGCGCGGGCGGCCTCCCGGACTCACTCCAGGATGCCGAGGCCGTCCGGGAAGTTGAGCCCGCTGTCCATCGTCACCGGCGGCAGCGGCCGCCCGTCGGAGAAGTGGATCTTCCGAACGGTGCCGCGTCGCGGTCCCGGGCCGATCCCGCCGCTCGTCACGATGATGCCGATGTCGGCGTAGTAGAGCGTCCCGTTCGAGTCGACGCCGAGGCCGAAGGGCGTCCCCGTCGAGTACGGAACGAGCCCGAGCGTCTCGCCCGCGGGCGGCTCGAGCACCCTCCGCACGTAGCGTCCGTCGCCCTCGAACTCGGCGATGACGCCGTTGATCACGCTCGAGACGTAGTAGCCGCCGGTGCCGTTCGAGACGATGCCGTTCGGCGTCGGGATGTCGGCGCTCGAAGGGATGAAAAGCTCCTTCTGCACCATGTCGGCGAGCGGCGCCCCGGTCGAGTCCAGGCGGCCGCAGCCTCCGGCCGCCGTGTTCGACCTCGGATACGGCGGCGAGAAGCGGTAGATCCCCGGCGCGACGCGGGCGCTCGCGATGTAGATGTTGTCGTTCTCGTCGACGTAGATCTGTCCCGCGGTGCCGATCTCGACGTCGAGCTTGCAGTACGCGACGTCGAAGTCGAACGGCGGGAACCAGAGGAGGAGCTGCCCCGTGCCGGGGCCGGCCGCCTGGTTGCCGACGTCGCTCGTGACGAGCGTGCCGTCGGAGAGGAATCCGCAGCCGTAGTTCTCCGCGTTGTCGTCGCCGGTCTGGTAGGTCGGCGTGAGCTTGCCGATGCGCCGCGCCGAGAGCGCTCCGACCTCGTTTCCTTCGAGCTCGAAGTAGCCCCAACCCGGCGGCGGGGTCGGCTGTCCCGTGTCCTCGCCGACGATCATGCGCGGATTCCGGGGTGCCCTCGGGTCGAAGCAGATCTGCGCGTTGATGTCCCAGCCGTCCGGATCGAGGGCGCGCGTTTCGATGACCGTCTGCTTCACGTCGCCTTGGTACGGAGCGTACGCGTTCAGGCGATTCCCCTCGCCGTTGAACACGATGACGTCGGTATCCGTGTCGCTTCCGGAACAGGCCGCGAAGACGGCCGAAGCTGCCAGCGAAACGGCGAAGAAGCGAAGAGCGAACGAGTCGAGCTTGCGCATGCCCTTCGCAATCACGCCGGATGCCGTCGAGTCAAGCAAGATCGCTTCGAGAATCTCCGCGCGCGAAGCCCGCGGCCGAGCGGAGGGCGAGCGGGGGAGTGGAGAGGCCGCGGCTTTGCCGCAGTCTCGGCGAGGGGGCGGCGCCCCTCGCTTTCAACAGATCCGGTCGGCGCGGCGCTGCGCCTGGTCGAGCTGGCGGCCGCGCTGGCGCGCCTCGACCTGCGTCTGGATGCGCAGGAAGAGCTCGTCCTTGTTGACGGGCTTCGCGAGGAACTCGCTCACGCCGAGGTTCATGCCGGTCGCGCGCGTCTCCATGTCGTCGCGCGCGGTGAGGAGGATCACCGGCACGTTCTCCGTGCGCGGCGACCTCTTCAGCTCGCGGCAGACGGCGAAGCCGTCCATGCCCGGCATCATCACGTCGAGGAGGACGACGTCCACCTCGATCTCCTCGAGGAGCTCGAGAGCGCAAGGTCCGCCGTCGGCGAGCACCACGGAGTAGCCGCGTCGCTCGAGCAGGTGCGACAGGAGGCGCCGAGAGTCCTCGTCGTCGTCGACGACCAGCACGCTGCCCAGAGAAGCGGTCACGCTCTCGCTCAACGGCTTCATGATTCCGTCATACCACCGGCCGCGATCGGTCCGCCACGGCGTCGGCGTAGCTTCGCCACCAAAGTCGTACGTTTGAGCCCGAGCAATCGCGCCGCCGCTTGCTTGTTGCCCTTGGTGCGGCGGAGCGCTTCGTCGATCAGTCGGTTCTCGAACTCCTCGACGGCGTGCGTGAGGTCGAGACCCTCCTCCGACATGACCGGCTTCGGGATCTTCTTCTCGGAGATGAACGAGCGAATGCCGGCCGGCAGGTTCTCGACGCGAATGATCCCGTCCTCGGACAGGATGACGAGTCGCTCGAGCAGGTTCTCGAGCTCGCGGACGTTGCCCGGCCAGTCGTATTCCCAGAGGTGCACCATCGCCTCTTCGGTGATCGAGACGTGGCCTTCCGGGCGCTTCTGATTGTGACGATCGAGGAAGTGGCGCACGAGGAGCGGAACGTCGGAGCGCCGCTCGCGCAGAGGCGGAAGATTGATCGGGATGACCTCGAGGCGGTAGTACAGGTCTTCGCGGAACAGCCCGCGCTCGACCTGCATCGAGAGATCCTTGTTCGTCGCCGCGATCACGCGCACGTCGACCTTCATCGAGCGGTCGGCGCCGACGGGGCGAAGCTCCTGGTCCTGTAGGACGCGCAGCAGCTTCACCTGCAGGACGGGATTCATCTCGGAGATCTCGTCGAGGAAGATCGTCCCGCCGTTCGCGAGCTGGAACATTCCCGCACGGGAACCGACGGCACCCGTGAAGGAACCTTTCTCGTGCCCGAACATCTCGGACTCGAGGAGCTCGGCCGGGATCGCGCCGCAGTTGACCGGGATGAACGGCTTGTCGACGCGCTTGCTCTGCCCGTGGATCGAGCGCGCCGCGAGCTCCTTGCCGGTGCCGCTCTCGCCGAGGACGAGGCAGGTCGCATCCGTCTTGGCGACGCGCGTGATCAGGCCGTGGACCCGCTGGATCAATGGGTGCTGGCCGATCAGCTGCGTCACACCTGTCGACTGCCGATCGGAGCCGCCCCGATCGCCGTACGCGGGCCTCGAATATCCCATAGGGTCGTGGAGCAGCCGGAGAATCCGGACGGTCGGCTGCCCTCCCATACCCTCGATCGTTCGGCGCCGTTTCTTTAGCGGTTTTCGACGAGAAACTGCCGCGGCGGGAAATTGCCGTACCCCGTTGGGGTTGCTACCCGCGGGCCTGATATCGGTCCGGAGCACGAACATGGGATCCAACCAGCAACTGAAGGGCCGCCTCGACGGCCGCCGGCCGGACGAGCCCCGCCGCCTGGAGCTCGAGGTCGGGTACCTGAACCACGCCGAGGGCTCGGTCCTGGTGACCGCCGGGCAGACCCGGGTCCTGTGCGCGGTGAGCCTCGAGGAGCGGGTGCCGGACTTCCTCCGCGGCAGCGGAAGGGGCTGGCTCACGGCGGAGTACGCGATGCTGCCGCGGTCGACCCACACGCGATCGCAGCGCGAGTCGACCCGCGGGAAGATCGGCGGGCGGACGCACGAGATCCAGCGCCTGATCGGCCGGAGCCTCCGCGCCGTCCTCGACCTCGACCGGATCGGGGAGCGGACGCTCTACGTCGACTGCGACGTCCTCCAGGCGGACGGCGGCACGCGGACGACCGCGATCAACGGTGCGTACGTCGCCGTCGCACAGGCGCTGCACCACCTCGTCGCAAAGGGGTTGCTTCCTTCTTCGCCGCTGCGCGAGCCGGTCGGTGCGATCAGCGTCGGGCTCGTCGACGGCGAGCTGCTCGTCGACCTCGCCTACAGCGAGGACAGCCGTGCGGAGGTCGACGCGAACTTCGTGATGACGGGTTCCGGCGGCATGGTCGAGGTGCAGGGGACGGCGGAGGGCCGCGTGTTCGATCGTGCCGACCTCGGGCGGATGCTCGACGCGGCGTGGAGCACGATCTCGGGATTCCACGCGCTGCAGCGGCGCGCCTTCGACGACTGGGCCGCCGCGCAACGCGAGAAGCGGTGACCGAGTCGCGCGCGCCGGCTTGGGTCGCGGAGCTCGGAGCTCGCGGTCCGGTCGTGCTGGCGTCGCGAAATCGCGGCAAGCTCGCCGAGCTGCAAGCGCTCGGTCGCGGCGTGCTCGATCTCCGCCTCGCGCCCGACGATGCGCCCGAGGTCGAGGAGAACGGCTCGACCTACCTCGAGAACGCGCTCGCGAAGGCGCAGGCGATCGCGCGCTTCACGGGTGCGCCCGCGCTCGCGGACGATTCGGGTCTCGAGGTGGAGGCGCTCGGCGGCGCGCCCGGCGTGCGCTCCGCGCGCTACGGCGGTCCCGGTCTCGACGACGCGGGACGTTGCCGTCTTCTCCTCGAAGCGCTTTCCGGTTCCGAGATCGCGTCCTCGAGCCGGCGTGCGCGCTTCGTCTGCGTCCTCGTCCTCGCGGACGGCGACGGTTGGCTCTCGGCGGAAGGCTTCCTCGAAGGCGAGATCACGCGCGAGCCGCGCGGCGCGCGCGGCTTCGGGTACGATCCGGTGTTCGCGGTCGCGTCGCACGGCGGGCGGACGCTCGCCGAGATCGACGAGGCCGAGAAGAACCGGCTTTCGCATCGCGCCGCTGCGATGCACGCGCTTCTCGCGAAGCTCCGTCCTTCCGATCGGACGGCGACGTGACCACGGTCCGGCGTTCGCCGTGGACGCTCGGAATCCTTCTCGCGATCGTCGGGTTCGGCTTCTTCGCGCGCGTGACCGGCCACTCGGTCTTCGTCCCCGGCCACGTCGACGAGCCGGCGCTCGTCCAGGCGGCGGCGGACCTGATCGAGCGCGGCTCGCTGGAGCCGACCTTCTAAAACCACCCGAACCACTTCGGCGTCTACGCGAACGCGATCGCGTTCTCGGTCGTGAACTGGTGGCACGGGACGGGTCTTCTACCGCCGACCTTCGCGGAGGGCATGGTCTACTACGAAACCGCGCGCTTCCTCACCGCCGTCTACGGCACGCTCGTGATCGTCGTCGCGTTCCTGATCGGCGCGGAGTTCGATCGCCGGATCGGAATCGTCGCGGCGGCGCTCTTCGCGGTGAACCCGCTCTACGTCCACGACGCGCACATCGCGCGCTCGGACGACCTGCATCTGCTGTTCACGATGCTCGTCGTTCTCTTCCTGGTCCGCTACCTGAAGCATGGCGGCGTGCGCGCGCTGATCGTTGCCGCCGCGTGTGCCGGGCTCTCGGTCTCGGCGAAGTATCCCGGCGCGTTCAACTGCCTCCTCGTCGCGGCCGCGATCGTGCTGCGGAATCCGGGGCGAGGGGCTTCGCTGCTGCGCGAGACGGCGATTTCCGCCGGTGCGTTCCTCGCCGCGCTGTTCGGCTCGGCGCCCTATCTCTTCCTGCGCTTCCCGCTGCTGCTCGAGGTGTTCCGGCGCGAGACGCGCGGGCGCCAGGCGGGGATGGAGATCCTCGGCTTCGGCGGGAACCTGCAGTACTACGTCGGGGATCTTCTCGCGTTGACGAACGTTCCGCTGCTGCTCTTCGCGGCCGTCGGCGCGTACGCGGCGCTCGAGAGGTACGGGAAGCCCGCGCTGCCGCTCTTCTTCGGGCTTCTCTACTGGGTGCTGCTGTCCGCGCTCGCGTTGCACTGGCGGCGCTGGGGCTATCCGATGTACGCGACGCCGCTCCTCCTCGCGGCGTTCGGGCTCGTTCTGCCGCTGCAGAGGCTGCTCGAGATCCGCGCGCGTGGCCCGCGCGTGGCGTGTGTGGCGGCCTGGGCGGCGCTCGTCGTCGCGACGGTCGCGTACCCGCTCCTCGCACGCGGCTTCGCGGTGATCGCCGAGCTTCGCTAGCCTGCATTTCTCACCAGATCCCTACTGCGGCGGCCGATAGCACCGAATCTTCGCGAGCTTCTCCCTCCGGGCTCCTCGACGTACTGTTCAAGTACGCCTGCGTCGCCCTCCGGTCCGAGGCTCGCGAATCTTCGGCACTCTCGACCGCCTCGCGACGTGATCTGGTGAGAAATGCAGGCTAGTGCGGTGCACTACTCTCCGACGTAGCCGAGCATGCGGAGCCGCTCGACGGTCGCTTCCTCGAGCGTGACCTTCGGGACGTCGCGGCCCTTCCGGCGCTCGGCGACCTTGCCGTAGGCCTCGTAGAATCGCGCGCGGAGGCGCGCTTCGAGGCCGAGGTCGAGGATCGGCTTCTCCTCGAAAGGATCGGAGCGGCTGCGGTACATCCCGACCGTGCCGAGCTCGGTCTCCGGCGCGACGGCGCTCCAGTCGTCCTCGCCATAGCCGAGGATCAGCTTCCGCCCCCGCCGATCGACGATCGCCTTCTGGTTCCCGCGCTCGAGCGAGAACCCGACCTGCTCGGAGAGCACGGCGAGCCGCTGCGGCGACGGATCGAGAAGAGATTCGCCGTGGTTGGCGCGCGGGCCCGCCCCGGCAAGCTCGAGGATCGTCGGGAAGATGTCCGTGATGCTCACGGTCCTCTCGACCTCGCCTCGCCGGCCGCCGGCCTTCAGGAGGAGAGCCACGTGGATCTCGACGTTGTGGAGGGAGTAGCCGTGGCCTTGCTTCTCGTGCTCGCGGAACTGCTCTCCGTGGTCCGCGACGATGACGATCACCGCGTCGTCGTAGAGCCCGCGCTCGCGCAGGAACGCGAACAGCGCCCCGATCTGCCGGTCGAGAAAGCGGATCTCGCCGTCGTACCGATTCATCTTCCGCTGGGTCCGCTCGGGATACGCGCGCGACGTCAAGGCGCCCTGGAACTTGTCGGACTTCGGCGGATCGTAGGGATGGTGCGGGTCCATGTAGTGGAGGTAGAGGAAGAACGGCGAGCCGCTCGACGACCTCGAACGCCGCGCGATTCACGTCGTCGGCGTTCGCGTAGTCGAGCGTCTGGAAGCTCGCGAAGCCTTGCGCGAAACCGAGATAGTCCGCGATCCACGCGTTCGCGGTGATGCCGGCGGTCTCGTAGCCGCGCTTCTGCAGGATCTCCGCGAGCGTCTCGAGATCCGCGGCGAGGACCGCCGCCTCGACGTTCATCTTCTCGTCGAGACCCTCGGGGACGTGCGCGACGACGCCGTGCGCGGTCGGGTACAGCCCGGTGAACATCGAGGCGATCGAGGGCGCGGTCCACGGCGCGGAGGCGATCGCGAAGTCGAACTTCAGGTTCTCGCGCGCGAAGGCGTCGAGGAAGGGCGTCGTCTCGCGCTCGTACCCGTACGCGCTCACGTGGTCCGCGCGGAGCGTGTCGATCGCGATCAGGATGACGTCCGGCCGCCTCGGCTCGGCCGCCGCGAGCGCCAGTGCGACCGCGATCGCGACGATCGCGAACGGGACGAGGCGGAGCGCCAGACGGCGGGGCGGGGCGCTCATCCGGCCCAACATACGGCGGCCGCCGTTTCCTCGCGAGCGGCGGCGTTGACACGCGGGTTTCCGAACCCTCTAATGACCCGCACTTGGCCACCGACGGGGCGTAGCGCAGCCTGGTAGCGCACCTGCCTTGGGCGCAGGGGGTCGGAGGTTCAAATCCTCTCGCCCCGACGTTTCGGTGGATCGTGCGGCCTCGCTCCGGCGAGGCCGCGCGAGTCCTTGCGCCAGTAGCTCAGGTGGATAGAGCAACGGCCTTCTAAGCCGTGGGTCGGGGGTTCGAGTCCCTCCTGGCGCGGTCTCCCTCGCAGCGATCGCACGGACGGTTTCCAGCGATCTCCCGACGTCCTGGGGATCCTCGTTCCGCCGGACAACGGCTGACATTCCGGCACTGGTAGCGTCGGCACCTCAACCTTTGGAGGTGTCTCGTGAGCCAGGTCCTTCTCTACATCGTCGTCGCGCTCCAGATCGGTCTCTTCGCCGCGTTGGCCGTCCTGATCGGCCGGTTCCGGCGGCCCGATCTGACGGACGTCGTGACCCGGATCGACCGCCTCGGGAGCGAGCAGCAGCGGAGCGAGCGCGCGCTTCGCGAAGAGCTCGGTCGTAGCCGCACCGAGGCGACGGACTCCGCGCGGCACGCCCGCACCGAGCTCGCCTCCTCCCTCAAGGGCTTCGGCGACTCGCTGCAGACGCGGATGGCCGAGATGGCCCAGATGTTCGCGAAGCTGACGCAGGTGAACGAGACGAAGCTCGAAGGCCTCCGCACGGCTGTCGACGACCGTCTCGGGCTGATCCAGCGAGACAACGCGGAGCGCCTCGAGCAGATGCGCGCGACGGTCGACGAGAAGCTGCAGGGCACCCTCGAGCGGCGTCTCGGCGAGTCCTTCCAGCAGGTCTCCGACCGTCTCGAGCGCGTCCACCAGGGCCTCGGCGAGATGCAGAATCTCGCGACCGGCGTCGGCGACCTGAAGCGCGTCCTCTCGAACGTGAAGGTGCGCGGCGGTTGGGGAGAGGTACAGCTCGGCGCGCTCCTCGAGCAGATCCTCTCGCCCGAGCAGTACGAGCGGAACGTCCGCACGCGCGAGGGACGGAACGAGGTCGTCGAGTTCGCGATCAAGCTTCCCGGACCCAGTTCCGATCAACGTGACCGGGGCGACGTCGTCTGGCTCCCGGTCGACTCGAAGTTCCCGCTCGAAGACTACCAGCGGCTCGTCGACGCGAGCTGCACGGGCGACGCCGAGCAGGTCGAGGCCGCCGCGAAGGCGCTCGAGCGCGTCGTCACGTGCTGCGCGAAGGACGTCGCCGAGAAGTACCTGAATCCGCCGGCGACGACGGACTTTGCCGTGCTCTTCCTGCCGACGGAGGGGCTCTACGCCGAGATCGTCCGCCGGAACGGGCTCGTCGAGTCGCTGCAGCGCGACCACCGCGTCGTCGTCGCGGGTCCGTCGACCTTTGCGGCGCTGCTCAACAGCTTGCGCGTGGGCTTTCGCACGCTCGCGATCCAGGAGCGCTCGAGCGAGGTGTGGAAGCTCCTTGGCGCGGTGAAGGCCGAGTTCGGCAAGTTCGGCGACCTCCTCGACGGCGTCAAGAAGAAGCTCGATCAGGCGTCGAGCACGATGGAGGACGCGGCGCGGAAGTCGCGGACGATCGAGCGGAAGCTGCGCGGCGTCGAGGAGCTGCCGTCCGCGGAGGCGGGGCTCCTGCTCGAGGACGTGGACGACGACACGGTCCGGTCGCGGACCGCGTCCCCGATCCGGATCGTGCGCTCGTGAGGGCGCTGCGGCTCCGCGGGCGAGGTGCCGCGCGAAGATCTAGCGGAGCTCCGCCTTTCGCCGCGTGAGGAGGACGGCGGCGCCGACCGAGACGCCGATCGCGATCACCGCGTACAGCAAGATGAAGATTTGGTAGCCCGCGCCCGCGTCGGCCGGCTTCGGCGCGACGAGGCTGAACATCGCGAGATTCAGCACGACGTAGGTCGCGTAGAAGTGGCCCATCGGCAGCGCGAAGCGGCGCATGTTCCAGATGCCCCACGCGTAGAGCGCCAGGTAGGCGCCGAAGAGCGGTCCGAAGATCGTGTTGGCGAGACCGGTCAGACGAATGCCGAAGAGAACGAAGCCGGTCTCCCCGCCGAGGAGCTGGAGCGGCTTCAGGAAGTTCGAGATCGCGAGAAGCGCGAAGAGGATCGCGAACACCGTGAGCGCGGCGCCGCGCTCGCCCGTCGCCGGGCCTTGCTCGCCGGTCGCCGTCGAAGGTTCGGTCATGGGCTGTCTCCTTGCCAGCGGGACTCCGGCCGAGCAAGCGACGGCTTCGTGAAAGAAGCCGCTCCAGGGCGCGTCTCTTCCATCGACCAACCTCCTCTCCGCTTCGCCTTGGCCGACTCTCCCCGGGCGTCCGAGGAGATGGATCGGTGCAACGGGCGCCGGAATCGCCCCCAAAAGCCCACTCGTCCCTCCTCCGAGTCTCCGGCCCCGTTGCCTGATCCTCCTGCGTCCGGCGTCGGCGCGGCACTGGATCACGCGCGCACGGGTCGCTATCAGGAAGCGCGACCACGGTGGGTGTAGCTCAGGGGTAGAGCACCGGATTGTGGCTCCGGGGGTCGTGGGTTCAAAGCCCACCACTCACCCGTCTGCGGCCGGCCGGCCTCTCTGCGAGCGCCGGCCGGCTTCGCGTTCGCGCGAACGTGGAAGTCACGTTGCGTCCCGAAAAGTGACCCGGTAGAGGAAGCACCTCGGGCCGCTAGCTCAGTTGGTAGAGCAGCTGACTCTTAATCAGCGGGTCGGGAGTTCGAATCTCCCGCGGCCCAGTAGAGTTCTCGCGGGTTTTTCTCCGATCAGTTCGGCAAAGCGGGCACGTCCTCCGGGGACTGTGCCCGCTTTTGTACCCCCTCTTCCCCTTCGAGGGTCCGTTCCAGCTCCGCGATCGCGTCGAGCTTCGCTTGGTTGCGGACGTGGCTGTACCGTTGAAGCATCTGCTGCGAGACGTGACCCGCGAGGCTGCGGATCGTCTGCTCGCTCACGCGCGGGCTTTCGCAGAGCCGCGTCACGAACGTGTGCCGCAGGTCATGCCACCGAAGCGTCATTCCTGCATCCTTGAGAGCGCTTCGCCACGCCCGCTTCCACCCGACCATCGGCTTGTCGAGCGCGATGTCGTAGAGGTGCGGCTTCTTACCGCCGGCAAGCGTGATCTTGTGGCGCGGGAAGACGTACGACTCCGGCGCTGCGTTCGGAAAGCGGGCGAGCCACAGCGTGAGCGCTCCGCACGCGCGCTGAGTCAACGGGACGACCCGGCCGGTTCCGGCGGCGGTTTTCGACTTCGAGACGACGAGATGGCCGGAGGCGATCACCCCGGAATCCCACTCCAGCGTCAGGTCACGCTGCCGTAAGGAGCGGACCTCGCTCGCTGCCCGTGTCGAGGGACACCACGAAGAGCGGCAGAAGGGCAGGAGAGCCCGTCTGGCTCACCTCTGCGAGGAGCTTGGCTTCCTCATCCCGAGAGAGGGCCTTTCCCGCGTCGTGGCGTTCGGCGAGGCGGTCGACGCCGTCTGCGATGGGCGCCCAGCAGCGGAAACGTCGGAGGATCATCTGCAGGACCGTGACCTCGAAGTTGATGCGGCGGTTCCCGAGCTTCTCCGCGAGGCGACGGCGCTGGAGAGCCGCGATGTCCTCCGGTGCGAAGTCGGTAACGAGCTTCTTGCCGAACTGTCAGCGGTAACGCAATTCTCCCCACCCGTGGTAATCGAAATCTCCCCACCCCCCTGACCAAGGAGGGGTGATGATGGAATCGGTTGACGACGAGCGAG